>DUNX01000044.1 GCA_012839115.1 Bacillota bacterium
ACGCGCTTATGAACCGCATTTGCAGGCGGAGGCTTTTAGGGTTTGGGAACTTTATAAATCAGGAATATTTCGTGAGATATATTTTGATCAACACAAGCATACAGCAGTAATTATTATGGAATGTGAAGACGTTGAAGAGGCCGAAGACCATTTGAAAACATTGCCTTTGGTTAAAGAAGGGTTGATCGATTTTCAAATCATTGCTTTGGAACCTTATCCGGGTTTTTCAAGATTGTTTGCAAAAGATTGGGAAAGGATATAGATGCGGATGGAAAAAAGAAAGACCTTCTCTTTTCCATAGAGAGGTCTTTCTTTTCTTCTTCTCTCTGCGCACGCGCGCACTCAACCAGATTTTTTTCGGATAGAAGCTCTCCAATTCAGTGGGTTGGTAAAGCTTTTATAGGAGCGGGTCAGTTTTGCGACGACCGCCGGGTCGAGACCGGCTTGCTGCAGTTGCTTGCGGAAGAGCTTCACTGCTCTCCTCCTTTGGATGAAGCCCGCAAGGAAAGTAAAACCGACCTTCCCCAATAACCGGGGGATACCGAAGATCAGTCCGCCAATTGATTTCAGCATGGGAAACCTCTGCGAACTTGCATAATCAGGAGTCTTTCCCTTTTTGCTCGAAGTTGCCCTGGAATTTTGCCACATCTTTGAAGGTATTCAGATAATCTTGGGTCATCCTCATGGCATCCTCTTGACTGATCCCGGAATCCAGCAGCTTTTTGTAGAAAGCGCCGACTGCCGCTCCTATGTTGGTGGCTGCTTCCACCGAATAAAAGGCGGCCATAATCTCCCTAAGCAGATGCGGGACTTTTGAAGCCAACTCATCCATTAACTCGCCAATTTCTTTAACGGGGATATCACTCATAAGCAAACACCCTCCTTTGCCATGGTTGATAAACAGCCCAAGCTATTTGCGGGAGTGTCCCCTTAAGGATATAGTGGATGACCTGCCCGGCAATGACTTTGCCAGGGTTTTGTGTGGCGGCGGTGATTCTCTCCTGAACCCGTTTCCGTAAACCGGCAGGCGCCGTGGTTTTTAACTGTTCAAACTGGCGCAAGAGTGTTGCTTCAAAGGAAAGGACCTGAAGAAATTCGGCGTCCACTTCGATCAGCCGGAATACCTTGGCTTTTTCTTCGGTTGTCAGCCGCTTTTGCAGGTAGTCTAAGGCCAGTTCATGCATTTCCTGGCGGGTCATACACTCTCCTCCTTCAGCTTGTTCTGTAAGATGGCTCGAGCGGCATGAGCTTTGCTTTTTACCGTTCCCACCGGAATCCCCAGGATCTCCGCTAATTCGCTGCAAGTCAGCTGCTCGACGTATAGACCGTAAAGAATGGTACGGGCTGTCTCATCCAAATGACTCAGTAGTTGGTGGATAAAGAGGCGATCGGGCCCGGGATCAACCTCTATCCCTTCATTAAGCTCCACTTCGACCAGGCGTTTTTTCCGCAGGTGGTCGACGAGCTTATGGCGGGCGATGGCGAGAATCCAGGCTTTAGGTGAGCTGACTTCCCCGATCTTCTGGAAATTCTTGTAGACGGCCAGGAAGGTCTCTTGGAGAACATCTTCGACCAGGTGTTCATCGCCCAGTTTGAACTTGAGAAAGCGGTAGACCGCATCCACATACTTGGAATAGATCTCCTCAAAACTCATCCCCTCAACCCTCTCACTTATATAGTCGCGGATTTTGGGGTTCCGGTTCAATTTTTTCTGGAATTTTTCAGGTTCATCTCAGCTTCTGGCACTCCGGGCAGAAATAGATGCTGCCGCCCAAATACGCCGCTTTTTGGATTGCGGTCCCACAGGCTGGGCAGGGCCCGCCAACCGTCTTTTTACTGAGAATGGTCTGGTATCCTCCCGGATGCCCGTATAGATCCCGCTCGGTATCCCGGCCGCCGCCGGCGACCATTTCCACAAGAACGGATTTTACCGCGCTAAACAGTATATGAAGTTCTTCCTGGGATAAGGTGGCCATCTTCCGTTTCGGGTGGATCCGGGCTCTCCATAAGATATCTTGTAACGCCCCGTTCCCCAGTCCCGGGATCCGCTGCCCGGTGGCGAGAAAGGCTTTGGCCGGTAATGACGGAACTTTTTCACCCATTAACAGTGTTTTGAAATAGGGATAATCAAACTCCTCCGTCAGGGGTGAAGGTTTTTCCCTGGCTACCGCATAGTACGGGTTGGTAAACGCCCCGTCCGGAAAGGCCCATAAGCCGCCGTACATCTGTACGGAACCAATCAGGGAAGACCCGTCGGTAAATTCCAGGTGCAGTTGGTGCTTTGCCGGCAGTTTTTCCCCGGCGGCAAAATAGCGCAGGTTTATTCCTTCGCTAAAAACAATCTTGGCGCCGCCGGCTGTGATCTCCACCATGCCCCCGTACGGCGCCGCCTGCTCAACCGTTTCTCCAGCCAACAGGTCATCATAAATCTCCGGGTCGCCGAAAAACCAGGCGAACTTGTGGGGTGAATGGTTGGCAGTGACCCTCGCAATCTTCTTGCCTTTGAGCGTTGCATTGATTTGCTCCGTCATAACCACGGCTTCGGGCAATTCCATCATTTTCTGATCCCTCTTTCCATTTAATATCCATTTTATTCTCTACCAACCGGGAATTTCCTGCACATAACGGGTGACCCAGGATGCGCGTGCACGTTTTGCCGGAGGTTGGAAGCCCGGAATGGGCTGGCTAAGGCACCGGAAATTTCCTGCGATTTATGGGTGACAGGGGTGGCTGGTACAAACCAAATCGTCAGAAAGGCTTTCTCTCAACCACAGAGAAGGCTTTTTTTATTTCCCCCCTTTTTCTTTCCCGGAAGATTTTTGCTGGATGGAAGCGGAAAGGGATATGAAAAATCAAGATCAACTGCTCAATTCAACCAAAATTGCTATTGACAACTAAATCATCCAGTGCTATGATGGTATTGTGGTATTATGGTATACCATAATACCATCTGTCCATAATACATAACTAGGGGGTTTTGTTTTGTTTGAGCCCATTAAGACTGTGCAGACCAGGAATTATCAGTTGATTATTGATCAATTCCGCAGGCTTATTGAGCAAGGGGTGTTACGGATCGGGGATAAGCTCGAGAGTGAAAGGAATCTCTGCCAGCAACTTAATGTTAGCCGCACTTCTGTGAGGGAAGCGCTCATCGCTTTGGAACTGGCGGGGGTGATTGAACGGCGCCCGGAAGGGAAATTTATTGTGAATACGGATCGAATTTTCTTCGAAAAAACACAGGAAATTTTGTTAGAAGAAGTGAGTGCCTCCGAGTTATTAGAGGCCAGGATGGCTATTGAAAGAGAAATCGCAGCAATTGCCTCTACAAACCGGACAGAAGAAGATTTGCGCAACCTGGAAAAAATTCTATTAAGGCTGGAACGAATAACCGACTATAGGAGATACTGGATTGATAAGGATTTGGATTATCACATGGCAATTGCGGAAGCAACAAACAACCGGGTTTTATTACAGACCATGGAGGTTGTTGTTGCTCCCATCAAGCGAAAGCTTTGGCAATCGATGAATGAGGAAATCCTTGAGACACCAACTCTGGTCAAAAAGCTAACAAGAGAACACTGGGCAATTTTTGAGGCGATAAAAAATAAAGATCCCCAGCAGGCAATGAAGGCCGTTGAGATACACCTGCAAAATATAAGCAAAAACCTGTTGTCTTCCCCCCCGAACAAAAACTGACTGGCTCTTTAAAACAAATGCGTTGGGAGGTTTTTAAGGATGGCAGATGGCTTCGCAGATAGCTTCTTAGAAATGTCTGGAATAAGCAAAAGATTTGGAGGGGTTCATGCACTAAACAATGTATCTTTTTCATTACGCAAAGGAGAAGTTCAAGCCATGATTGGCGAAAACGGTGCCGGGAAGAGCACCTTAATAAAGGTGCTGAGCGGCGCCGTTAAGCCCGACGAGGGGGAGGTTTTTCTGGAAGGGCGCCAACTAAAACTTGGCGACCCGAAAGAATCTATGAAAGCGGGTATTAGAACGGTTTACCAGGAAATGAGCCTCATCCCCCAGCTTGATGTCGCCAGGAATATCTTCTTAGGTAACGAGCCAGTTTTGAAAGGGGCTTTTATCGACCGTAAGTCTCTATACGAAAAG
This sequence comes from Bacillota bacterium, assembly GCA_012839115.1. Classification (GTDB taxonomy): domain Bacteria; phylum Bacillota; class UBA4882; order UBA10575; family UBA10575; genus JAAYGG01. The sequence continues at coordinate 4,114 of DUNX01000044.1, forward strand.
GCAGATTCTTTACTTGCTGAACTGGGCATTGAGATTGATCCAAAATGTCCCGTAGGGAAATTGTCAATTGCGGAACGGCAATTAATCGAAGTTGCGAAAGCGCTATCGATGGACGCCAAAATTATCATTTTTGATGAGCCTACTGCTACCTTGAGCCGGAGAGAAACTGAGGTCTTGTTCGATTTGATCTTTAGTTTGAAAAACCGGGGTATCAGTAGTATTTTTATTTCCCACCGGTTAGGGGAGATTTTACCGATTGCCGATCGCGTCACCGTTTTAAAAGACGGGAGAGTCGTCGCCACCAAGGACAAGAACGAACTGGATATCCCGGAAATGATCCGGCTGATGGTGGGACGCACTGTGAAGTCGCAATTTCCATTACACAAAAAGACCGGGGAAATTGTACTTTCTGTAAAAGGGATGTCAAGAAAAGGTCTTTTCCAGGATATAAGCTTCGATTTACAGCAGGGCGAGGTTCTTGGGATTGCCGGTTTGGTAGGTTCCTACCGGACAGAGGTCCTCAAAAGTATCTTCGGCGCTGAACTGCCCGATAAAGGAGAATTTCAGCTTTTTGGCAAGCCTTTCTCCCCCAAATCACCGATGGATAGCCTTCGCCGGGGAATCGGCTTTGTTCCTGAAAACCGTAAAGAGGAGGGGATCATCCTTCACTTGCCGGTGAGGAATAACATTGTTATTTCCTCCTTGAATCAAGTGTCAAATATGGGTTTTTTGCGTTTGAAAAAAATAGCGGAACTGGCTTCCCGTATGATCAAGGCATTAAGGATCTCAACCCCCGGTATGAATGGCAAAGGAGAACAGCTTAGCGGGGGTAACCAGCAAAAAGTAGTAATGGCAAAATGGATGGCGGCAAACACCTCGATTCTATTATTGGATGAGCCGACACGCGGTATAGATGTGGGGTCAAAAGCCGAACTCCTCAGATTGGTTCATGAATATGCGGAACAAGGTAACTCCGTAATTCTTGTCTCTTCGGATCTTCAGGAGTTATTCTCGTTGAGTGATCGTATTTTACTGCTGCAAAACGGGCGGGTTATTGGTATCTACAATAGGGAGGAGACTAGCCAGGAACAGGTCCTGAAAATCTTGATGGAGGGTGAAAAACATTGAAATTGAGCAGTAAACGCATTTTCCAAAACAGAAAACTTGTGCAAAATCTACTCCTAGTCCTGGTCATCCTAGGTTTAACCGTACTTTTCACTGCATTTAACCGGCGGTATTTATCTGTAAACAACTTTTTCAACATAATGACGCAAATGTCCATTAATCTCATTGTCGCGACTGGAGTTACCTTTGTGGTCATCGCCCGTGGGATCGATCTGTCCATCGGATCTGTTATGGCTATGTCCGGATGTATTGCCGCAGTAATGATGGCTAAAGGGGTAAGCATTTTCCCCTCCATCTGTGCCGGCGTCCTCAGCGGCATCTTAGCTGGTATTCTTATCGGCGTTTTGGTGGCCAAAGGGAAAGTCCCGCCATTTGTGACAACACTCGGTATGATGTCAATTGCACGGGGAATTGCATTAATCATAACCCGCGGCAGAGTAATAATCGGGCTGCCTGATAGATTCAACGCAATTGGGCTCGGTTTTATAAAGAAGGTATTCCCAATCCCGGTCCTGATTTCACTGGTGATCTTTGGAATATGTTGGGTTGTGCTTAACCGGACTAAATTCGGCTTTTCTGTATTTGCCGCCGGAGGTAATCCTGAGGTTACCCGGTTGTCGGGGATAAATACCGACCGGGTATTGATCAAGGTCTATACGATCTCCGCCATGTTGGCGGCAGTGGCGGGAATAGTTTTAACGGCACGGGTCTCTTCGGGCCAGCCTAACTTGGCCACCGGCTATGAGTTACAGGCGGTCGCTGCCGTTGTTATCGGCGGCGCCTCTTTACTTGGAGGAGAGGGAAGTCTTAGTGGAACGTTTTTAGGGGCCAGCCTAATGGCGATGTTGTCGACGGGTTTGAATATGCTTAATGTCCATTATTTTTACCAACAAGTTATTATCGGGTGTATCATCATTGGCGCGGTGTTGTTGGATTCTATCCGTAGTAAGGCCAGACTCACATAGTTGTTTGGGGAGAGCAACAAAAACAACAAAAAGGGGCGAAAAACGTGAAAACAAGAGGAAGAGTCAGGGTAATAATCTGGTCTTTCATGGCAATCGTGATGGTAGTAAGTGGAATAGTCTGCAGTAGCGCTCCGAAAAAATGGAAAGTTGGGGTCTCATTACCTGCGGCCGACATACCTTTTTATGTAAATGTTGAGTATGGAATTAAAGAAGCTGCTAAAGAAATTGGCTCTGATAAGATTGACGTCAAGATTCTTTTCGCAGGTGAAGACCCGGTCAAACAAATGAGGGATCTCGAGGATTTTGTTCAGTCGGGCGTTGATATCCTGCTGGTTTCCCCGGTGGACGCCGTAGGTTCTGTCGGCCCAATCGAACAGGCGGTCCGGGCAGGTGTTCCCGTTATAACCCTCGGCCGGAGATCCGAGTCGAAAGCGACCTTGTTTTGGGTAGGCCAGGATGACTATGAGATCGGTGTCAGGATTGCCGAATACATTGTCAAACGGTTAGGCCGTAAAGGCGGAAAGGTCGCTTTGCTCAGGGGTCCGGAAGGGACTACTTACCCGCAATACCAAGAAGATGGCGTTATGTCCGTCTTCAAAAAGAACCGGCAGATCAAAGTCGTTACCCGCCTGTCGGGAAGAGATACGATTGAGAGCGGACTTCAGCTTATGCAGGATGTTCTCCAGTCCCATCCGGATGTAGATGCAGTATATTGCTGCGCCGACGAAATTGCCTTAGGCGCAATAAATGCGGCTAAAGCTGCTGGGGTTAAAGGTATCATCTTTGCCGGCGGCGGCGGTGAAAAACCGGGAATGACCGCCATTGAAAAAGGCGAATACGATTATACTTGCATGAAGCAACCGGGTATGATTGGGTATCTGGGCCTGATGAAAGCCTACGAGTTCCTGGAGAAATTCCCCAAAATGACCTATACGCCGCTCATCGATGTTACAAAAGAAAATGTTCACAAAGTTGATCGGAAGTGGAATCAGTTCTAGTTTTGATGCCTGCCTGTTGCTGTTGATCTGAACAAGTACTGCTCTCCCCAAACCTTTTTCCATAAAGAAACACAGGTTCCAGAAAAACTTGACAGACTGGAGGAATATACACAGTGAGCAAATACGATAATGTCGAAGAATTGTCCCTTACGGAGAAGTGGTCGGCTGATGCCCGGCGCGCCTATTGCACCCTGGAAAGTATGGGGGAAGAATGGTCGGTAACCAATAAAGATGTGGATGAACTGATGAAGGGGGCAATCGATGCCCATGTTCATGGCGCCCCCGACCCGTTGATTGATGTCGGATGGGACATGGCGGAAATTGCTAAATATGCCTGTGACGCTGAAATGGGGGCATTGGTTTTTAAAGCCCATACCATCCCGACAGCAGCAACCACTCTTTTTGTGCAAAATATCGTTGATGAATACGCGGAACAAAACGAGAAAAAAGCGCCCTTAATAATCGGCGGGGTTACTCTTAACAGCTATGTAGGCGGGCTCAATCCCAAAGCCGTGGAGATGTGTATCAAATTGGGAGGTAGGGTCGTTTGGCTGCCCAGCCACGACGGGGCCCATCACAACAGGGTAATCGGGGAACCCGGCGGCATCGAACTCCTGACTCCCGCGGGGAAACCCCTGCCGGAACTTGTGGAAATCCTCCATATGGTCAAAGAAGCCGATTTGGTTCTTGATCTTTGCCATTCAGGAACAAGGGAAAGGTTTATCATCCTTGAGGAAGCAAACAAAATCGGGCTGAAGAGAATCATGCTCACCCACCCCAACTGGAATGTTAATAAAGCTTCAGCCGATCAGCAGGCGGAAATGGCCAAAATGGGCGCCTACGTGTTACTCCATTTCTATACCAGCGTACCCCATTTCAATAATCCAAACTGCGACCCCTGGGAGATGCTGGAGATCATAGAAAAAGTCGGCGTCGACAAAGTAATAGTGGCTACCGACGGGGGTTCGGTCATCAACACCAACCCCGTGGAAATAATGAAGATTTTTATAAAAATACTGCTGGCAATGAAAGTCTCTCCCGAGGATATAAAACGCATGATTAAGACTAATCCAGCCAAACTGCTGGGACTTGAAGAGTAGACGATTTTCCTTCGGCGCGTATGCGCGTGATTTATCTTCAATTTGGCCGGCATCAGACGTGATACAAATCCAGCTTATTGAAACTTAGAAACCCGCCAACAGATGCCGGCCATTATATACCATAACATGACATCAATTAGAAGAAATGGGAGACGAAAATGCAAAAAAGTAAAGTTAGTTGTTTACCCCTTCTTTTCTTCGATGAGTTAGTAAAGACAAAAACAATGACTATGGAAGACTGGTTTGCGAGAGCAGTCTCTCTGGGCCTTGGTGGAGTAGAAATGCACCGCAGTTTCCTGGGGGATGATGACCCCTTTGCCGAAGCCAAAAAAATTGCAAAACTGGCGGAGGGCTATGGGTTGTCAATTTCCATGCTTACCGGTGCTTCTGATTTCACCCACCCGCAAAGGGAAGAGAGGGAGCGGCAGGTGGTTCTTTGCTGCGAAAGTATCCAGTTGGCCGAGGTTTTAGGTGCGCCTTATTATCGTTTAACTGCGGGACAAGAGCATAAGGGAGTACCCAGAGAGCAGCTCTTTACTTGGGTTGAAGAGGGTTTTGCAAAGTCTCTGAAATATGCGGATAAATTAGGTATTGTCCTTGCTTATGAGAATCATTACAAGGACTATTACTGGACTTATCCCGATCTTTCCCGTCACATGGAGGATTATTTGCGCATTTTGGCAATGTTTGAGGGTTCGAACCTGCGTGTGAATTTTGATACTTCCAATTTGATTGTTGTTGGCGAGGACCCCCTTGCACTGCTGGAGAAAGTCCTCCCGCTCGTGGTTTATGTACACGCCAGCGACCGGTTGGGCGAAAATATTTACCAACATGGTGTTCCCGGGACCGGTTTGGTGGAATTCAACCGTATTTTTGCGTTGTTGCAGAAAAACAACTATACTGGTTGGATTTCAGTGGAATATAATGGAACAGGTGGCGTTGAAGCTCTCCGTACTGCCATTGATTTTATTCGCAATAATTACAAAGGCTGATATGCGCACGCATGCTACCATTTTGCAGCAAGGGATAAAGAAAGTGATAAAGAAAGATTGATTCATTGCTATTTTTGCAGAAGGAGGAGTATTTGTGAAAAAGCCAAACAAAAACGAGGTTGTAAAATCCGATGGCAGAGGTGTTCCATCCGCTAAATGGCTGGATCAAGATCGAGAAATCACCCGTTCAATTTGGCTTCAAGAGGCTTTTCCCGAATGGGGAACATTTTTAAACCAACAGATCAATGCGACCGTTGTCGAACCCAAAACGGTAGCCCTTTGGTGGTTTGGTGGGGCCTCTTTCGGGCTAAGAACACCCAAATCCTTTTTTCTCATTGATAATTACGCAGGCCCGTCAGATTACACAACCTATGACCATTGCGGAGTCTGTAGAACAAGCGGAGCTCCATCCCTTGAATGGTTGCGACTACACCCGCAAGTAGTGGATCCCTGGGCTTTTGAGCAGATCGATGCGGTTTTATGCACCCATCACCATCAAGATCATTGCGATATCTACAGCATTAAAGCAGCCCTGCAAACTACGAATGCTTTGTTTATCGGACCGGAAGTAACTTGTCGCAAGTTTCGGGCTTTTGGGGTGCCGGAGGAACGGATCAGGCAGGTTAAACCGGGTGACACCATCCAATATAAGGATGTCGAGTTGGCAATCGTCCCTAATTATGACCGCATGGCTTGTTTAACCGGTGAAGAGGTCCAGGATGGCAAGTTGGATTATGGGAAATATGCAGTCAGCTTCTTATTTAAAACAGATGCCGGTGGAATTATTCACTTGGGAGATACTTTATACCATAATGGCTACCGGGCGATTGGCGAAAACCACCAGGTGGACCTTTGCCTGACCAATATGGGACATAACGCACCGGGAGTCACAGACAAACTCAATCCATATGAGGTCTACCGGATCGCAGAAGCACTAAAAGCTGAAGTTGTAATTCCATATCATTATGATAACTGGGCCAGTTCAGCTCTGGATCCGCAACAACTTGAAATGGTGGTAAAGGCTAATAGTTCAAAACTTAAAGTCGTCATCCTCAAACACGGGGCAAAATTTGTCTTTCCCAAGGATAATGATATCGGGCACTATCAATATCCGGATCTACGGGAGAGGTTCTCTCCGGAAAAATCCTGGGAATACGGGAACAAATCCTAGCAATCCCCGTTTATTTCCGATCCGCGCGCGCGGAATCAGCCGCCCTGCCCACCGTCGCCCGTCTTGCGGGAAAAAGGTGCCGCAGGGCGGCTGCTTGTTGTTCTCCCAATACCCATCCCATGTTAGTGGCTGCCTTTTCCAATAACACAGGATATGCGTGCGCGTTTTGCCCGATGTTAAGCCCGGTATGGGCTGGTAAAGGCAGGATAAAACAATATAAGACAGTATGATATATTGTAATATTTCAATCTTATAGTAAAATAGGGGAGAGAGACGGGAAAAGAGATTACATTTCCGGGTTTATACGAAATTATAAATATAGCCCTAGATACTGTTTGGAAGATCTGTAAGAAGGGGCATATGCGTGGCGGCGGATGACGCAACAGATGATTTAAAGATTAAAAACTGCAGAAAACGGGATAATTTTAACAGAATAAGGAGGGCTTTTTTTTGGAAGAAATCGTACAAATCTATTTGCAATCCTTTCCCACTCTAGCTTTGTTTATGGTGATAGCAGCCATGCTCTATACTCTGAGCAAAGGCGCGGATATCTTGGTGGACGAGGCGGTCGGCCTCTCTCTGCAACTGGGGATCTCCAAAGCGATCATCGGGGCGACAATTGTTTCCTTGGGCACTACGCTTCCGGAGGCTTCCGTATCAGTTTTAGCGGCCCTTAGGGGAAACCCGGATTTGGCATTGGGCAATGCCATTGGGTCAATTATTGTTGATACCGGCTTAATTATCGGCTTGGCTGTATTTTTTGGCCGGCTGCCGGTAAATCCGCATATTGTGAAGAGGCAGGGAAAGATTCAGGTGTGGGCCGGCGTTTTATTGGCCTTTGTCAGCCTTCCCTTCTTGGGCGGAGACGGGAGGATCAGCCAGTGGATGGGCTGGTTGTTCCTGGCCCTGCTGGTTATATATATTTATACCTCTATGAAATGGTCAAAAAATCCGGAGTTTCAAGAAGCCGCTACTTTTGACGAAGAAGGGAAGATCTCGATTTTTCTCCGGTTTTTAAAGCTGTTTGCCGGGATTCTTCTGGTTATAGTTTCATCAAGAATTCTCATTCCCACGGTTGAGATTACCGCCGTGCGGATAGGTGTTCCCCAGAGCATTATCGCTGCGACTCTGGTTGCTTTCGGGACCAGCTTGCCCGAACTGGTTACCGCCATAACCGCTGCCCGCAAAGGCCACGGTGAACTGGCCGTCGGCAATATCGTCGGCGCCGATATCTTAAATGTCCTCTTTGTGGTTGGCAGCGCGGCCGCGGTAACAAAAGGCGGACTGAGTGTTCCAGTGACCTTTTATAAGTTACAGATCCCGGCCATGCTTCTGATCCTCTTCGTTTTTCGTTTTTTCAGCAAAAGCATGAAACAAGAAGAGATCACGAAAGCCGAAGGCCTGGTGCTTCTTTGCTTATACTTTGTCTACCTGGGTATGAACTACGCGTTTATTTAACCGGAAACTCCTGTCACGCGCGCACGGCGTGCCCTATTAATAGTTTCTGCCCAAATCTGTTTAAACGGTTTCAGTAGCCAATCATCCTGTCATCCAAACCAATGTAAGTACCGGTTTCGTCATTGATCGCCATGATTTCGATGAATGTCACCTCATTTTTCCCCAGTGACAGGTGGAGACGGAGGTTCCCGTCGCCGGTCTGCAGCCGGTCGGTGGAAAAATGGGGGCGGGCGGCCTCTCGCACCGTTTCCACCATGGCTTTACTTGGGAATCTAGGCCGGCCCATCTGCATCCAGGTTTTCAGCGGGTTACCGTACTCTTCGTTGATTGTTTGTTTTTTGAGAAAAACCTCCTCTTTAGGGAAGGGAATCAGGATCTCTAACTCTCTTGGCACGACAGGGGGTTCGGCCGTCGCGGCGGTAGGCCCAAAATAAACAGGATTCCAGGCGACCAGGGCAATACTTCCATCCTTTCTCCTGGTGACCAGGAGGTTTTTGTCGCGGTAGAGTTGTTCGCTACCCATTTTGGCAAAGAAAGAGAACAAGTGGAAAGTGGGTTTAGGGATATTGTTCAGGGCCACCAGCCCAAAGCCGCCGTGGAACAAAGACCTTGGCACATCATTTTCTTCAAAGACATCACTGAAGGTCCAATAGGATAAGGTATCTACATAATCCGGTCCTTCGCTGAGGATCCGCGCCAGGTAGGCGGCGTTAAAGACCGTATCGTGAATGGGGTTCCACGGGCTCCATGAGGTATTGAATTCAGTGATGTGAAAAGGCAAACCGGAGAAAGGCGAGTCGTCAATTATCTCCCTGACCGTCTTGAGTTCATTGAGCATATGGTCGTTTTCATAGATATCCTGATAAATCAGGTGCGGGAAAAATTTAACCGGCCGGGATGAGGTGTAGGCATGCCTGGTGATAAAGTCCACGGGTACCTGATCTCTGTGGCAAAAATCAAAAAATGCCGTCAGCCAATGGTCTGCCCCACCACAAATTGCGGGGCCGCCGACCTTTAACCCGCTGTCCACTTCCTTAATGGCATGGGCCGTCACCTTATAGAGCTTAAAATACTCCTTCATATCCGCGTCTTTCCAGAAACCTCTCAAATTCGGCTCATTCCAGATCTCAAAAGGCCACTGCCGTACTTCTTCCAACCCGTAACTGGAGATGAAATGCTTGACAACAGCTTTAATCAACTCCGCCCATTTGTTGTAATCCTTGGGCGGAGTAGTATTTGCCTGCCAATAGAAGAGGGTTTGGTCGCCGGAGGCCAGTTTTTTCGGCATAAACCCTAGTTCGACGAAGGGCCGGATCTTCAATTCAAGAAAAGAATCGAAGATCCGGTCAAGATATGTAAAGTTGTAAAAGGGCCTTACTTCATCCTCTATTTTGTCTTCCCGGTAGATACCAACATCATCGGAGAGGAGCCCGTGCCCCCGGATATAGGAGAAGCCGATTTCTTTCTGGACAAACTCCAGTGCTTCCAGGTATTCTTTTTGCAGTGCCAGACCGATTCTCCCGGTGCCAACACATTGCTTCCAAGCGGCTTTATAGAGTTTTCCCTTTGCAGTGGCGGGGATACGGATGGTTTCCATAGTTTTTTCTCCTTTCATCAAGTAGATTTAAGCACAAGGCAGTTTCAAGCGCCCGTGGAAAATATTTTATGGTGGGCATTTGCCCGCTGTTTATATGGTTTTTTGTCATTATACAAGCTGCCAAGGGAAGTGTCAACCCACCCTATAAAATATAGCCCCAATGGCCTCATACCTATGGGGCGCTGTGGTATAATGGTGAAAAGGCGGCGCCGTGCGCAGGCGGTGATCCTTTACCGACCGGGAGATTGTTGAGGGGAAAGCAAGGGCAAACCAAAGGAACCTAAAAGCGGAAGGAAACCGGAGAAAAGGTTAGGATGGAGGTGGCAGTAATGAACGTCCTGATCCTTGGCAGCGGCCGGGTGGGCACGGCCTTTGGCTATATTTTAAGAAAAAAAGGTTACCGGATCCTCGGGGTGTATAACCGTCACCGCGAAACGGGTTTACGGGCCCTGGAAAGAATCGGTGAAGGCACTGTTTACGACAGGGAATCCCTGCCGGCAGCGGTCCCGGTCGCGGACCTGATCATTATTACCACCCCGGACAGGGTAATCAAAGAAACCGCCGGGCTTGCCGGCAGCGGTGGTCCGCACAGTGATGCGTACCTTATGCATATGAGCGGTCTGCTTGATTCGGAGATCCTGAAAATTCCCGGTTGGGAGGGGGGAGTTTTTTCTTTCCATCCCTTACAGGCAATTGCCGGCTTTACGGAAGGGATTAAGCTGTTGCCGGAAGCCCTCTTTACTATTGAAGGCAATGAAAAGGGCGAGAGGTTTGCCGGAGAGTTGGCCCGGTCTTTGGGCCTGAAGTACCTGGTGATTAAGAAAGAGTATAAACCGCTTTATCATGCGGCCGCGGTTATTGCCTCCAACTACCTGGTGACCCTTGTCGGCAATAGCTTCCGGTTGCTAAGGAAGGCCGGAATGGACAGGGAAGAGGTGAGAAAGGGCCTTCTCCGGTTGGTCAAGGGGACCCTGGAAAACCTTGAGCAGATGGCCCCGGACGAGGCCCTGACCGGGCCGATCGCCCGGGGAGATCTGGAAACCATCGGCAAGCACCGGCAGGCCTTGACGGACTATGCCCCTGAACTTGGGGAACTGTACCGGCTTTTGGGCTGGTATACGGCGGAGATGATTAATAACGAAGAGATAAAGCAATACTTTGAGAGCTAAAACGGTTCTTTGAGAGATAAAACAATTCTTTGACTGGAGCTGATCCGTTGCGTCAGATGAGTGCCCTTCCGGGAATTGTGGCCGTATTCAAAACCGTTCCGTCGTTATATTTACCCCGTATCACCTCGGCAAAGAGATCTTCGGCGACGTAATGGGCGTAACCGTAATAACCAGAGAGATCATCACTCCATAACCGGATGACTTTCGGGTAAAAGACAGCCGTCAATACCTGATCCGCCTCCCCCGGCTGCCGGTCGGGGATTATTTCGTGAAAGTATGGGTTGGCGAAGAGGGCGGTTTCAATCATTTGCTTGAGAGAGAAACCCGGCTCTGTCACATCAGGAGGAATAACCGGTTTTCCCGCCGGACCAATCACGTGGACTCTAATACGGATACTTCCGGAATTATATTCCTCTTTCAAAACACCGGCAACGGCCGGAGCCCGGTAGCCATCTTCCACAACCACCTCAATAAAGGTGGTGTTGTTTTTTTCGTAGGGATTACGAATAGAGATTTCCGGGTCGGTTCCGATGGAGTAGGCAATTTTACGCCACACAGTGTACTGGGCTAGGCTGAGCATGGCATGGGGCCTATTCATCTCTACCATCTCCTTTTGGCCTGTTTTGTTATATTATATGTCATTGCCGGTAAAAAAATACAATATAAAACTAAACTAAAGTGAATCAAATCAAACCTAGGAAAGAGGGAGACCAAACCCAGGGAAAGGCAGGACTAAACTAAGGGAAGAGGGAGGACCAAACCTGGGAAAGAGGGAGGGAAAGAAACAAACCGTCAAATGCAGGAAGAACGGGGGTTATGGGGAATAATATTAAGGACCCGCAACCGGATGAAGAGATAAGGAGGAGGATCAGATATGGAGGTTGCAACGGACACCCTGTGGTTTGCTTTCGGACTGACTTTATTGGCCGGTTTATCGACGGGGATTGGCAGCCTGATGGCCCTTTATGTTAAGACAACAAATCCAAGATTTCTCTCCGCGACTTTAGGTTTTTCAGCGGGTGTTATGATTTACGTCTCCATGATTGAGATTATTGCCGAGGCCCGGGCTTCATTGGGGGCGGCCCTTGGGCCGGTCAAGGGCAATTATGTCACCACCATCGCTTTTTTTGCCGGGATCGCCGTGGTTGCTTTGATTGATAAACTTGTCCCCTCTGCGGAAAACCCCCACGCTTTGCGGGATGTCCGGGAGATGGAGAAGAGGGTGGAGCCGGAGACGGGAAAGGAAGATCTTAACTTGTTGCGGTTGGGTCTGCTTTCTGCTTTGGTGATTGCCATTCACAACTTCCCTGAGGGTTTGGCGACCTTTATGAGCGCGCTTCAGGACCCGGCCTTGGGGATCAGTATTGCGGTGGCGGTTGCCATTCATAATATCCCGGAAGGGATCGCAGTTTCTGTACCGGTTTATTACGCAACCGGCGACCGGAAACGGGCTTTTTGCTATTCCTTTCTTTCCGGCCTCTCCGAGCCGCTGGGCGCGATGATCGGGTATTTCCTGCTCATCCAGTTCTTTAGTGAGGCCATGTTCGGCGTGATCTTTGCGGGAGTGGCCGGGATTATGGTCTATATTTCCCTTGATGAATTGCTGCCGGCTGCTGAGAAATACGGAGAGCACCATGTGGCGATTTACGGCCTGATCGCAGGGATGGCGGTTATGGCCGTCAGCCTGCTCCTGTTGGGATAATTCCGTAGCCTGGACATGGAGATTAAGGTGTGACCATTTTGCTCTGTATTTGAGTTACATAATGAAGGGGTGTTAGAAGCAGTGAAAAAACATTACCGGAATTTTTCCGCCGCTGTCTATTTTACCATCGGGGATCTGGAAAGATATGCGGATCCGGAGTTGCTCGCGGAAAGGGTCGAGTTTCTGCAGAAACACATCAGATGCAATAAGGTCTATCTGGAGACATTCCGTGGAGGCCACATAATTGAGAGGGAGACAATCCTGAACGCAAAAGAGTTCTTTGCCGGCAGGGGATTTGAAACTGCCGGGGGGATTACGCCCTTTGCCGGTGTAGGCTGGCGGTTTCAATCATTTTGTTATACCAACCAAGAGCACCTGGCAAAACTGAAGAAGGTGGTGGAATTCACCGCCGGGATTTTTGACGAGATTATCCTGGACGACTTCTTTTTCACCAATTGCAAATGTGAATCGTGTATCAAAGCCAAGGGAGAGAAAACCTGGTCGCAGTTTAGAACCGGATTAATGGCGGAGATCTCCCGGGAGGTTGTGGTCAAGACCGCCAAGAAGGTGAATCCTGGGGTCAAGATGGTTATTAAATATCCCAACTGGTACGAGTATTACCAAAACACCGGTTACAACCTGGAGGCGGAGCCGGAGATCTTTGATCTGGTTTACACGGGGACAGAGACCAGGAACCCCATGTACACCCAGCAAAGCCTGCCGAGGTATAACGGGTATTTTCTCATGCGGTACTTGGAAAACATCGCGCCGGGAAAGAACAATGGCGGTTGGTTCGACAGTTTTGACTGTCTCTATAATCTCGGTTCCTATGCGGAACAGGCCTACCTGACCTTATTCGCCAAAGCGCGGGAGGTCACCCTCTTCTGTGCGGGACTGCTCTTTTCGCGGGGCAGTATCTTCCTTCCCCTGGCCGGCCATGTCTTTGACCAGGTGGACGGTTTTTTGGGGAAAACCGGCGCCCCTGTGGGCGTCCGTTGTTACAAACCATACCACTCGTCAGGAGAGGACTATCTCCATGGGTACCTGGGGATGCTGGGGATTCCCCTGGAACCGGCGGCCAAATTCCCCGCCGGCAGCGAACTGGTGCTTTTAACTGCCAGCGCCGCCGGGGACAGCGGGATCATCGCCAAGATCAAAGAACACTTGCGGAGCGGGAAAAAGGTGGCAATCACCTCCGGGCTTTTACGAGCTTTGCAGGAGAAAGGCTTCGCGGAGATCGCGGAGATCAGGGATACCGGAAACAAAGTCTTGGTGCAGGAGTTTGCCTACCCGCCATACGAGTGTTCCTTCGGGAATTATTATCAAGCGGCAAGAGAGATTCTCATCCCGCAGATCGCGTTTGCCACCAATGACACCTGCCAGCAGATTGTGGGCTTTGGCCCGCAGAATAATTTCCCCATTTTGCTGGAGGCGGATTATGGCCCCGGCATGCTGTATGTTTTGACCATCCCGGAAAACCCCGGGGATCTATATGCCTTGCCGGCGGAGGTTTTGGACGAGATACGCCGGGTCTTAACGGCGGATCTGGACGTCCGGCTGGAAGGCCCGGCCAATGTGGGGCTCTTCCTTTATGATAATAACACCCTGATTGTCGAGTCGTTCCTGCCGTACTTTTCCGATCTCAAGATCGTGGTGGAGAAGAAGAATGCCAACCTTGTCGACCTGGTCTCCGGGGAAGAAATCCGCGGGCAAACAGTGGGTGAGAGAAGTGTTTTCACCATAAAAATGGAACCCACAACCTACCGGGTTTTTCAATACTAAACAAAGATATTCGGCCTAACATCTGCCCGGCTTTCAAAGCAAAGCCGGGCGGCGTTGTTTAAGGGGTGTGTTTCTCCCCGTCTTTGAGCTTTTTCTTTATGGTCAGCAGCATGGTGGCAAAACAGGCGATGCCGCCGATGACTTCGGATATGGGTTCCGCCAGGAAGACGCCACTACTGCCAAGGCCCCAGAGCCTGGGAAGGATGACTACCAGCGGTGTGACGATAACCACCTTGCGGAGGGTGGAGAAGAAGATCGCCTGTTTAGACAGGCCTAAAGCAAGGAAGGTTGACTGGCCGGCGTATTGCAATGCCATGATGAAAAAGGCGGCGTAAAAGAGGCGCATTAACCGTACCCCGGCTGCCAACACCTCCGCCTCGGTGCTGAAAATCCGGATAAAGAAGCCGGGGAAAGCCTGGAGCAGCAGCCACATGATGGCGGTGTAGAGAACGGAAAGGCCGGCCGTGAATTTAATACAGCTTTTTACCCTTTTGTAAGCCCGGGCGCCGTAGTTGAACCCCATAACCGGCCGTGCGCCGCTGTTCAACCCGAAGACGGGCAGGGAGATGAGTTCCCGGATGGTATTGATAATCGTCATAACCCCCACATATAAATCGCCGCCGAATTGCTGAAGGGTGGCGTTGAAGAGGATCAGTACCAGGGAGTTGGTAATGTGTATTATGAACCCGGATGTTCCCAGCCCGGTGATTCTTTTTACCCGTTCCCATAAGAGGGTGAAATTTTCTTTTTTCAGGCGCAGGATTGCCTTTTTACCCCTTAAAAACGAAAAGACCCACAAGGCGGAGAGAAACTGGGAGATGATTGTGGCCAGGGCGGCGCCCCGTACGCCTAACTTGAAGAGGAATATGAAGACCGGATCGAGGATGATGTTTACGACAGCGCCCAGGACTACGGTGATCATGCCGATTTTGCCGAACCCTTGGGCATTGATGAAATGGTTCATCCCCAGACTGATCATGACAAAAATGGTCCCCAATAGATAGATGGTTATATACTGATTGGCATAGGTGAACGTCAGATCACTGGCGCCAAAGAAATATAACACCGGCCTTTTCAGCAGCAAGCCGGCTATGGTCAGAATAACCCCGCTGGTAATGAGCATAACAAAGGAATTGCCCATGATTTTTTCAGCTTCCTGATAGTTGGCGCGCCCGCGCTCAATGGCACATAGGGGAGCGCCGCCCATGCCGAAAAGGTTGGCAAAAGCCGTTACCATCGAGATGATAGGAAGGCAGACTCCGACTCCGGTTAAGGCCGGGAAGGCATTCTCCGGCATCCGGCCGATGAAGATCCGGTCCACAATGTTATAAAGGACATTGACCAGTTGCGCCAAGATCATCGGTACAGCCATACCCATAATATTCTTAACAATACTGCCTTTGGAGAAGTCGTTTTTTACTTCCATAAAACACATACCCCGCTTGGATCCCCCGGCTTTTAAGGGCGAAGAGATGCGCCCGTACAGAAAAAACCGGGATTTAGCTGCATATCTGCATTTTAGTACTTGTCAGGGATAAAGTCAAGGTTTACCTGGGGTTCCCCGTAAACAATCGAGGTAAGGCAGAGGTGAATAATCAGGCTGGCAGCAGGTTAGATTAGGGGATAAAGACCGGATTTTTTGGCTTCGGGCAGAATTTTGCAAAAGGCCAAGTACAAAAAGGAAAACGCTGGCGAAAAAAGATGAAAATAATTGATGAGCTGATGGAGTCATTTCGGGACTGTCCGGATTTTATTGCAAAAAAAGTAGTCTTAACCCGTGGTAAAACCGGTTATTTACTATTCTTGGAAACACTAATAGATCCCGAATGGGTACAGCAACGTTTTCTGGAACCCCTTTTGACACTGGATTTTTCAGCAATTTCCGCGTCAACGCTTCCGGAAAGCAATTTTGTGTATATACGCACAATCAGCAGTCCTGATGCGGGTTCTTTAAGAAACGCCATTTTATCCGGTTTTGTGATCCTAATGACAGCAGAGGAAGGACTGGCATTAACCGGTTATCCGGCAGAAAAAAACCGCTACGGCCTTCATGATTCTTTTGTTAAGGATCTCCATGTAAACCTGGGGCTGTTAAGAAGAGGGATCGCCTCGTACAACCTTAAGCTCAGGGTATTGAAGATCGGGGAATTGTCTCCCGGTAAAGTAGGCGTTGCCTATCTGGAAGGAGCGGTACAGCCGGAGTTATTGGCGGAATTGACCTGCAGAATTGAAAGGTTGAAGGTTGACGGGGTTGTTGGAACGGGCCAACTGGAGAGGTTGGTCAGGGATTTCCCCTGGTCACCTTTTCCACAGTTTCAGGCGACGGAAAGGCTGGATAAAGCAATAGCTGCGTTGCTCGCGGGGAAACTGCTGATCATGTTGGACGGCGATCCGGTAACGATGATCGCGCCCGTTACTTTCTTTGATTTTTTTCAAGAACCGGATGACCTGAATGGCAACGGGTTTATTGGAGCTTTCATCCATTGGCTGCGGCTTCTGGCGGCGGGGTTGGCGATTTTTTTCCCCGCCATGTATGTGGCGGTAATGGCTTACCACTACTATATCGTCCCTGTGCATTTTCTGTCGGTGTTGGCTGAATCCCGGGTACGAGTCCCCTTCCCGCCGGTGATTGAGGTTTTAATAATCGAAACCGTTGTAGAACTGCTCCGGGAATTAGCTTTGAGGTTGCCGCATTATATTGGTGTAATAGTCGGCGTTGTTGCCGGTGTTTTGCTGGGTTTGGCGGCGGTTTTCACCGGGGCGATCAGCGGTTTTTTGCTTATAGTCAGTATGGTGGCCCTGATTGCTTCCCTGGTCCTGCCCGCGCATGATCTGAATTTCTCTCTCCGGGTATTGAAATTCGTCGCTATTTTTGCGACCGCCCTCTTTGGTGTGCTTGGATTCGTAGTTACCGCCTCAGTAATCTTTGCCCATCTGGTGACCATGGAATCCTTGGGCCGGCCATATTTCCAACCGGTGATACCCTTTCAACCATCCGGATTTAAGGATATATTCATCAGGACGCCTTGTAGCCATTTGCGAAAAATGATGCCAGGACTCAGTCGAAACAAGAAAGGAGAGGGGTAATTGACGGAGCGGAATAAAATCACCAGTAAACAGCTGGGGATTTTTATTTTGACCGCGCAAATAGGCTTTGGTTTTCTGACTTTACCGGCAGCCTTGGCCCGGGATGTCGGGCATGACGGATGGATCTCAATTTTGGCGGCGGGGCTCATTAGTTCGCTGGCCATTATCGCCATTGTCCTGCTTTTACAGAAATACGCCGGCAAATCCATTTTTGAGCTCAGCCCGCGTCTCTTTGGAAAACTCCCCGGAAAAGCCATCAACCTCTTTTTGCTTCTTTATTTAAGCTACTCAATGGTATTGAGTTTTCGCATCTTCACCGAGTTTATTACCTTATACACACTGAATTTAACTCCGGGCCTGATCGTTGCTGTACTGATCATAACACCTACAGCCTATTTACTCCAGTACGGGCTAAAACCGCTTACCCGGTTTTCTTATTTTATCTTTCTGATCCTCTTTTTCATCCTGGTCTTGGCTTTTTTGGTTGCCGCCAAGATCCGCTGGACTTTCCTGATGCCGGTGGGTGCGGCTGGAATTACTTCTCTCGGGAAAAGCCTGGGGACAACGTTTATTGCCTATATCGGCTTTGAACTGGTGGCCTTTGTTTATCCCTATGTTGTGGACAGGGAAAACACGCTGAAATGGGTGCTTGGCGCCAACCTTGTCTCCATGGCCGTTTTTATCCTGGTTTTCCTGGTTACTACCGGTCTTTTCGGGGAGAATTTATTGAAAACTCAATTAATCCCTTTGTTTGAATTAGCCAGATATTACCGGATGCCGTTTGTAGAACGAACGGACTTGCTCTTTGTTCTCCTCTGGTTCCCCCTGGTCGAAAGTGTTTTCCTTACCTATTCCTTTGCTGTTCACGACGGCCTGCGCCGGGTATTCGCCATTAAAAACCGGCGCTTGTTTTTCCCGTTTTTCATCGCCGCCATTATTCTTTTAAGCAGAATACCTACGGATTTAGTACAAACATTAGCAGCGGCAAATCTGGTTACCATCGGCGGGATTATCGTTGTTGGTTTTTTGATTTTTTGCTATCTCTTTTCCTTTGCCAAACAAAAAAATCGATAGGTTTCAGGCGAGGAGTAAAATCCGGATGAAAAGGCTCACGGCTACGCAAATTCTCATTCTCATACCCGTATTGCTCTTTTCGGGCTGCTGGGATCAGAGGGTCATTGAGGAAACAGGGATCCTGTTCCAGGTCGGTATTGAACCGGCGTCCGGGGATAAAATCCTTGTTACCAGTGTTTTTCCGGCTTTCGATAGCAGACTTCCGAACCAAGACGAGGTTATTACCACGGAAGCAAATTTGTTACAGGAAGCAATCGAAGAAGCGAAAACCATTACCGACAAAAGGGTGGAAGGTGGAAAAGTACAGCAAATTTTATTTGCCAAGGAAATCGCCGGCCAGGGAATCCAAGAGTTGTTGGAGTTTTTCAAAAGGGATCCCCTCATTTCGCCGTTGGCACAGGTCGTGATTGTCGACGGGAGCCCCAAAGAACTGTTGGAAAAGGCGCGGACCTTTGCCAGTAAAGCAAGAACCGTCTTTTATATCAACCGGCTTTTAGCGAAAAATGTCAACTATTTACACGTACCGGAAACCAGTATCTATGATTTTAGCATTTATTCTCTGGCGCCGGGTCTGGATCCCATCACTCCCCTGCTCAAACTGGAACCGGACGGAATACGGGTTTTAGGGTCGGCGCTGTTCAGTGCCGGTCGCATGGTGGGTCAGCTCGATACACAACAAACCGCCTTGTTACTGGCGATGATGGGGCGGGCGCCAAAGACGGAGTTTGTTTTTATTGCTTCCGGGTTGGAAAGAGACTCGCCGCTTAAAAGAGGGGCGGCCTTTACCATCAGGGAAAGCCATAGAAAAATCCGCCTCGACCTACAGGGCCGGCGTTTGGCAATAGATATTCTCCTGGATTTACGGGGAGTCTTGGATGAGTATGACCAGGATATGCTGGATCAGGCGGGCCCCCAAGAGGTGTTGGAGGAACGCCTCTCCAGGGAGGTTCAGGAGAACTGTTTGGGAATCCTCGGGTATACCCAGCGGTTGGGGAGCGACCCCATTGGCTTTGGGGACCTGGTGCGGGCGAAGTACTATTCTGCTTGGAAAACCATGGATTGGGAAGAGGTCTACAGGGACGCCACTGTGAACGTGGAGGTCAAAATGGAGATCCGGCAGTTCGGGTTAATCAAATAAGGTTAGCCTTGTTTCCGTTAGAGCACGGCTACGGAAGTTCTGGTTACCGGGCGGTACCTGCAAAATAGCTATTGGTAAGGAACGGCGGCACTTTCAAAATAGTTCTTGGCAAGAAAACAGAGAAAAATCGGGGAGAATTTTTCGCAAAAGGCAGGAGTCAAGAGGGAGCTTGGCGAAGTTTATCCCGGATTTTTATTTGCGGCTATTTTTTTGTTAGTAATATGCCATCAAATATATCATCATTTTATAGGGAGGTTTTTTTATGAAAAGGAAACTTTTGTTTGTCTTGTCCATGTTGCTCCTCGTTTTTTTGGTCTTGGCCGGTTGTGGAGGGAAAAAAACCACATTGAAGATGGCCACAGGCGGTACCACCGGTACGTATTACGCCTACTGCGGGACTGTGTCGCAGATCCTCAGCCAAAAAATTGACAATTTAAGCTTTGATCTGCAGTCAACAGGGGCTTCCAAAGCCAACATCTACTTGCTCGCCGATAAGGAAGCCGATATCGCCATTGTTCAGAATGATGTCATGTACTATGCCTATAATGGCACCGACCTTTTTGCCGGAGACAAAGTTGGCGGGTTCTCCGCGATGGCCGGGGCTTATGCCGAGGTTTGCCAGGTGGTGGCGAAGGGTGGTATTAGTTCCATTGCCGACCTCAGGGGGAAAAGGGTTTCTGTGGGCGATATCGGTTCCGGTGTGGAGTTTAATGCCCGTCAGATCCTGGAGGCCTATGGCATGACCTTTGATGATATTATCGTTAACAACCTCAGCTTCGGTGATAGCGCCGCGGCCTTCAAAGACGATAAGATCGATGCGTTTTTCTGTGTTGCCGGCGCACCCACCACCGCCGTCGTAGAACTGGCGACCACCAACCCGATCAATCTTTTGGAGATTGACGATGAGCATGCCGCCAAACTGATCGATAAATATCCTTTCTATACCAAATTTGCTGTTCCGGCCGGGACTTACAAGGGCGTTGACGCCGATGCCCAGACCGTGGCTGTTGTCGCCTCTTTCATTGTCTCCGACGACCTCAGTGAAGACCTGGTGTACAAGATGACCAAGGCGCTCTTTGAGAATGCAGAAGAGATCACAGTTGGCCATCCGAAAGGCGCCGAACTCGATCCGGAGTATTCCTTGGCCAGTATCTCCATACCCATGCATCCCGGTGCGGAAAAATACTATAAGGAGATCGGCTTATTGAAATAATGCCGGGGAAATGGTTGCTGGCGGGGACCGCGATAGTGGTCACAGTCACGGTCTCCGTTTTTTTATTTTTCACCCTTTCCTCGCCTTGTCTAGTCCTGAAAAACGGCGAAACGGGCGAAGTGATTGCCTCTTTTCCTGTTAGCGACGGCGAAGAGTTTTCCGTTACCTTCATCCATTCGGTGAACCAAACACCGGTGACTGATGTATACCAGATCAAAAAAGGCAGGATCTATGTTGTCCGCACGATTTACTATTCCTTTGGCGCCGGTGTCCAGACCGAGATCGGGGAAGGCCAGTCTTTAGAGTACGGCCGGGACGGTGCAATGATTGTCAGCGGCTTTAACCGGGTTATGGACCGCCTTTCGTATATTGTCGGCACAGTTTCCGATCACACTTTGCAGATTGGCGAGGAAATAATCAGCCTGCGGGAACTCTGCGGCAGAAACAGAAGAGTCCGGTTTGAGTGTGGGCGAAGGTGCGCACGTGCGCGTACCCCGCGCCCACCTGCCGTACGTTGCCTGGAGTCCGGTTCTTGATTTGCGGCAGGTGTGTTGATTTTGCAGCAAGGAGGAGGAGTCATGTCTGAACTGAAAAAACACCCCCAATCCTCAATGGGCGAAACAGAACAAGTCGATGTCGATGCCCTGATGGCCGAGTATGACCGGGAGGCAAATACGAGACGTTTTTCCGGCCTCCCCAGGGTGGTCGTGCGCATGATGCTGGTGGCGTTTTCCCTTTATGTCTTCTACATGAACCTGATCAGCGTCTGGCCGGAGCAAATCCGGAGGGCATCCTTTGTCGGCCTGGTTGTTTTTATGGCTTTCACGCTCTATCCCTCCAGAAAAAAAGGGGCCAAGCGGGAGAATTTTGTGCCATGGTATGATCTTTTGCTGGGCCTGGTTGGAGCGGCCGCTTACTTCTACTATGTGGCGAACTTCGCCGATCTGGCGGTGAAAGCCACCCGTATCTCCCAATTCGATGTGTTTGTGGGTGTTGTAGGGGTACTGGTCACTGCCGAGGTCTGCCGGAGGGTGGTGGGCCTCCCCATTCTGGTGGTGGCCAGCGCTTTTGTGGGTTATGCTTTTTATGCCGGATATTCACTGAAACGTATTATCTACACTTTGTTTTACACCCTTGACGGCGTCATTGGTACCCCGATCGGGGTTTGTTCCACGTTTATTGTATTGTTTATTATCCTGGCTTCGTTTCTGGAAAAGACGAATATCGGCGCGTTTTTTATTGATATCGCGAATGCCATTGCCGGCCGGACCACGGGAGGGCCGGCGAAAGTGGCTGTTATCGCCAGCGCCATGGAAGGAATGTACTCCGGCAGTTCAGTGGCAAACACCGTTGGTTCGGGCAGTATCACAATTCCGATGATGAAAAAGACCGGGTATGACAAGGACTTTGCCGCAGCGGTTGAGGCTGCCGCCTCCACCGGGGGACAGATCATGCCGCCAATCATGGGCGCCGCCGCCTTCCTGATGGCGGAGATGACCGGGACGCCCTATCTTACTATTGCCACAGCCGCTATTTTCCCAGCCATCCTTTATTTTGCCGGGATCTTTTTCATGGTCCATCTGGAGGCGAAGAAAACCGGCCTTAAAGGACTGCCCAAGGAAGCGATCCCCGAATTTTTTAAACTGCTCCTGAAAAGAGGTTATTTACTGCTCCCCATTGTGGTGCTGGTTACCACCATGTCTGTTGGCTACACCCCGTCCCGCGCGGCCTGCCTGGCCATTTTGACAGCGATTGTTGTTAGTATGTTCCACAGGGATACCCGGTTAACACCGAAGAGCTTTACTGCTGCCTTGGAAAACGGGGCGAAAAACACCATTGGCGTTGCTGCCGCCTGTTCCATTGCCGGGATTATTGTCGGTGTTGTTTCCCTTACCGGCATAGGTCTGAAACTCGCCGAAGGCCTCCTCTTTCTCTCGGGAGGGATTGACCTTATTGCGCTTTTCCTGACGATGATTGCCTGTCTTATTCTGGGGATGGGCGTACCGACAACTGCCAATTATGTAATCATGGCGACCATCACAGCGCCGATCATATTAAAGTTGATCCCGGCAACACCAATGCTGGCCGCCCATTTCTTTGTGTTTTACTTTGGGGTGGTGGCGGATATTACCCCACCGGTAGCGCTGGCGGCCTACGCCGGGTCGGCCATTTCCGGTGGGAACCCGTTGCGTACGGGGGTAATCGCCACAAAACTGGCTATTGCGGCCTTCCTTATCCCCTATATGTTTGTGTTAAACCCGGCGATGCTCTTGGTAAATGCCTCGTTCGGGCAGATTATTCAGTTTTCGGTCACATCAATGGTGGGGATGTTCGCTGTTGCCAGCGGTTTAGAGGGCTTTATCAATACAAAGCTTTCCATCTGGGAGCGGGTCTTGGCGGCCGGCGCCGGTTTGCTGATGATTCATCCGGGACTGCTCACGGATATCATTGGTATTCTCGTGATCGGCTTTATTCTGTTTGATCAATATGTGATTAAGAGGAATAAATTCAGGCCGGCTGCGGCTTGAGCGGGCAGCCTATTTTAAGGCAGCCTGTTGTGGTAAACTATTTTGGGGTGGGCTATTGTGGCAGACTATTCTCTGGGATCAAGGTGGTAAGTAAGGACAAGAAGATGCCGGGGGGTAGGGAGTGAGAAAACGCATAATTGTAGTGGGGGGTGGCGCCGCCGGAATGATAGCCGCTGTTGTTGCCGGGCGATTGGGCGCCGCCGTCACCATCCTGGAGAAGAACCCGCGGGTGGGCAAGAAAATTCTGGCCACCGGCAACGGGCGGTGCAACTTCACCAATATCAAGATTAAAGGCGAGGGGGCATGTGCCTATTATCACGGCGCCAACCCGGAATTTACCCGCAGCGCCTTGGCGTGTTTTTCCGCCGACGATACCCTCAGGTTCTTTGAGAAACTGGGGATCGCCCATAAGGTGGAGGGCGAGGGAAAGGTCTTCCCCCGGTCCGACCAGGCCTCAAGTATCCTTGATGTCTTTCTGTACGAACTGAATGAAATGGGCGTGAATATCCTTTGTGACGCCCGGGTTACAGAGATCAGGAAAGACAGGGAATTCCGGGTAGAGCTGGAAAACGGCGAAATCCACCGGGGGGATGCGGTCATCATTGCCACCGGCGGTAAAGCCGCACCGGCCACCGGTTCAGACGGGGACGGTTTTTTACTCGCGAAAAAACTGGGCCATACCGTCACGGAACCCTTTCCCGCCTTGGTCCAGTTGATGCTGGAAGGGGATTTTTTCCCCCGGATCACCGGGGTGAAACTGGTGGGGACCGCGGAGATCCTTTACAATAATGAGTCTTTAGCCAGGGACCGGGGGGATATCCTCTTTGCCGACTACGGGGTTTCCGGCCCGCCCATCCTTCAGATCAGCAGGAAAGCCGGGGAACTGCTTAATGCGGGGAAAGAGGCATATCTACAGATAAATATTATGGATACCTTTACCAAAGAAGAACTGCGGCAACTCCTGAAAAAGCGCTTTCAGACCGGAAAACCCGTTGACTTCAGCCTGGTCGGGCTGATCAATAAACGGTTGATCCCAGTGCTCTTGATGGAGGCGGGGCTCGGCCGCAAGCCCAAGGATTGGCAGTTCCCGGCCGCCGCGTTGTCCGCCGGGGAACAGGAGCGGATCCTCCAAATCTTAACCGGTTGGCGGTTCAAAATCAGAAGGACCAGGAGCTGGCCGAGTGCGCAGGTGACAGCGGGCGGGGTTGACACCGGGGAAATAGATGAAAAGACCATGGAATCGAAACTGGTTAAAGGCTTGTTCTTTGCCGGCGAGGTAATAGATATCGACGGTGATTGTGGCGGTTTTAATCTCCAGTGGGCCTGGTCTTCCGGGTATACCGCCGGGCAGAATGCGGCTATCTGAAGGCATGACCCATCAAGGCACAGACCGGCGTGTGCTAAGCATGTTGGTCTGTACCGAGGCCAGGATGTACGGCGAAAAAAGAAAATAAAAGAAAAAATGAGAGACAAAAAAACAGTAGAACAAAAGACAGCCCTTTTCCTGAAGGGCTGTTCTTTATTTGGTGACCGGGGAAAGGCGACAGCTTACAGAACCGGCGGTTTATTGCCGGGCGCCTGCTACGAACTGCGGATCCGGAAGAGCCTTTCGTGGCTTTTTCCCTATTCCCGGTGCACCTGCCTGTCGCCGGAGGATACTCTGTCTGTGGCGTTCGCGCATTTGCACACTTGCAGTTCATGCTCATAAAGGCCGATCTCCTCCACCGGCAGCGGGCGGAAGGCAACGGACCTGAACAAAGGAGCATCCGGCCGGAGCCGGAAGAGCCTGGCAGGCAGAGAACTTTCTGCGCCGGGAGAGCTTCCTGCGCCATCCGCGGTCGCGCCGGTAGCGGAGCCTGTACCGGAAGCAGCGAAGACAGCCAAACCGCCGGCAAACCCGGGGTCCTCACCGGCGAGAAATTCGGTGTTGGCTATGAGATCAAAGACTTGCCGGTTTGACCGTTCACTCAGCATTTCCCCGCAGGCGTAAAAGAGGTTGCGCCACAGGTAGTTGCGGCCGTTATCATCCAGCATATATTTGATCTCTGGATAACGGGAAAGGTACAACTGGGTGTTATGGTAATCATTTTTGGCGAGGTGGTGGGTTCCGTCTTTAAGTCCTTGCCAGATGTAGTTATGAGGGCTCCAGCCACCGGAAACCCCGGTATTACAGGCGTAAAAGATGTTGTTGTCAAAGATATTATCCCGGCCGGCGTGGATCTGCACACCGCCAAAAACCCCCCGGGAGCAATGGGCGAAGACATTACCGTAGATGATCTGGCCACTGATGGTATCATCCAGGCGAAGGCCCGCCTGACCCCAGACGAAGTGTTCGTCGCCGGTTCTGCCGATATGATGGAAGTAGTTGTACCGGAAGGTATTGCCGCGGTAGGCCGGGTTGCCCCACATATCCACAGCGCCCTGGTCGTCGGATTCGGTGACCGCGTTGTAGGCCTCGTTGAACTCGATGAGATGGTCGTTGCCTCCGATCCGCATGACACTGCTGGGGCCGTCATGCATCAAGTTGTGGGCAATCCGGTTGCCCACCCCCACCAGCAGGACGGCAGGGGTGTAAGTGCGGTCAATACGGCCGAAGTGGTGGAGGTGGCAGTTTTCAATAAAATGCCTGCCCGGGGTCAAGGTTTTCCGGTCCCCGCCATAGATCTCG
Organism: Bacillota bacterium; assembly: GCA_012839115.1. Lineage (GTDB taxonomy): Bacteria > Bacillota > UBA4882 > UBA10575 > UBA10575 > JAAYGG01. The sequence goes on from DUNX01000044.1 coordinate 29,881, forward strand.
GTGGCACTGCGCCCGATAGTATGGATCTCACAACCGAAGATGCCGTTGGCGCGGCCGCCGTGAATGACCACGCCCCTGCCGGCGATGCGCCGGATAACACAACCCGCCAGGAGGACATCCCGGCAGTTGTTGATCTGGATCCCGTCCCAGCGGGCCAGGTCAAAAACCACCCCCTCAAAGCGCAGGTGGGAAAGGTTTTCCATCAACACCAGCGGTTCGGAGAGCATGCTGATTTCGATTACAGCCGCTTCCGGGTCCGACGGCGGATAGAAGTAAAGGATGCCGCTGGTCCGGTCCAGATACCATTCGCCGGGAATGTCGATCTCTTCCAGCAGGTTGAAGGCGTAATAAATGATCCCCTGCTCGTTGTCCATGGACTGAAGTTCGTGGGAATACCGGTAGGGGGTGGCGGTGGTAAGGGTCTTTTCCCCCGGGTCGATGGCGCCGATTTTGATGGTGGAGTCCGCCCAGAGGTAATGGAAATAACCAAAGAGCCACCCATCAGGCGCGTTTACCCAGCGTTCATGGCGGTCGGCTTCATACCGCAGGACAGCCGGGCGTCCCTTGGCGCCCGGGTCCACCAGTTCCCGGGGGCTGACAAAACCCCGGTTCGGCCAGCGGGCCAGGGTCATCGGCTCCCCGTTGCAATATAGTTCCAAGGTGGGCGGTGACGGCGGCTGGTTAAAACCGCGGGTCTGTAACTTGCCGTAATCATAAATCCCCAGTTGCTTAAGGTCGCATTGGTAGACCTTTCCGCGGGCTTCTGCCGGCAGCCGTTGCAGTATGGCCGGGTTGGTAACGGGCGTAAAACCGGATAGACGCGTCCCGCCGTACAGGACTGCTTTCCCTTTTTCTTTCGCCCGGAAGACAACGGGGGCGCCCTCAAACCCGGAATCCCCGGCATCCAGTACCAGGCTGGCAGAGAGGGGGTATTCGCCCGGGGCCAGCAGGATGCCGACAGGGCCGTCGCCGGTCTTTGCCCGCCGTGCTTCGTCACGGGCCCTGGCCAGGGTGGCAAAGGGGTTTGCCGCCGAACCGTCGCCTTGCTGGTCGTCGCCATCAGGGGCGACATGGATTTCCACAGCAAAGGAATCGATCAGGGTGATCGGTGTTTTGTGGGCGCCGGTGCGGCCGGCTTCCCGGTCATAGCCGGGCGTTTCCCCAAGACGGTTCCGGATTTCGTCACAGAACTCCCGGGCCTCGTCGCGATGAATTGCCGGGTATTCGTCATTGGCAACGATCTCCTCATAGACGCCGAGGGCTGCCGGGAAGTTCTCTTCCACCATATAGCTTTGAGCCAGGCGCAGCATGACATAGCTCCGGTAATGGCCGGGAAGGTTGCTACGGTTCGCCAGATCCCTGCAGATCTCCTGGACAGCGGGAAAATTACCGGCCGCCCAGGCGGCATTGACCTGCTTCAGGCCTTCATTGGCCGTAATTTGCCAAGGGAGGGAAACCCCGAAAACCTCCTGCAGGCTTTCAAATTCCGCCCGTACCTCGGCAGCGGAAAGGGCCCGCCGGTAGATTTTTACCTCATCCATTTCCCCAATGTAGTTCTGCCAGGAACTGCCCACGGTCAGCGTGCCGTTGAGCAAAAAGTCCCCGGCAAACCCGGGGGGGATTGCGGCCGGGGCGCCGCCCAGGGCGTTCAAGAAAAACTCCATGGTCCCGTTTTCCCTGTCCACCACCAAGACCAGGTAGGCCCATTCGTCGATCCGCAAAGGCGCCGCGCCAGTGGCGCCGGTGTCGATATTCTTACCCTGTTGGTCCTGGTAACACAAATAGCAACTGGGACGTCCGTCCTCCAGGATATTAATGACCAGTGTGGCCGCGGGGTATTCCCCAAAAGAAAAGATCCGCCGGTGCTTCAGTTCGGCATTGATTGAGAATTGCCGGGGCTTGAGCCAGGCTGAAAAAGTCCACGAACCGGTCCCGAATCGCCGGTCTTCAGGTAAAACCACCCGCACGACCGAATCAGAACGGCCGTTAAAATAAAGGGCGCTGCCGGAGGGGGCCTTTTTTCGCCAGCGGGCCCCGACCTCTCCACGCAGGCCGTTGCCAGAGTAATCCCGGGTAGAAGTCCCTCTTCCCTCGTCAAACCGCCAATGGATCAAGAGGCCGTTTTCTTGGGCAAGGGTCCGGGGGAGTGCTGTTGGTAAGATGAAACAAAGGAGCAATAATATTGGTAAGAACCGTCGCCGCATCTTTTTTACCTCCGTTGCAAGTTTCATTATTGACGACCTTGACCTGACCTTTCTTTATTTCCTGAATCGTGCTGATATAAATATTATCGGTAGAAATATTTATATTTTGAGGACGCTGCGGTATATAATTTATAGTGTAGATGCCAGTTTCAATCAGAAGCTCGCTGAGATCAAAGGGTATATTAATGAAAATCCTTGACAAACGGGAACCGGTATTGATATAATTATTAATAATAATTATCATTCCCATTTTAGAAAAGGTGGAGCGCCTTGACTGAACGAAAGCTCTCCATGACCCGTCAGCGCCGGGTAATCCTGCGGGAATTGCAGAAAGTCACAACTCATCCCACGGCCGACCAGGTTTACGCCATGGTCCGGAAGGAAATTCCCCACGTTAGCCTGGCTACTGTTTACCGGAATCTAGACCTGTTGGCCCGGGCCGGTTTGATCCTTAAACTGGAGACCGCCGGCGCGCAGATGCGGTTTGACGGTAACCCGGCCAACCACTACCATATCAGGTGTATTCACTGTCACCGGGTGGATGATTTACCGGCGGGAGCGGTCATGGTAAAGGAGAAGGAGGTGGAAGCAAGAACCGGATACCGGATTGCCGGTCATCATCTGGAGTATAAAGGGTTGTGCCCGGAATGCCAGGAAAAAAGGGAAAAAAACAAGAACATGAAACTTTGAAGCACGTTTACGGACGTCATACGGATTTGAAGGAGCGTGTGACCCGTTTAAAACTGGAAAGAAGAAAGGAGTTCGGGAATGGCGAACATCAAAGGAACAAAAACTGAAAAAAACCTGTTGACGGCTTTTGCCGGAGAGGCACAGGCCAGGAATAGGTATGACTACTATGCCAGTGTGGCCCGGAAAGAGGGTTATGTCCAGATTTCCGCTATATTTGCGGAAACCGCCAACCAGGAAAAGGAACACGCCAAAAGGCTTTTTAAATTTTTGGAAGGCGGCGAAGTTGAGATACAGGCTGATTTTCCCGCCGGTGTCATCGGGACCACCGCAGAGAATTTGCAGGCCGCAGCTGCGGGAGAGAACTATGAATGGACGGATATGTACCCGGCTTTTGCCAGAGTAGCCCGGGAGGAAGGTTTCACGGAAATCGCCGGTGTTTTCGAGGCGATTGCGGTCGCGGAGAAACAGCACGAAAAGAGATACAAGGAACTCCTGGCCAATGTGGAGGCGGGGAAGGTTTTCAAGAAAGACCAGGTCGTAACCTGGCGCTGCCGCAACTGCGGTTATCTCCACGAGGGGGAGGAAGCGCCGGAATTATGTCCGGCCTGCGCTCACCCGCAAGCCCACTTTGAGTTGCTCGCCGAAAACTGGTAAGGGAGAGCTTAAGCCAGTATCTTGTCAAGGAGAGGGAGCCTTTAGCATTTTGTTGAAGGCTCCCTTTTTGCCTGGGACGTATTTGTAGAATGTATTTACAGAAGGTTAAAGTTCTGCGGGAAGGAGGATTTGGAAGGCAAACGGAACAATTAATTAGGCAATATACCGGGCTGTTCAATATACCGGCCCTTAATACATGGTATTGAGCCTTGAGATGATGCGGTGCAAAGGATGACATCAGAATAACCAGGATAGTATAAGAATAATTAATTATAAAGGGGTTATCAAGAAATGGGCAAGAAAGTAGTCACCTTTGGTGAAATTATGTTGCGCCTGTCTCCCCCCGGGCATCTCCGCTTTGTCCAGGCCGATACCTTTTCCGCGGTCTACGGCGGGGGAGAGGCCAATGTCGCCGTTTCTCTCAGTAATTATGGTTTGGACTCATATTTTGTGACCAAACTGCCGGCCCATGAGATCGGGCAGGCCGCTGTGAATCATTTGCGCCGTTACGGGGTGAAGACGGAATATATCAAACGGGGAGGGGAAAGGGTAGGCATCTACTTCCTGGAGATCGGCGCTTCCCAGCGGCCGTCAAAGGTCGTGTACGACCGGAGCCATTCCGCCATTTCCCAGGTTACGCCCGGGGGATTCAACTGGAAAGAGATATTTTCCGGCGCCACCTGGTTTCATTTTACCGGGATTACGCCGGCCTTAAGCGACGGGGCCGCCGCCGTTACCCTGGAGGCGGTAAAGGCCGCAAAAAAACTCGGTGTAAAAGTGAGTGCCGATTTAAACTACCGGAAAAAGCTTTGGACACCGGATAAGGCCAACCGGGTCATGAGTGAATTAATGAGTTATGTCGATGTGGCCATCGGCAATGAAGAGGACGTAGAGAAGGTCTTTGGGATCAAGGCCGCGGATTCGGAGATCACCGCCGGGAAGTTAAGTGAGGAGGGTTACCGGGCGGTCGCCAAGGAGTTGGCGGATAGGTTTAACCTGGAAAAAGTGGCGATCACATTAAGGGAGAGTCTCTCCGCTTCGGATAATAACTGGTCGGCCCTGCTCTATGACGGTAAGGATTTTTACCGCTCCCGGGTTTACAAGATCCATATCGTCGACCGGGTCGGTGGCGGCGATTCCTTTGCTGCCGGGTTAATCTACTCCTTGCTAAAAGGCGAAACGAGCCGGGATGCTGTTGAGTTCGCTGTTGCCGCTTCCTGTTTGAAACATACGATATTTGGCGACTTTAACCTTGTTACTGAGGAAGAGGTCAGGAATTTGGCGGCCGGCGACGCCTCCGGGCGGGTGCAAAGATAAAGACGGGCTTAAGGGAAAACCAGTTTTTTTGGGGGGGTTCGATGGATAAAGAGAGGACACTGCAGATTCTGGAGGAGACCGGAGTTGTTGCCGTCATAAGGGTAGACAGCCGCGCCGTGCTTATGGATACGACTTTAGCCTTGGCTGAAGGCGGAATAAAAGGCTTGGAGATCACCATGACTTCCCCGGGCGCCCTGGGGGCGATCGAGGAAGCTGTTGAAAAATTAGGCGACCGGGTGATCATCGGCGTGGGCAGTGTTCTTGATGCCGTGACGGCACGCTTGGCGATTCTGGCCGGCGCCGGGTTTGTCGTGAGTCCGGTCTTGAAACCGGAAATTATTGAAGTCTGTCAAAGATACAGTATTCCCTGTATCCCCGGGGCCTTTACCCCCACCGAAATCCTTGCCGCCTGGGAAACCGGGGCGGACGTGGTCAAGATCTTCCCCGCAACGAAATTGGGGCCGTCCTTTATCAAGGATATCCGGGGTCCCCTCCCACAGGTGAAGCTGACCCCCACCGGCGGGGTGAACCTGGAGAACACCGGGGAGTTCATCAAGGCCGGTGCGGTTTTTGCCGGGGTGGGCGGCGCTTTGGTCGACAAAAAGCTGGTGGCGGAGAAAAAATGGGCGGACCTTGCCCAGCGGGCGGCACAGTTCATCGCGGCGGTAAAAGAAGCCCGGAAATAGCCTTTGCCGGGCACGCGTGCCGCAGGGACAATTTTGCAGAGCAAGAAAGATTATTTGTTTTGGAAGGATCATTATTTTGTTAGGAAGGGACATTGTGGAGAGTAAAAAAGCAATCCATGGACACTTGCTGTCATTTGTTACGGTTTTTATTTGGGGGACAACCTTTATCTCTACCAAGATCCTGTTAAGATCCTTTTCACCAGTGGCGATCCTGTTCTTGCGGTTTATCACCGGCTTCCTCGCTTTGCTCCTTATTTACCCACACCAGCTCCGGGTGGAGGAGAGAAGACAGGAGCTCTATTTTGCCGGGGCCGGTTTATGCGGGATCACCCTCTATTACCTTTTGGAAAACATGGCCCTCATCTATTCTTTCGCCTCCAATGTGGGGGTGATCATTTCCACGGCGCCGTTTTTTACAGCCATTCTTGCCCATTTCTTCCCGGGCGGCGAGAAGCTGCGGCTGCGGTTTTTTGCCGGTTTTGTCGTTGCCCTGACCGGGATCTTCCTCATCTCCGTGAACGGGATGAGCAATTTTCAGCTCAACCCCTTGGGCGATCTCTTCGCTGTTTTCGCCGCCATGCTGTGGGCTGTCTATTCGGTCCTGACAAGGAAGATCGGCGAGTTTGGCTACAACAACATCCTGGTAACACGGAGGATCTTTTTTTATGGGTTGGTCTTGTCGTTCCCTGCGTTATTCTTCTTCCCGTTGGATTTGGGGATCGACCGGATTATACAACCGGTTAACCTCTTTAATATCCTCTTTTTGGGGTTGGGGGCTTCCGCCCTCTGCTTTGCCACATGGAACGCGGCCCTGAAAATATTGGGCGCGGTAAAAACCAGCGCCTATATTTACATGGTCCCGGTAATAACCGCTGCCGCCTCCTTTGTTGTCCTTCATGAAAGAATCACCGGCCTTGCTTTACTGGGGATTATCCTGACGCTGGCCGGGTTGTTTATTTCCCAGGGCAAGACCGGGTAGAGGCAAGGGAAGGAGAAAGGCCTTCTTAAAGGCATGGGCGGGTCCAGCGGTCCTGGGCACACACGCGCGCGCGGACCCTGATTTGAAGAGAACATACTTGGAGGCGCCCCTGCCCTGGTGGCGCCTCCAGTCTGAACCGTAAAGGTCAAAGATTGATTTCAATGGCGGTTTCCCCTTTTTCCGTCAAGGCAAAGGGGATTTTCTTTCCGGCATAGGTCAGTTCGTATTCGCCTAAAAAACCACGGAAGGTAAGTTTACCGTTTTCATCCGTGACGAAGCGGGTGGGTTTCAGCCACCATTCGCCTTTGATCAGCCGCAACAGCTCTTCATAAGCGGGCTTGATGGAGAGATCCTTGCGCAACAGACCGCCGGGGGCTTTGAGCCATAGCCCGTCCAAAAAACTCCACCAGGTAATCCCGGTCACTAAAGGATGGGCCAGGAGGGTTTTGTAGTGCAAGACGGTCTCCCGGGCCTGCCGCTTTTCCCCTCTTCTCGTGGTCGGCCAGTTTTTCACCTGATAGTCATTGAGGTCTTCAATCTCCGGGGGCATCAGGCGCCCGGAGATCAGGGTGGTTTCGGTGAAATGTACCGGCAGGTTGTATCTTTCATATAACGACAAGATCTGCCGGGTTTTTTCCACCCCCCAATACCCCTGATGCATATGGGATTGGAGCCCGATGACGTCGATTTTAACGCCGGCCTCCAGCACGCCTTCGATGAGAACATCAAAGGGAAACGAAACGATGTAATCATTAAGAACCAGGACCGCATTGGGGTTGACACTGCGCGCCGCCTCGAACATGGTACGGATCAGTTTTATCCGCCCCATCTCTTTGCAAATGCGGGTAATCCCGTTATCATACTTGGAAAAGACCGGCATAATCACGGCTTCATTGACCACATCCCAGATATCGATGAGCCCGGCGAAATCAGTCACTTCTCTTTTGACCCTCTCCACCTGCGCCGCCAAGATCTCTTCATTGCTGAGTTCCAGTAGCCAGGGAGCGGTCACCGTATGCCAGCACAAGGGATGCCCTTTCACGGCAATTCCCTGCTCCGCACACCATTTTGCCGCTTTCAGCAGGCGTTGGGTATCGGGCCGCCCCCGTTGCGGCTCAAAACGCCCCCAGTAAAAGGGTAAAGTCACATAATTGAAGAGGGCGAAAAACTTCTCCCTGATCTCTTCTAACTTTTCCTTCCCTTTCCCGGTCAATTCATCATCGACCAGGGGGATCAGAAAGAAGCCGCTGCCGCCAAAGAGAAACTGGTGCTTTTTTTGGGCGAT
>DUNX01000045.1 GCA_012839115.1 Bacillota bacterium
GCGGAGCAGTCGGAGATGAAGGACCTGCGGGACCAGTTGGCAAAGAACAAAGCCGCTTTGGTGGAAAAACTTTTGTTGGACCTGCTTAACGGCAATGCGGTCACCAATATTGACGCCCAATTGGATTTTTTGGGGATCAGCGGGATCAACAACCGTGACTTTCAAGTGGCGGTGATTGAGATCCCTGAGAACCAACTCTTGGAAATGAACGAAGAAGAGAAGTATCTCCTCAACTTGCACCTTTACCAACAGGTACAACGGTTGGCCAATGCCAGCGCTTACCGGAATTTTGTCGTCAACCACCATCGCAACCAAGTGGTACTAATCTTCATTGAACCGGATCACAATTTGCCCCTGCGCTTGGAGGAGATTTTATCCCAAGCGCATTTGGCGTTGAAATATTCGCTCGCTTGCGGCTTGGGCCGTCCCTACCGGGATCTGGCGGACTTGGCCGTTTCCTACCGGGAGGCGTGTTCCGCGTTGCAATACCGGTATTTATACGGGATGAATCAGGTTTTCTTTATTAACGATCTTAATCCGGATGGTCAATCCTATCATAAAATCCTCAATGCGCTTCACCGCCATCCGATTTTTGACAATATAAAAATTGGCGCGGCTTCAGCCATTGAAGAGGATTTGGAAAGGATCATCCATCAGATATGCCTGGCCAAATTGAATCCGGAATTAACAAAGATGGTGGCCAGCAATTTAATCCTGTTGACCCTTGCCACCCTGAACGAACTGGGGTATAACGCCGGAGAAATCTTTGGCGCCAATGACACGACCCTGGTCGACCTGGAGCAGGTGGAAAGCTTGGATGAGTTGAAGCGGCTTTTGCATTCCTTTTTTACCCGGATTAATAATCATATCCGGCGAAAACGCGCTTCCCTCAATCATCGACTGGTGGAGGAGATCCGGCGGTATCTGGATGAGAATTTCGCCGCAGATATTACCCTTTCCGCCATGGCCAACCGTTATCATATCAGCCCCAGCTATCTCAGTCTCTTATTTACGGAACAGACCGGGAAGAATTTCATTGATTATCTAACCGAACGCCGGATCAAGAAAGCCAAAGAATTGCTGAAACATACCGGCCTGAAAATTTATGAGGTCGCCAATGCCGTTGGCTATAAGGATTCGTTTTATTTCAGCAATTGCTTTAAAAAGGTGGCGGGGATGTCGCCCAGCGAATACCGGGAGAATACCAAGTGACTGTGCCGGCCGGCATTTGGTCGGCATAAACATAAATCCCGGCCACCATGAGCCGGGAAACTCTTGTTATTACTGGCGCGCCTGAGAGGATTCGAACCTCTGGCCTACGGATTAGAAGTCCGTTGCTCTATCCTGCTGAGCTACAGGCGCGCTGCTTTATCAATTTTATCATATTCTCCTGCCCGCCGCAATCCCCTGCAGGTGAATTTTCAACCCCACAGGCCATCTGTGCATGTTGCCCCGCCTCTTGTCAACACTGGTTGTCTTTTCCTTTTCGTGTTTTTTTGTTATACTATTATGAGGAAACCGGTTTAAGGAGGTAAGGCTTGATGGAAAAAACCGCCACGATCCTGGAGTTGATAAAAAAAGATTGCCTTGACATCCAAAGCCTGGTTACAGGCATTGGCAAGCAAGAGTTTCTGGCAAGCCCACAGGTGAATATGGCGGTAACCATGTCCCTTTTCAGTATCGCTGAACTCAGTAAGACATTACCGTCGGAGTTTCATACAAACTTTTCCCACCTGCCATGGGAAAATGTGATCACCCTTAATGCCGCCGCCCACGAAAATAAATGCATCGATCTGGAGGAGGTTTGGGCGATCGCCACCGGGGAAATCAGAAAGATTTTACATTTTATCAACTCCTATGAATAGCCGGGGCCAGCAACAATAGCCGGTCAAAACCCTCCTGCAGCCAACGAAAAGCCCCGGCCAAAGACGCCGGGACTCTTTCCCTATTACACGAAAACGTATTTTTATTTCGGGTTTGTGTCCATAAACTTCTTCAGCAGGGTTTTCCCGGTAATATAAAGAACCCAGCCAACAATCACCGCGGCGGATATTTGCTGCACGCAATAGACTACTATATCAAGAAAGTATAAAAGATTACGCCAGAGCATCCCCAAGCCACCTCCGAACTGTTATCTCACACCAATTATGCCACAAATTCGGAGATTCTATACGGTGATTTGGCGTCTTAATACTAATACTCCACCCCCCGCCGGGCTTTTATCCCCTTTTGGTACGGGTGTTTAACCTCTTTCATCTCTGTGACCAGGTCCGCCCGGGCGATCAGTTCCTCCGGCATCGCGCGGCCGGTCAAGACCAGTTCCACCCCGGCCGGCAGGCTCTCAACAAACCCGAGCAGCGCGGATAAAGGAAGCAACCCCAGGTTGATGGTATGGCTGATCTCGTCGAGGATCACCACCTGGCAACCGTTCTGTACGGCGGCCGCCGCCTCTTCCAGTCCCCGCCCGGCCAGGCGCTTTTCTTCTTCTGTGGGGGCGCGGTCGATAAGCCAGGAACCGCTCCCGTACTGGCGAACGCCGATCCCCAGCTTTCGCGCGGCTTTCACCTCCCCGCTTATCCCTTTCTTTAAAAACTGGAATACCTCCACCTTCAACCCCTGCCCGCAGGCACGGAGGGCCAGGCCAAAGGCGGCGGTGGTTTTTCCTTTGCCGTCTCCTGTATATACCTGGATCATCTCTCCTCATCCCCTTCTGTGGGGAGAACCAGGTCAACCTCGCGTCCGCAGTTGCTGCACCGGCCTTGGTCAACCCCGGTCACCCGGGCGGCAAAGCCCGCCCTTTCTACCAACACCTGCCCGCAGTCCGGACAGTTTGTCCGGTTATACCCCGTACGGGCGTCAACAGCGCTGATATTGCCGATATAGACGTAATGCAGTTCTTCTTTCGCCAACTTAAAGGCGTTTTCCAGCACCCGCAGGGGTGTGGGCGGCAGTTCCAGTTGGTAATGGGGAAAATATCTGGAGAAATGAAGGGGAATCCTCCGGTCCAGGCCGGCCAGGAATCGGACCAGTTCCCTGATTTCTTCCTCCTGGTCGTTCTCCCCGGGGATCAGCAGGTTGGTCACTTCAAGATGCACCATTTTGGCCATAATTTCCGCGGCCTTCCGGACCGGGCCCACCCGGCCTTCACAATGCCTGCGGTAAAAACCATCCTCCCAGGCCTTAATATCCAGGTTCACCGCGTCGATGAAGGGCAACAATTCCCGCAGGGGCTCCGGGTTGAGGTAGCCGTTGGTCACCAGCACATTCTTTAAGCCTTTCTCCCGTGCCAGGCGGGCGGTGTCATATACGTACTCGTACCAGACCAGCGGCTCCGAATAGGTATAGGCCAAGCCGATATTGCCCCGGGCGCGGTAGTTATCCGCCAGTTCCACCAGGTTTTTTGGGGAAAGGTACTCCGTCGGGGCTTCCCCGTGGGCGATCTCCCAGTTCTGGCAGAACCCGCAACGCAAATTGCAGCCAACCGTCCCCACGGAAAGGATCAACGCCCCCGGATAAAAATGGTACAAGGGTTTCTTCTCAATCGGGTCCAAAGCCAGGGCAGAGACCTGCCCGTAACTGGATAAACAAACCTTGTCACCGTGGCGAAAACGGACGCGGCAAAGGCCCCTCTCACCCTCCTGCAACCGGCAGGCTTGCGGGCAAAGGGTACAAAGTACCGCTCCCTCCGGCAAACGACGGGAGAAATGTGTTTCCTGTGGGGTTTGCATTCTGCTTGATCCTTGTCCTTTCTCTTCCCTGTTGGTTATTAATGATAACGCACGACCTCAAAACGTTCCAGTTCCACCGGTTCGTCCGGGCCAATCCCCGCCTTCCGCCGGGCAATGGCCACTTGTTCTTCAGGGGTCTCAATCCCTTCCAGGTTCGGGAGGAGAAGACCGCTGCGGCGTCCCCTGCGGACAATCACCCCGTATTTTTCCGGATCAAGGTCACCGGTTCCCCTGACCGGTTCCGGGGGCTTCAAGATATCTACGGAATAGACCAGATCCTCCAGTTCGTCTTCGCTGACCGGCGGGAAGCGGGGATCCTGAAAAGCGGCGGCAAGGGCGTTCGCCATGATCTCCCGGGCAAGACTGCCCCGGGTGGGATAGACCGTCCCGATACAGCCCCTGAGTTCCCCGTGTTTTTTAATGGAAACAAAAACCCCGGCCCTCTGTGGTAACTCTTCCGGAAGTCCGGGCTCTGTCCCTGTCTCTGCCTCTCCCTCTTTTTTACGGAGGTAATTCTCCACTGTCCGGCGGGCTAAGCGCACCGGCGCCGATTCCTGCTGCCGGCGGGAGGCAACCTCTGCCGCTCTTTTTTCCTGCAGGGCGGGGAGGAGCCGGCGGGCCGGGTTTTCCGCCCCCGGAATGAATGTGGCCACCGCATAGCCCACGCCAAAGGGTCCTTCGTAACTTAAGACCTGGGTCTTAACCTCTAGGCCATCAAAGACCCCCAGCAGCATCAGGACCGACCGGTATCCGCACTCGGCAGCCTCTTCCACCAGTTCGGGGTCAAGCCGGACAATCTCTTCCGTGCGGTTCTCCTGGAGCAGCTTGACCAGGAGGAGATCAAATTCTTTTCCCCGCGGGTTATAGGCGACCGGCGCACCCGGAATCAGGCAATGGGAGAGGTCGCCGCTGGCCACCACCGCCACGCGCCGGGAGGTCTTTTTGATTGCCCGGCCGATGGCCACACCCAAAGCATACTGTTTCTCCGGAGGGTAATAATAGCAAATCCCGGTAGCCACTAAACGGAAGGGGTTCTCCGCCAGGAAAGAAAGGGGAACCACCACACCGTGGTCCAACCCGCGATTCAGCCCAAAGGAGGGGTATGTATCCCGGTTAAAAACCGTTGCTGACAGCCCTTCCGCCTCCACTTCGGCGGTAATTAGATCCACCAGTTCCCGGTCGTTCTGGAAGACCCAGGAGAGGCGCGAGCCGAATTGCCGGAGATCGCCCTCCAGGTTTTCGTCCCCTCTGACCGGCAACTCTGTTCCCAGGACCGGTCCGTGGGGAGAAAAAACCACAACCGTCTCCGGGGATAAATCCTTGAAGATCCCGGCCAGCCTGTTCATGGCTGCGACGGTACTGGCGACTTTATTGGTTTCCTCGCCCCCGATCTCCCTAATAATAATCGCGGCATGGGGGACCAGCGCACCAAAGAGCAACATGGCCAACCCTCCTTCAAAAATAATATCGTGTCTCTACCCAATATCCTTTCTCTGCAGAAGAATTAAATCCTCCCCAGGGGGCGATCCCCAACTGCCATCGCCATTTCTTTTTTTCCCCGCGGAGAACCAGGAGGGCGCCTTCCCGGACCTGCTCCGCTTTCCAGTGACGGAAGAGTTCGATCCGCACCCGGCACCCGGGAAAAACCCGCTGCCAGCGCAGGCCAGCCCGGAATCCGGGCTCCTCCCGCTCCTCCACTTCATCATCGGGATCGTACTCCCAGTAGTCCCGGCGGACGGCTTGCCTGTACGCCAGCATCCAACCGGTCGTCATCTCCGGGGAGCGGGGATACTCCAAAATCCCGGTAATCTCCCACTCCTCCCGCTGCTTATTCTCCCCCCACTCCCGGAAGAGACGGGAACCCCTGGCTACTAGGTGGGTGCGGTCGTTGATCTTCCATTCCCACCGGAAGTTCCAGTAGTTGCCCCATTCGTTCTTCCAGGCGTCCCCCGGATAGACCCCTGTGCTCTCCCGGTAACGCAGGGAAAAAAAGTGCCCGGCCGACCGGTGTTCACCTCCGGTTTCCAACTGTAGCTTGCGCCAGGAGTTTTTCGTCAGCCGCCGGTATTCTTTCTGCCTCCCTTTGAGCTCGCCCAACCAGGAAAAACCGGCCCGCCGCAGCCGGATCCTGGCCCCGGCTTCATGATAGGAGTATTCATCCAGGCGGGAAGAAACATGCGTGCGCTTCCCCGGAATAACCCGCCGCTCTTCTTCCCCCCACAACCGGCCGGACCAATTACGGCGGCTGGTGTTTTCAAGAAAGAACCGGGTCGCCAGGTAATTGCAGACCGGTTGGGTGGAAAACCGCCCCCACCCCCCGTACCACCAGTTGCCTTTGGCCTTCTTCCGGACCTCCGTCTGCAGGAAAGATAGGCGATCGTCGGCAGAGGGCTCGTTATAGACCAGCCGCCAGTTCCAGCGTAAATCCGGGATCCGGTACCCGAAGTTGTAGGCCGCCCGGGTGTAAAACCCCTCTCCCTCCTGGTACTTGTTTTTCCAGGTCAAGTTCCCCGGTTGCCAGGCGGCTTCAGCCGCGCCGGGGTTGATCAAAATAAGACCGCCAACAAGTAGCAGCCCTTTAAAGAGCAGTGTCCCTTTTTTCACCTCTCTTCCCCTCCGCTTCCTCTTTATGGAAGAGAGTTTCGACACTGCCCTTCTTTTTCCTTTTTTATCTATTCTCCCCAATCAGGTCAAAACGGGGACTAAGCGGTTCGCCCAGTACCAAATGGCCGCCCAGGGTCCCTTTTTCCCCGGCCACCAGGAGGGTGACTGATTCCAGGTCCAGGTTGACGGCAAGGGTGTTGACGATGCTGTAAACAGCCAGCAATTCTGCGGTTCCTCCCTGTACCGCCGGCACCAGTTCCGCCTCTAAATCAACCACCGCTGTTTTCCCGTTAACCCGGAGTTCCCGTACCCAACCACCGGGTGGCACCGCCGGGAGCAGTAGACTCTTTTCCCCGGGGCCGGCAAAAAGCTCTTCCAAAAGACGGCGGGCCAGGTCCGACCGGGTTTCTGCCCCGTCCGGCAGTTTCCTTTCCTCCGCCCATAACTCCGGACCCTTATTCTCCGGGGCTGCGAAATAAAGGTGGGCGGTTGCCGGCGACGGCCTTGCCAACACCGGCTTTTCCTGCCGGATTACCGGCACACCTCCGGCCCGTTCCCGTTTGCGGAGGAAATAACCGACCGTACCGGCAAAGATTGCCTCCGCCACCTGTTCGCGGTAGGCCTTATCCGCCAACAGCCTTTCTTCGCGGGGATTGGAGATAAAACCCACCTCTACGGTGACCGCAGGCATCCGGGTAGCCTTCAACATCAGATAATCCGCAGCCACCGGCCGGCGCCGGTTAGGCCCGAGCCGGGCCGCCAGTTCATCCTGGATGGCGGTGGCCAATTCCTTGCTCTCCGGGCTCCCGGCCTCGTAAAAGCACTGGGCGCCGGACCAGATGGACTGGGGAAAACTATTCACATGGATGCTCAGCAAGAGGTCGGCCCCGCTCCGGTTGGCAATCCCGGCCCGGTGGGCCAGATCCCGGCTTTTCCTGGTGCCGCGGGAGAGATCACCCGTCTCGCCATAATCCAGATCCTTCTCCCTGGTCATTACCACATAGACCCCCACCCGGGAAAAAAGACGGCGGAGCCTCAAGGCAATATCCAACGTGATCTCCTTTTCCGTCAAACCGCTCCTGCCCACCGCGCCGGGATCTCTCCCCCCGTGGCCGGCATCGATCACTACCGTCTTTCCTGTGACCACCCCCGGTAAAGGAACCGTTGTCCGGAGCGGCTCATCCTTCCCCACCAACCGCCATCCCAGGAAAAAACAGAGGAAAACCACTGCCAATACCCGGAAAACAGCCCGCGGCGAGATGATGGCCAAAAAAACAGGCGGCCGGGCCACCGTGCTATCACTCCCTTGTCCGGTGTACTACGGGCACACGATACTGCGCGCGTGCGTTCGTATTTATGCATTTAAAAGATATGCCGGCCGACGGCGGCTTAGAAGTAACAGGTGCGTGCCCGCTTCCTCCAGAAACCCGGGATGGTTGCCGCCCAGGGAGGTTATTTAGCCCGGGGAGGTTGTTAACCCGGGAAATTATTGGCCCGGGGTAATTGTTGTGGATTTGGCATGGCAATGGCAGAAGTTGAAACTCCCTGCTTCATTTGGCTTTTTTAACTGCTGTTAACTGCAGAAAAAATTACTTTTCTTTGTTGACTTTTACTTTTAATTCTGCTATTATTATTTTGTTTAATGCGCGCAGGGTACGGGTATGCCTGCGTAACGTTCAAAAGACCAAAGGGGGAGAGACGTTCCATCCCAGACAAAACCGATAGTCCTGATCTAACATATATCCCGAGGCTTCCTTAGGTATCGTCGGGTAAAGGGAAATCAGGGCGCTTATGGGTCAAAACGTTCTTCCTGACCAAGAAAAGTTAAATGAACGGGGTGAGGTGGAATGAGAGCTTTTGATACTGTAGGTGCTCATGTACTGGCAGATTTTTGGGGGTGCCAGTTCGAAAAGCTCGATGATGCCGAGCTTTTGATGAACAGTTTGCGTGAAGCGGCCAAAACCGCCAATATGACTGTTCTGGCTGAGGAAGCCTATAAATTTGAGCCCCAGGGTTTTACCGGGCTTCTCCTCCTGGCGGAAAGTCATATTTCCATTCACACCTATCCGGAACAGGGTTACGCTGCGGTTGACGTTTACACCTGCGGCGGCGGGGTAACACAGAAAGCCATTGACTACCTGAAAAAAGTCCTCGCCCCCACCAAAACCAAGGAAGTCGTCTTGCGCCGGGGGGTACCGGAAGATACTTGACTGACAAGTTTAAAACCGGTCCAACCGGTTTTTTTTATGCCCGGAATTGCCCATCCTTCCCCTCATCCGGCTGAATTTTCCCCCGGGGCTTTTGTCCCTCCCGGTTATACTAAGGTTGGATAAAGCCGCAGGATACCGCGGTATTACAGGGGGAAGAGCCATGCGTACGCTCTGGAAGGGCGCCATCAGCTTTGGGCTGGTCAATGTCCCGGTCAAAATGTACACCGCCACCGGACGGAAGGATATCCACTTCAACTACCTCCATGCCGCTTGCAAAACGCCCATTCAATACCGGCGCTATTGCCCTGCCTGCCAGGTTGAGGTGAAACAAGAGGACCTGGTCTGGGGTTATGAGTACGAAAAAGGGCGTTACGTGGTTCTCCGGGAAGAGGATTTCCAGAGCCTTCCCGGGGAAAACACCAAAACCATTGATATATTGGATTTTATCAACTTGGCTGAGGTGGATCCGGTCTTTTTTGACAAAAGCTATTATCTGGAGCCGGCCCCCGGCGGTGAGAAGGCCTATGCCCTCCTGAAAAAGGCCATGCTGGAAACGGGGAAAATCGCCGTTGCCCGGGTGATGATCCGGGCCAAGTTTTCCCTCTGCTGCCTCCGGGTCTTCAACAACCTGCTGCTAATGGCAACCATGTTCTACCCGGATGAGGTGCGGCCGGCCGAAGCCCTGAGCGGGCAGATTAAAGAGCCCTCCCTTCACCCCAACGAGATCACCATGGCCAACAGCCTGATTGAAAATCTCTCCGCCCCTTTTCAGCCGGAGAAATACACTAACGAATACCGGACAGCCCTGATGGAATTGATCCAAGCCAAGATTGCCGGGGAGGAAGTGGCGGTTCCCGCCACCCCGGAAACGGAAAAGGTGGTGGACCTGATGGAGGCGTTGCAAGCCAGTTTACAAGCGACCGGCGCCGCCAAGACCGCCGGCGTTGCCTCCGAGCCGCCCGCCCGGGGCAAGCGGAAGAAGAAGACCGGATGAAGCTCCCGGATAAGATCCGGCCGATGCTGGCTGTAGCCGCCGAACCCTTTGATTCCCCCGCTTATCTCTTTGAACTCAAATGGGACGGCCTGCGGGCCCTGGCCTTTCTCAACGGCGGCACCCGTTTGCAAAGCAGGAACCTGCGGGAGATCTCCGCCCAATATCCCGAATTGTCCGCTTTACACAAACAGGTGAAGAAACCCGGAACCATCCTGGACGGGGAGGTTATTGCCCTGGCGGACGGGAAACCCAGTTTCCAGCGGTTGACCAGCCGGATGCATACCACATCCCCCCAGGGGATCCGGCGGGGGATGCGGGAAAACCCCGTGCTTTATGTAGCCTTTGACCTGCTTTATTATAACGGCCGTCCTCTCCTGCAAGAGCCTTGCCAAAAAAGGCAAGAGTTGCTGCAGGCCGCTGTCACACCCGGCGACTCCCTGCTCGTCAGTACCGGCCTGCCGGAACAAGGGCGGGAACTCTTCCGGCTGGCTGCAGAGAGAGGCCTGGAAGGGGTGATGGGCAAAGAGAAGGACAGCCCCTACCTTCCGGGAAAACGCAGCCCTTTTTGGAAAAAGATCCGGGTCACCCGGAGCGCCCCTTTTGTGATTTGCGGGTATACCACCAACCCCGCCGGCCGCCGGGATTTGTCCGCTTTAATCCTTGGGGCCTATGCCGGTGAAGGTGATGGCCGCCTCCTCCTCCCCTGCGGCCTGGTGGGCGCCGGTCTTTCCCAGGAAGAGATCGACCACCTCCTCTCCCTGTTACGGCCACTGGCTACGGACGCGCCCTCCTTTTCCGCCGGCGGTCTTTCTTTTTCCGGCGGCAGTTTTCGCTTCTCCGGCCGTGGTCTTCCTTCTTCCGGTGACAGTCTTCCCGTCTCCGGCAGCGATCCTCCTTTTTCCGGCGGCGATCTTCCCTCCTCCGGCAGCCCGTCCCGGAAAACAAGTACCGGCGAATCGCGGGTCCATTGGGTCCGGCCGGAACTCGTCTGTGAAGTGGAATACCTGGAATTCACCGCCTCCGGTCAGCTCCGGCATCCACTCTACCGCGGGCTCCGCCCGGAAACCGCCCCGGCCGCCTGCCGTCTGCCCGGGAAATAAAGGCCAAACAAAGCCGGAAAAAACTTTTTATCCCTTGCCAGGCAGAGATTTTGCCAGCCGCGATTCTGGAGGAGAAAATGTCTACCACCACCATCGAAACCCTTACCATCAACGGACACCGGTTAACCCTGAAAAACCTGGATAAACCCTTCTGGCCGGAGGAAGGGATTACGAAGGGCGATATCATGGAGTATTATATAAAGGTCTGGCCTTTCCTCAGCCCCCACCTGCGAGACCGTCCCCTTTCCCTGGTCCGCTACCCCGACGGGATCCACGGCGACTATTTTTACCAGAAAAACTTCCCCGACGCCCCGCCGTGGGTGGAGAGGGTTGCCGTCAAAACCGGCAAGCGTGTGGTCTATTATGTTATGGCCAACAACCTGGAGACCCTTCTTTGGAGCGTCAACCTGGGTTGTATCGAGGTCCACCCCCAACTGGCCACCAGGAACAACCCGGATCACCCCAGTTACATCATTTTTGACCTGGACCCCATGCCCCCGGCCACACTGGAAGAGGCAAAACAGGTCGCCCTGGCCATAAAGAAAATCGCTGACCGCCTGGGTCTGCAGATCTATCCCAAGCTCTCCGGGGCCACCGGGATCCACCTTTACCTGCCGCTCGCCCCGGTCTACACCTTTAAGCAGACGGCCGCCTTTGTCCAGCAACTGGGGGCCGCCGTCATCCAGGTCTTTCCGGAACTGGCCACCGCCGAGCGTTCCGTCACCGCCCGGGGCGGAAAAGTCTATATTGATCACCTCCAAAACCTGCCGGGCAAGACCATTGCCGCCGTCTACAGTCTCCGCCCCTTTCCTAGCGCCCCGGTCTCCATGCCTGTGACCTGGAAAGAACTCCCCCATGTCCATCCGGGCTTCTTCACCATTGCCACCGCCCACCGCCGCCTGGAGGAAAAGGGCGACCTTTTTTCACCCCTTCTCTCCCTTGAGCAGCTTCTCCCCACCCGTTACCTGCCGTAACCCATACCTGCCCTGTAAATAACCACAAAAGGAGAAACTTTTCTGGTATGGCCCGGTTTTTTCTTGCCATTCTTACCACCAATTACTTGCAGGAAAAGCCTGTTTCATCGCTAATCAGGAATAAGGTATTAAGTTGACAATAAATATTTCCGGGAAATTATCCCGGGGTAAGCATACGTCAACAAATCCACGGAGAAACGTTAATTTCAGGGGGTTATAGCGATGAAAAAAATACCAATCTTTCTTCTTGTTTTTCTTATTCTTGTGGCTATGGCCGTACCCGGCCTGGCGGCCTACCGGGTTTACCGCGTACAACCGAGAAATACCGTCTCCCAGATCGCTACCTGGTACGGCTTAACCGGCAGTACGCTGGCACAGACCAACCGGTTGCCGGATCCGGGGTTCATTATTCCCCGCCAGGTTCTCCTGATCCCTGATCCCGTCACCGGACCCGACGAGCAGCTTCACTTGGTTAAACCGGGTGATACATTGCAAAAACTGGCCGTTAGATACAACACCAGCCTTCAATGGCTGCTGGACCATAATTATCTGCCGGGCGGGATCCTTTACGCCGGGCAAATGATCAAAGTCCCGGCTGCGCCAAAACCTGCCGCACAACCCCGGAAACCGGCGCAAACGGGAAACACCCCGGGCAGTTCTTCCAATTCCTATGTTTGGAACATCCCGGCCTTAATGGCCAGGCACCCAGGGCGGATCTTTCTGAACGGTCCGGCAAGCCAAAGAAAAGTCGCACTGACCTTTGACGACGGGCCGGATGCAACCTATACCCCGGCAATCCTCGATCTCCTGGCCGAACTCGGCGTCAAAGCAACCTTTTTCTTAAGGGGAGACAGGATCCCCGGCCGGGAATGGGTGGTGCAAAGGATTATTAACGAAGGCCATATCATCGGGAACCACACCCAGACCCATGCCAACCTCCGGAAGTTAAGTTTGGCCCGCTTACAGGAGGAGGTTTTGCGTACCGAGGAATTGATTGCGGCCCAGACCGGCCTCAGGCCTGCCCTGATCCGCCCGCCTTATGGCGAGATGTCCGAGTCCGGCCTGGATTGGCTGACCGGAGCGGGATACGTGATGACTAATTGGTCGGTGGACTCCGGCGATTGGCGGGCGGAGAACGCCGACCAGATTATGATTAATATCTTGCCCGACCTCAACCCCGGTTCAGTTATCCTGCTTCATTGCGCCGGCGGAACCGGCCAGGACCTGACCCCTACCGTCAATGCCACGGAGGATTTAATCTATACCCTCTGGGGCCTGGGGTATGAGATCACGACCTTGCCCCAGCTTCTCTCGGTCCCTGCTTACCATTAACCGCAGAGTAGTAGTCATATGCGCGCGCGGGAGCATCTGAAGCAAATAAAGAAAACCGGCCTGCCCAGGCCGGTTCTTTATTCGATCATTCGTAATCTACCTCTCGCAACCTATCACCCTTAACCTATTCTACCACCCGTAACCTGCGCTTCTTCCTCCGGGATCTGCCGGTCCAGCCTTTAAAGGAAAAGCCTCTCCGCCAGAGCCAGTACCGGAACCCTTGGGCAAACGGGCCTCTGCCCCGGAAAAGATAGACCACGGCGATGCCGCTGACCGAGGCCACTCCCAACAGCCAGTCCAGTCTGAAGTATCTAAGGAAAGTAAGCGCTGCATGGAGCCAGGCCAGCCACTCCGCCTTAATGGGAATAATCCCCCAAAACAAGAGTTCTTGTCCCCGGAAAACATCAGCCCAAGCCCAGGTTATGGCGGTCAAAGGCAGCCAAAAACCGTATATTTGGATTGGAAACCGCAATAAGAACGCGACCAACGCCATTGCCAGGCCGGTTACAAGTGTCACCAGGAAAAGGAAAAACCCGTATGTTTGCGTTCCCCAACTCCGTTCCAGGCTGCTACCGGCAAACCATAACCACAAAAAAGAAAGGAGCGTAGAGAGAATATCCGGATTTACCAGGGGGTAAGTGAGCAATGTCCAGGGATACCTGAAAAAAGTTACCGGGGTAAGAACAATCAGACTAGACAGGGGCTTGTATAGATGAATCAGGAGTAAGAAAACCCCTCCTAAAAGAATCAGCCCTTTGGTTACAGGGGTAAAACCTTTGTACAAAAAATACCTTACTTCGCGGGTAAATCTCCGCACAAAAATGCCTCCTCTCGTCGCTCGTAACTTGTCGCTTGTCGCTCGTGGTTCGTTGTTCGTTGCTCGTTGGTTCGTCACTTGTATTTCACAGGCTTGGCCAAGCTGCAAGCACACCCCGTGTGGCAGGGCGCCCGGCGCCACGTCGGCCTTGGATACCCTGTTCCTAGTCTTTCTTATCTACGCGGAGCCGGGGGAGCGGGTCGAGCCGCAGGACGCGGCGAGACGGCTTCCGGGACAAGGAGGGCCCGTAAGCCGTTTGCCCGCCACCCGGTGGAGCGGAGATTAGAAAGACTCAACAGGTATCCCGGCTGCAAGCACCGGGCGCCCTGCCACCTTTAGAGGACTACGAGCAATCTCCCACAATTCTCGCACCCCGGCGGCGCCGCCCCTCCCCTCCGCGCCTTCTCCAAAATCCCGGCGGAAACCAGCACATGGCAGTGGCCGCAGGTCTTATCTTTCACAGGGGCTAGGACCACCCCGTTCATCCGCTCACGCAACCGTTCAAACCTCTCCTTCCACTCTGGAGAAACCAGCCCGGCGAGGCGTTCACCCTCTTTTTGCAAAGCCGCAACCTCTTTCTGGAGTGCGCTTCGCTTCGCCTCCAGTCCGGCCCGGCGCTTTGCCAGTTCCTCTTTGAGACCGGCCTCCTCTTTTCCCAGGCCGGCCAGTTTTTTCTCCATCTCCTCCACGTCGTACATGGCCTGGAGAATTCCTTCTTCAACCCGCTCTTCCGCCTGCCGGTATTCGGCAATTTTCTTTTCCAGTTGGGTTAATTCTTTAGGAGAGGTAATTTTTCCTCCATAAAGGTCTTTTTCCGATTCCTCCCGGTGGTAACGGAGCTTGGTACGTTCTTCTTCCCACCGTTTCATCTCTTTGCGCCTATTAGAAATGGCCTCTTGACAGGAGGCCATCTTACCAGCAACCAACGTTAGTTTATTTGCCAACGGGATCAGGGAATGGTCGGCAAGAAGTTCTTCCAGTTCCTTTTCGAGTTTCGACTGGCGTCTGCGAACCTCTTGGTACTGATATAACCACTTCAATTCCTGGTCTTTACTCATATCCCATCATCCCCATCCAACTATAACTCCGTAGGCTTTTAACTCCGTATTGCTCCAAGCAAATCTTTGTAGGTATCAATATCCATACCAATCTCCGACCTACGGGCGACGATGTCGGAGCCTTTCTCCCGTGCGCATTCAACACATCTCTTTGTCTCCGGCAGGGCTTTGAGCCTTTCCGCAGGGATCTCCTTTGCGCAGATCTCGCATTTCCTTCCCATCATAGAAAACCTCCTTTTTTAATCCAGGCGGTAGGGAGCAATCTGCTTCCGGCTGGTAAAAACCTGCAACCGGTGATCACCGGCAAACATGGCATCCAGGTACTCTTTTATCTGGACCAAACCCCGGGAATCCATAACATGGTGCCCGGGATCAACAATGGCCAACCCTGCCTGCTGCGCGGCAAAAAAATGGTGGTGGCTAAGATCGGAAGTGATAAAAACATCGGCGCCCATCTCTTTAACCTGTGGCAAGAATCTCCCGCCGCCACCGGCAACAACCGCGACTCTTTTTACCTTGTCAATTACGGCTCCCCCGCATCTGAGCGCCGGAAGGGCAAAAATCTCTTTGCTTCTGGCTAAAAAATCATCCCACGCGAGTTCGGAGGGAAGGTTTCCGATCCGTCCCCAACCGGTATTCCCGGTTGCCTGGGCTAAGGGATAAAGGTCATAAGCAACCTCTTCGTACGGGTGAACGGCGAGCAAGGCCCGGAGGACTTCCTGTTCCAGCCTGGCCGGGAAAATTGTCTCCAAGCGTACCTCAGGGACCCGTTCCAACTTACCCGTTTCTCCCAGGAACGGGTTGGTACCCTCCCGGGGCAGAAAAGTGCCTGTTCCTTCCGTTTGAAAAGTACAATGACTGTAATTGCCGATCCAACCGGCCCCGGCCCGGGCCAACCCTTCCATAATCACATCTTCATAGCCTTTAGGTAAAAAAACCACTAATTTTAGGTGCTTTTCACCGCCGGCCTCTACCGGCTGGGGTTTGACCAGATGCAACAGACAGGCCAAGTAATGGTTAAGTCCCCGGGGCGCCCGTTCATAATTGGTGTGTAACGTATAAAGGGAAATCTCTTTTTTTACCAGTTTCCCCCAAAGCCTGCCGGGGGGAGAATCCAAGCGAAGATCCGTCAATATCCCCCCAAAGGGCGGGTGGTGGGTTATAATCAGTCCGGCTTTTACCTCTTCCGCTTCGGCAATCACTTCTTCCGTAAGGTCCAAGGCCAGTAAAACAGTGGAAATTTCCTGATCGGCCCGGCCCGCAATGAGCCCTACCCTGTCCCCGGCCTCCGCCAGGGCAAGGGGGGCCAATTCTTCCAATACCGAAGCAACCTCACTAACCAGCGGCATACTTGTTCATCCCTCGTATACGCGCGCTTCGTCGACCGGGGACAGGAAACCGTCCCCTCTCTCGCTCTACTTAATCATCCTTCGTAAACGCGCGCTCCGTCCCGCATTTGACGGATTTTTCTATTTATTTCTATAGTAATTTCTATAGGGTACCCCATTTTTCCTGCCTGTAACGGAATAATTTTCTGGCAATTCCTGCAAAACTTTCCTTTTTCCTTTGTTGTGCCGCCCAACTAAAAAGAGACTGTTTTGCCTCTATATTCATATTCCTCACCCTAATCCTATATAGCGCAGGTCAACGCTTAAATTTTTCCAAAAAAAAAGTGGGCTCCCCCACTCACTCTTGTTTGTGGTGGGCCCACCTGGATTTGAACCAGGGACCGATCGGTTATGAGCCGACTGCTCTGCCGCTGAGCTATGGGCCCTTAATTTTTGAAATATAATGGCTCCTCGAGCTGGACTCGAACCAGCAACCACCCGGTTAACAGCCGGGTGCTCTACCATTGAGCTATCGAGGAGCGTAACCACCATATATAATTTTACACCCTTTTGCGTTCTTCGTCAAGACCCGGTTTGCTTCATTCTAAAAAATCTTTCAGCTTCTTGCTACGGCTGGGATGGCGCAACTTGCGCAGGGCCTTGGCTTCAATCTGCCGGATCCGCTCCCTGGTCACACCAAAAACCTGGCCTACCTCCTCCAGGGTCCTGGCCCGGCCGTCCTCCAACCCGAAACGCAAGCGTAAAACCTTCTCTTCCCGGGAAGTAAGGGTGTTCAGAACACCCTCCAATTGCTCGGTGAGCAGCCGGAAAGAAGCGGCTTCCGAAGGGGCCGGCGCCTCATGGTCTTCAATGAAATCCCCCAAGTGGCTGTCTTCCTCCTCACCGATGGGGGTCTCCAGGGAAACCGGTTCCTGGGCGATTTTGATGATCTCCCGCACCCGTTCAACCGGGAGGTTCATTTCCTGGGCGATCTCTTCCGCGGTCGGTTCCCGCCCCAAAGCTTGTAACAACTGGCGTGAAACCCGGATCAATTTATTAATCGTCTCCACCATATGCACGGGGATCCGGATGGTGCGGGCCTGATCGGCGATGGCCCTGGTAATGGCCTGCCTTATCCACCAGGTAGCATAAGTACTAAATTTGAACCCCTTGTGGGGGTCAAATTTCTCCACTGCTTTGATCAAGCCAAGGTTTCCTTCTTGAATCAAATCAAGGAAGAGCATCCCCCGGCCGACATAGCGCTTGGCGATACTCACCACCAGCCGCAGATTGGCTTCGGCCAGCTTGCGTTTGGCAACTTCATCGCCCTCTTTGGCCTTTTGCGCCAGGTCCAATTCTTCTTCCGGGGTAAGCAGGGGAACCCGCCCGATCTCCTTCAGATACATCCGCACCGGATCATCCAGGGCGATCCCTTCCGGAACGGAAAGATCGAGTTCATCCTCGTCTTCTTTTAAATCCTCCACCGCTTCCAGAGAATCATCGGTATCGTCATCATCGGTGCCCCCGACAATCTCGATCCCTTGCTGGGTCAGCAATTCATAGATCTCTTCGATCTCGTCCGGGGAGAGTTCAACCCGTTCAAAGGCATCCATGATCTCCTGGTAGGAAACCATGCCTTTTTGCCGGCCTCGGGCAATAACCCTCTTCAAGCAGGTTATCTTGTTCGCTGCGCGTTCCTGCTCCTGAGGCGCCTGCTGCTCCTGTTTGTCTTCGCGTTCTTCTTCGTTGTTCTGAAGTTCCTGTTCTTTTTCTTTGCTCACGTAATGATCATCCTTCCCGGAAAACCCGGTCACCATTTTGTTCCCGGTCGTCTTTATCTCAACCCTGAAAATGAAGGGAATTCTTCCCGCATCTGCCGGTGCAACTTATTTAGAAGCGCCAGTTTCTCATGGAGCTCCGGGCTGTCTTCCGCCGCGGCGGCCACTTCCTGCTGGATCTGCCGGATCTCCCGGCTCAGTTGGAGTTGGCGTAAACGGCGGCAACAACCGTCAAGATCCGGCGGGAGCAAACCAAGCTCATTCTCGGCCTGGAGTTCGGTATAAAGAGAACGAAGCTCCGCCGGGAATAGAGAAGCAGGCGGCGGCCAACTTTCTGCCGTATATACCTCTAAAAGACGGATAAAAAATAACCTGTATTCCTCAACTGTCCAGTCTATCCCGGACAACGCTTCTTTTATTCGCTCTAAATTCTTTTTTTCCTGCAAACAGAGACGTAAAACTTCCCGTTCCGGATGGGAAGGGGTTTCTCTCTCTGTTTTTCCGGGGGCCGCCGGTGGCAAACCCGCAGGGTGAGTAATATCATTAGTATTCCTTGATTTCCTTTTTATATCCAAAGGTTGCTTCTTTTTCCTTTGCGCGCGTGCGTATTTCCGCCATTCCGTATAGACGGCTTCTTCAGAAACTTCAAGCCGGACCGCCACCCTCCGGATGTATTCTTCCCGCACCACCATATTTTCTTCTTCAGCCAGGAGCGGCAGGATCGCCTTTACCACCTGCGCCTTTTTCTCCGGGGTCCCGGGCTTCGCCTTCTCCAGGAAATAATCGAGTTTAAAGGTGAAAAGGTCCTTACTCGCCTCCAACAACTGCCGGAAAGCCCCGGGGCCTTCCTTTCTCAGTAACGAATCGGGGTCCTCGCCCGGAGGCAACGTTACCACTTGTACTTGAAGGCCGTTCTCCTTCAAAATATCCAGCCCGCGCATGGCCGCCGCCTGGCCGGCCAAGTCGGCGTCAAAGGCGATGACCGCGTATTCCGTGTAACGCCTGAGGGCCCTTGCCTGGTCCCGGGTGAGGGCGGTTCCCAAGGCGGCAACCACATTTTTAAAACCGGCCTGGTGAGCCTGGAGGAGATCCATATACCCCTCGACAACCACCGCCCTCCCCTCTCTCCTGATGGCTTCCTTTGCCTGAAAAAGACCGTATAAATAACGGCCTTTACTGAAAAGAGGGGTTTCCGGCGAATTCAAATACTTGGGGACCCCTTCGCCCAGCAACCGGCCGCCAAAGGCCGCCACCCGTCCCTGGGGGTTACTAATCGGAAAGAGCAGCCGGTCACGGAAGCGGTCATAATAACCCTTCTCCCCCCGGAGAATCAGGCCGGATTTCTCCGCTGCCTGAAGGGAGAGGTTTTTTTTCTGGAAAAGATCCACCAAACCCGTCCAGGAATCCGGGGCGTACCCCAATAAAAACTCTTCGGCGGCAGCCGGCGTAATCCCCCGCTCTTCCAGGTAGGCGCGGGCTTTGTTCCCGGCCGGGGTTTCCGTTAAAATCTTCCGGTAATAAAGGGCGGCCAGTTTATGCAGGCGAAACAGCCACTCCCTTTCTTTTTGGGCCCGTTGTTCCGCCGGGGTTTCCTTCACCGGCAGGGAGATCCCCGCCCTCTCCGCCAGCCAGTTCAGGGCCTCGGGAAAGGTCAGGTTCTCCATGCGCATAATAAAGTTGATCACATCGCCCCCGGTCCCGCAGCCAAAACAATAAAAAAACTGCTTCTCCGGGTTGACGTTAAAAGAAGGCGTCTTTTCCTGGTGAAACGGGCACAGCCCAAGAAAAGAACTGCCCCTTTTCCGCAATGATACATATTCCCCGATGACAGAGGTAATCTCATTTCCGGCCTTTACTTCCTCAATAAACTCTTCCTGTTTTAAACGGTCCACTTTTCTTTCACCATTATGAATATTCGCCCCCGGCGTCCGAACTCCTTTTAATATAGTAATATTCGACAAAAACTACAAATAACGGCTTTAGCTTGGCTTTTGCCTGGTTTCAGTTTGGCTCTTGCCAGGCCAAATTGGCGTTAACCTGGTTTCGCCCGGCACCAGTTCGGCTGAGAGTTTGTTTTCAGCCTGGTTCCTTAACCAGGCTGAAGACGAATTATCCCATCCAGACCCTGGGGACAAAGCGCCGTTGAAAATCGGCGATGGCGTAATGGTCGGTCATCCCGGCCAAATAATCGGCGGCCCTTCTTTCCAAGGGATCTTCCTCCCCTGAAGGTAAAGGCGGCAATTCTTCCGGGTGCTTGAGGTAAAAATGGTAGAGCCGGCCGAGAAAATCTTGTAACTTCGTTTCCTCTGCCTTCGCCCGTGGGTTGGTATAGACATGTTGAAAGAGAAAACTGCGGAGTTTCTCCACCATGGCGCCGACTTCCGGGCTGAGGCGCACCTTCCCCCCGTTGCTGCTGGTTTTCACTGTATCCTGGATCATCCGGCTGATCCGCTGCGAGTGACTGTGGCCCAGGACCTCCAGGCAGTCGGCGGGGAGATCCCCCCGGTGCAGGATCCCGGCGCGGATCGCATCGTCGATATCATGGTTGATATAGGCGATCCGGTCGGCCAGGTGTACAACTTCCCCTTCGTGCGTGGCCGGTTGCCCGGAACCGGTATGGTTCCCGATCCCGTCCCGCACCTCCCAGGTGAGGTTGAGGCCGGCCCCGGGTAGGTGGTAAGGTTCCAAAAGGTCCACCACCCGCAGGCTCTGATCCTGATGGCGGAAGCCTCCGGGCACCAATTGGTTCAAGACCTCCTCCCCGGCATGGCCAAAAGGGGTATGCCCCAGATCATGACCGAGGGCGATGGCTTCGGTCAAGTCCTCGTTCAAACGGAGCAGGCGGGCAATGGTCCGGGCGATCTGCGCCACCTCCAGGGTGTGGGTCAGGCGGGTCCGGTAATGGTCACCCCCGGGCGCGATAAAGACCTGGGTTTTATGTTTCAAACGCCGGAAAGCCTTGGAATGAATGATCCGGTCCCGGTCCCGCTGGAAACAGGTGCGGAAAGCGCATTCTTCCTCAGAGAACCGTCTTCCCTGGGACTGGCGGGCCTTCATTGCCCCCGGCGCAAGGCGGCGGAGTTCCTCTTCTTCCTGTTGTATGCGGGCAAACACCGGGCTCCCCCTTTCTGTTTGTCTTTACTTTTTAAAAATGCTATAATATAGAGTCGGAAAATAGGAAAATCGCACTGCATCCCAAATCTGACTTAAGAAGGGAGACGACAATGAAAAGAATTGTCAGTATCAGTTTAGGATCCTCACGTCGTAATCATAAACACCTTATCGAAGCCGCCGGTGAAAAGGTAGAGATGGAACGGATCGGAACCGACGGTAATGTCAATGATGCGATCCGCCTCGTCCGGGAGTTGGACGGAAAAGTCGACGCCTTCGGTCTCGGCGGGATCAGCATGTATCTATATGCTGCCGGCCGCCGCTATGTACTGCGCGAGGCACAGCGAATCGCAAACCACGCCAAGCGGACTCCGGTGGTGGACGGCGCCGGGATTAAACATACGGTAGAAGGCAGGTTGGCCCGGATCTTTGAAGAAAAGTCCGGTGAAAAACTGGCCGGGCGGAAAGCATTGATCGTCAGTGCCACCGAGCGTTACCCCATGGCCGAATCGTTGGTGGCCGCCGGTTGCCGGCTCGTGATCGGGGACCTCGTTTTTGCCCTGGAACTGCCGATCCCCCTTTATTCCCTCCGGGCCCTGGACCGGGTGGGCAAAGCCTTTTTACCTTTAATCTGCCGGTTGCCCATTAAGCTGCTCTACCCCACCGGCTCCAAACAGGAAGAGCAGACCGCAAAGAAAGCCACCCGTTACCTTGAAGAAGCAGAAATCCTCGCCGGCGATTTCCATTATATCCGCAGGTTCTTACCGGAAAAACTCGACGGCAAAGTGATCATCTCCAATACCGTGACCCAGGCCGACCGGGAAATCCTGGCCGAACGGGGCGCTTCCTGGCTGGTGACGGCCAGCCCGGAACTGGGCGGGCGCTCTTTTGCCACCAATATCCTGGACGCCCTGGTCGTTGGGGTCTCCGGCCGACGCCCGGAGGAGTTGACCGCCGTCGATTATGAAAAGTACCTGAAGAAGTTCTCCCTAAACCCGCGGGTGGAGAACCTTCAGTCGTAATTTATTTTCCCTTTAACAATTCTTCCAGACGCCGCGGGGAGATCAAGACATCCCGCGGTTTGCTTCCTTCACGGGGGCTGACAAACCCCCGTTCTTCCATCATATCCACAAGCCGCGCGGCCCTGGTATAACCAATACGAAAGCGCCTCTGGAGGGTGGAAGCGGAGGCCTGTCCCTGGTCCACCACAAGCTTGACTGCTTCCCAGAAGAGCTCATCCTCTTCCCCGCCCTGCACTCTTCCTGCAGGCTCAATCTTCTCCGCCTTTAGGAAGGCCTCGACATAATCGGGGCTCCCCTGCTGGCGCCAGAACTCGGTTACCCTTTTTATCTCCTCATCCAAAACCAGAGCCCCCTGCACCCTTTGGGGTTTAAGGGCGCCGACCGGCGAATAGAGCATGTCTCCCCGTCCCAGGAGTTGTTCGGCCCCGACTCCGTCGAGGATCGTCCTGGAATCGATCTGGGAGGAAACGGCAAAGGCAACCCGCGAAGGGATGTTGGCCTTAATCAGCCCGGTGATCACATCAACCGACGGACGCTGGGTAGCCACAACCAGATGAATCCCTGTGGCCCGGGCCATCTGCGCCAAGCGGCAAATGGCATCCTCCACCTCCACCGGGGCAACGGCCATCAAGTCCGCCAGTTCGTCAATGAAGATCACCACATAAGGCAGGGGCCCCTCATCTTTCTTCAGGGCCTGGTTAAACCGGGGCAAATCCCGCACCCCGCGCTCGGCAAAGAGGCGATACCTCTTCTCCATCTCGGCAACAACGGCCTTGAGGACTGCCGCCGCCTTTTCCGCCTCCGTAACCACAGGCACGGAGAGATGGGGAATCCCCTCATAAACCGATAACTCCACCCTTTTCGGGTCAACCATAATCAACTTCACTTCCACCGGCGACGCTTTGTATAACAAACTCAGGATCAGGGCGTTCAGGCAGACGCTCTTTCCGGAACCCGTTGCTCCGGCAACTAAAAGGTGGGGCATCTGGTCCAAAGAAGCCACCACCGGTGCGCCGGCAATATCCACGCCCAACGCCACCCCCAGTTTTCCGGTATCCCAAAACTCTTTTGTCTCCAGGACCTCGCGGAGCGTCACCGTCCGGGGTTCCTTGTTGGGGACCTCAATCCCCACCGCGGCCTTGCCGGGGATCGGGGCTTCAATCCGCAAGCCCCGGGCGGCTAAAGCCAGGGCCAGATCATCGGCAAGGTTGACAATCTTACTCACCTTTACCCCTGGGCCCGGTTGCAAATCGTAACGGGTGATCACCGGGCCTTGGAAAACATCGATTACCCGGGCTGCAACCCCGAAAGCCGCCAAGGTCTTTTCCAATTGTTCCGTTTGGTCTATACTCCTGACGCCACGCCGGAAACGGGTGGGAAGATGCAGAAGATCCAAAGGCGGCAAGTGGTACGGGCCTAATTTGCGCCCGGCCTGCCCGGAGATGTCCAGGGCAGTGGTGTAGTCTTCTTCCGCTTTTTTACTTGTCCGGAAACGTTCAACCGGTTCAGCCTCAGCGGTGGCCGCCGGTTCCGCCACCCGGGCGTGACTGCGCCCCTTCTCCGCTTTGGGCAGCAGCCGCCGGAAGGTTTCCTTTAGAACCCGGATCATGTCTTTAAAGGCCTGAACCAGCGGGCGATTGAGCATCAGGACCAGGGCGACCACCATCAAAAGGCTGAGGATGATCAGGGTGCCGTAGAAAGAAAAAACCCGGTACAGGGCAAAAAGAATCACCCCGCTAAAAAAGCCGCCCCTTGCCGAATACCAGACCGGCAACGGCGCCCCTACCGGTAAACTCTCTGTGACCATGTAGAGGACCAGAATCCACCAGCAACAAAAGATAATAAACCCCCAAAAACGGCTGGAAAAAGTAACCTTCTGGGGTCTTCTGACCATTTGCCAGCCAACTGCGCCAATAATGAGCGGGAGAAAATAGGCCCCTCTTTCCCCGGCGAAAGCAAAGAAAAACCTCCGTACACTCATGCCGAAAGCCCCGGATTCCTGTACCGCCAAAGAAATAAAGGTCAAAGCCGCCAGCCCCAAAAACAGAACCCCCGCAAGCTCCCGCCTTAGTTCACGCTGGCGCTCAGAAAGCTCGTGACCGCGTCTGACCCGCGGTTTGACGCTGCGCTTTGGTTTCCGTTTTCTCTTAAACAAAAACGCCCAAAACATCAAATACCCCTTTCTTTGCCCTTTAGAACCACTTGGGCAATATTGACGGCATGGTCCGCCACCCGTTCCAGGTTAGCGATGAATTCCAGATAGACAATGCCTGAAGCCGGCCAGCATCTGCCCCTATTCAGACGGTTGATATGGTTCTGTTTCATCTCTTCTTCCAGCTTATCCGCGGCTTCTTCTTTCTCGAGCACCCGCCGGGCGACGGCCGGATCATTATCAGCCAAGGCACGATAGGCCTCCTTACATATGGCAATGACTTTGTTATAAAGCAAGTCCAGTTCGTTCATGGCTGTTTCCGAGAAGGGAAGTTTCTCGTCGATTTTTGCCTCCGCACACTGGGCGATATTCTCCGCATGATCGGCCATCCGTTCCACATCATTGACCACATGGATCAGTCCGGCCAAATACTGGGATTGGGCCGCCGTAAGCAAACTCCGGGAAAGCAGGGTCGAAAGGTAGATGGTGATCCGTTCCTGAAAGCTGTCGGCTGCTCTTTCTTTCCTCTCCACCTCCCGGACGGCGGCAACATTCCCCTGGGTAAAAGCGGTCCAGGCCAGATGGAGCATTTCCAAGGCCAAATCGGCCATTCTTAAGATTTCTTTTGTCGCCAGTTGCAACGCGATGGTTGGTGTGTCAAACATCTTTTCATTTAAGAAGTCCGGTTGCAAATCCTCTTCCAGCCGGCCGTTGGGGAAGGCCCGCTCCGCCATTTTTAACAACGGGGTCAACAGCGGCAGCCAAAACAAAAGCATGAGCAGGTTAAAGACGGTATGGGCCACCGCAATTTCCCGGGAGATTAAACCCGCCTGTTGGGGGGGGCACTCCGCGGGAATAAGGAAGAAGACCTCCCCAAGCCAGCCACCCAGGGCACAAAGCCCCCGGGTTAAATCCTGAACCAGGTGGGAAAAGGGCTTGAGTAACAGAAGGAAGAGAATGGAAGGCAACAGGTTGATGATCCACTGCGCCAATACCGCCCTTCTCGTCATGGCATTCCCTTTGAAAGAAGCCAGGGTCGCGGTGGCACAAACTCCCAAATTGGTCCCGAACAAAAATGGCAATGCCGCCGGTAATAAAGGCAGGCGCAAACCGTTTTCCAGTACCGACTGGCTGGCGATGACCTGTAACAAACCGATTGTTGCCGTACTGCTCTGAACCACAAAAGTCGCCAGCGCGCCGGAGATATACCCCAAAACCGGTAAACGGCCAAACCGGGAGATGGTTCCTGGCACCAAAATATTCCCGGCAATAGGTTTCATGGTTTCAAGTAAAGCATCAAGGCCGGTAAAGAGAAGTCCGAACCCGAGAATACTATACCCAAGGTAACGGGTGAAACGTTTCCGTCCAAAGGAGTAAAGCAAAAAACCTAACCCCACCGCCAATAAGGGATAATGCTCTATACGAAAAGCAATCAGATGGACCGTAACGGAAATGCCAAGATTAACCCCGAGCAGCATACAAACGGCCTGCTTTAGCCGGAGCAAACCGGAACTGAGCAACCCCACCACCAAAGCAACGGCCGCAGCCCCGTCTTGCAAAACCACTGTCAGCAAAAGCCCGGTCACTGCTGCCAGCACCGGGTTTTCCGTTGTTCCCAGAAACCGGCGGAGCTTGTCCCCGGCGATCTTCTGAAACCCCTGACCCATTAAGGTCAGGCCGAAAAGGAACAAGCCCAGGCCGCCAACGACACCAAAGATTAATTCCTGTGTGAAAAGGGTCATTAGGTCCTCCATTCCCACCAACGGGTCTCCACAGAAGTGTCATTATTATTTTATGGGCATTGTTTGATCTAGTTATTCTTTTCTCCGCTTGATTCTCCTCCCTTGACACCGGCTCTTCACGGCAGGGGAAACTCCTTTTTTAGAATGATTAATCAGTTTTTAACCAAATGATCATATTCCCCGGGTGCCAACGGGGATCGAGAAAATCGGCCGGGTCCGTACTGAGCAATTGCATAATGCGGCCTTGACCCGGTCCCTCCGGTGCGACCAGGAGTCTTTTCCCGCCCATTGTCATTTCAAAAGGCCTGCCTGTGGCTGTTTCTTCTTCTGACAATACCTCCTCCAGAGGTACAATCGTATAAAGGGCCAATCTATTCATCCCCTCCGTTTTTCCGGTAAAGTCCCTTAAGAGAGGTCAACTCCTTCAACTTCCGCAGTGCACTGCTGACACCGCCGACATCATTAATTAGCCCTTCTGCCACCGCGTCTTTCCCCACCAGCACCGTTCCCACATCACGCACAAGATCGCCGGTTTTAAACATCAACTCCCGCAGTCTTTCTTCAGTGATCCGTGAATGCCCGGTGATGAAGTTAATCACCCGGTCTTGCATCTTCTCCAGATACTCATAGGTCTGGGGTACCCCGATTAACATCCCGCTGAGGCGTAGCGGGTGAATGGTCATCGTGGCAGTCGCGGCAATAAAAGAATAATCGGCGGCCGTGGCAATTGGCACACCAATCGAATGCCCGCCGCCTAAAACCAATGAAACCGTGGCTTTAGAAAGGCTTTCAATCATTTCCGCGATTGCCAGCCCGGCTTCGACATCACCGCCGACGGTATTTAAAATAACCAACAAGCCTTTGATATGCGGATTCTGCTCAATCGCCACCAACTGGGGGATTAGGTGCTCGTATTTGGTGGTCTTATTCTTTGCCGGCAAAAGCATATGTCCTTCAATCTGGCCGATGATCACCATACAATGGATATCCGAGGGGATCTGCGGCGGAGGACTCATCTGTCCCAGTTGTTTCAGGCTTTGTAGAGTCAGGCGTTGACGCCGGGCCGGTCTTTCCCTTTCCTCCGCTTCCGCTTGTTCCTGGCGCCATCTCATCTGCAAACGCACTTTCTTCTCTCTCCCCCTTTCCGGTTTTTTTTGTTAGTATCGGTTATCGCCGCTGAAAAAATACGGTTTCTCTCCGGCAACAAAAACCGGCCTCCGGCATATAATGGACCAGTCAGCCCGTATACTCGCGCGCGCGTTCAGTCTAGAGAAACAAGAGGTCTGATTCAAGTCATGAAAGTTCTTCTTCTCTGCGGCGGCGAAGGAACCCGCCTTCGCCCTTTTACCCACAGTATTCCAAAGCAACTGCTTCCGGTGGTCAATAAACCCATCTTATATCATATACTAGAATGGGTGGCAACCCGTACCTCCCTCCGGGAAATGGTACTGGTGACCGGTGAAAACCAAAGGATTTTCCAGCAAACAGTCGGCGACGGAAGCAACTGGGGCCTGACAATATCCTACGTTTACCAACCCCGCCCCCTCGGCCTGGCCCATGCCGTGCTGACCGCCGAAGCAGCCCTGGGCAAAGACCCATTCTTGATGTATCTCGGTGATAATCTTCTGGAAGAATCTCTCCAAGAATACCTCGCTGTTTTCGAAAAAAAGCGCCTGGACTGTTTACTTTTCCTCCGCAAAGTACCGGACCCTGAAAACTACGGCATAGCGGAGATTGAAGACGACCGTGTCCTTCGTGTAATGGAAAAGCCGGAAAAGCCGCCAAGTAATTTAGCCCTTTCCGGCCTTTATCTCTTTTCCCCCGCTATTTTCCAGTCGATAAGGAATATTTCCCCTTCCGCCAGGGGAGAACTGGAAATAACCGATGCCATTCAAAACCTCCTCGACCGGAAAAAAAGGGTCGAATACCGGCTCTTAACCGGCTGGTGGCTGGATACCGGCAGCCCAAATGCTCTTTTGGAAGCCAACCGCCGCCTGCTGCAAAAGGTCACCCCCGTCTCCCTGGGCCGGATTATTAACTCCCAGGTTGGCGGTGGCCTGCACCTGGAGAAAGAAAGCCTCATCGAAAACTCCAAGATTAATGGGCCGGTCTATATCGGAACCGGTTGCCTAATCAAAGATTCCACCATCGGTCCATGGGTAACAGTGGGCGACGGCGGAACCGTCACCGGCAGCACCCTGAAAAACTCCATCCTCTTTTCCGGAGTACGGATGGAAAATTACGCCCTGCACCAAAGTATCATCGGCCACCGGGCCCTGCTCGCCGGCAAACACAGATCCGATCAGACCGCCGCACTGCCCCCGCAACCCTTCTCCCGCCTACTGTTGGGGGATGATGGGGTCGTCTCGTAGCTCGTAGCTCGTCGCTCGGCGCTCGGACTCGGGACTCGGCGCTCGGCGCTGGTTGCTCGTGGCTCAGACTCGGCGCTCGGCGCTAGTGTTTGAGTCTGCCGCCGGAATTAAAGACCTGAACAAGACCTGGCCCGGCGCCCGGCCCCAATGCGCCGGGGGGGCGCCCTCGCCGGATTGCCGGCAGGCCGGCCCACAGTTCCAACTAGAATTCTATCGTCTGGCGGGGGCTCCGGAAAACCTAAGTCTGGGAAGACGGCCTTAGGCATGCTTGGCGAGGGGGAAAGGAAGACCGGGGCAAGCCGCAGGAGGTGGCGCGGTGGCTTCCGGGACATGAAGGTCCCGTAAGCCACGTACCCGGTTTTACTTCCCACCGAGCCTTAGCAGCCCGGCCGGATTCCTTGGTTCTGGTTTCCCGGAGTCCCCGCCAGCTTCGAGCACCGCCCGGACCGAGCAACGACGTCATGCGCCGCCGCTCACGCCGCGTCTGCCGGCAATCCGGCAAAATGCTCTCAGTACCCGTCCCCCCATACTCGTCGTTACGCAGAACAGGGTGAACCAGAGGAAGGTGAAACAAACCGGCATGTCCAACCCATCCTACCCTGTAGACATCATCGTCGTGAATTTCAATACCAAAAAATACCTGGCCGCTTGCTTGAAAAGCATCCGGGCCTATAGCGGCTACCCTGGCGATTACCGGGTCACCGTTGTCGACAACGCCAGCACCGATGGAAGCCCGGCCGTGATCCGTTCTCTCCGTTGGGTCAAGGGGATTTTCAACAGTGTTAACCGGGGTTACGGGGCCGCTTGCAACCAAGGGATAAAAAGCGGTGCGGGGGAATATATTTTTCTTCTGAACAGTGATACCATGGTCACACCCGGCTGGTTACCCCCCCTCCTCCTGCTGCTGGCCCGGCCTGAGACCGCAGTGGCCGGGCCGCGGCTGGTCACTCCCGACGGCTTCCTTGCCGGCGTTGGCGTGACCGGCAGCAACCTCCGGCCAATCCTGAGAGGATGGGGCGAACCCGACGACCAGGAACGGTACAACGAAGTCACCGAATGTCTCAGCATCAGCGGCGCTTGTATGGGGATTAAACGTGCCCTCCTGCCGGAACTGGGGTATTTTGACGAGCACTACTTCCACTACTTTGAAGAGACCGACTACTGCTACAACGCGCGCTTTCACGGGTATAAAGTTTTCTACTCCCCGGAAAGCAAGGTAATCCACCGGGTCTCCGGGAGTTGCCGGAATCCCCGCCGTTTACAACGGTATTTCCGGGAAGGAGAGCGGTACTTCAAAAAGAAATGGCAGGGCTTTCTGGCGGACCCGCAAATATACGGATAGCCCGCTTGTGGTCGCGCGTTTACGCTTCTACTGCGGAGGACCGGAAGATTTCCGCCGTTACCGGGAACAGGCTCCGGGGGGCAAATTCTCCCCTCCGGAGCATGGCCGGTCCCTGGCGATCACCGGCGATGATTGCTGCTTTGGACCGGTGGCAGAAGCGGAGGTGTAACCATGAAAAAGGGGAAGAAAACCAGCATCATTATTGTCAATTACAACTCCCGCCCCTATCTGGAACTCTGTCTCCAGTCCCTGTTGGCCAATACCTTTTCTCCTTATGAAATCCTGATTATTGACAACCACTCGCAAGACGATTCCGCTCTCTTTTTGGGTAAAATCAAAGATCCACGGATCCGGGTATTTGTCAACCGCTCCAACCTGGGGTTCAGCAAAGCCTGTAACCAAGGGCTGGCGAAGGCGGCGGGCGATTTTTTTGTCACCATGAACCCGGACGTCGTGGTCCCGGAGGGCTGGTTGACCCGTCTCATTCACCACCTGGAGATTAACCCCAGTACGCTAATAGTCGGCCCTAAAAGCCTGGGGTTCGGCGGTTCCCAGTGGGCGGGACCGCTCAGTTTTTCCTCGCGTTTTCCTGCGGCAGACCGGAAGTTTGCCCGTCTTTATCATCGTATGTCGGAACCGGCGAAATTTCTCACCGGTTGTCTGCTTCTTTTTGACCGGCGCCTCCTCCGCCGCATCGGCTATTTTGACGAAAACCTTCTCCTGGGCGGTGATGATTTTGACCTTTCGCTCCGGGTCCGCCGGGCCGGCTACAAGCTCCGGATCGCCAAGGATCTCTTGATCCGCCACGTTAGCCACGGTTCATTCCGCAGCAGTGATCCGCAGGAAAATGAACGGCTGGCCGCAGCCTCCTGGAAATATTTCTACCAAAAATGGGCGCAAGAGCTAAAGGAGTACGGGTGGAAAAGGCTTTTTGAAGACGAGTTCCCCGTCTTCCCCGGTGAAGAGACCTTCCGGGCCCTACCCGTCTTTCCGGGGGGGGCCGGGCGGTGAAAAAGACAAGTGTGTATAAAGGGAAGAAAATCCACCCTGTCCAAGATGTTTTAGAGAAGATCCGGACCGCACTGGCCACGGGAGGAAAGCTCTCTTTGATCCGCCTGGCCAGTGGGGAAGCGTTTACCCTCGCCCACGGCGTCCTTCTCCCGCTGAACCGGATCCCCTGGTGGGTCGAGTATGCCGGGGTAAAACTGCCCAATGAACCGGCCCGGCAGGCATTGCTCACCGCCTTGCGCACCGCCGATATTGCCGGTCTCTCCACCGACCGCAAACACTGGGAATCTGCCCCCCTGTTGGAGCAGGCCCTTTCCTATTTCCGGGTTGAACCCTACTGGCTGACCGACTCCACCATCAACTGGCATCTCCATTATTACGACCGCCTTTACCGGCTGCTTGACAAAGAGCCCACTGTTTTAGTGGGACGGCTGGCGCAGGCCGCCGCCAGCCGCCTGCGCCGGAAAGGAGTAAATGTCGTTGGCACCGTCCCCCTGGAAGGCTTTGCGGACCTGCCCCGGGTGGAAGAAACCCTGCTTAACGGGGCATTTTTCCGGGTGGCGCTGGTCGCCGCCGGGATCCCCGCAACCATCCTCTGCCCCCGTCTGGCGCGGAAAACCGGTTGTGTGGCCATTGACTACGGGCATGTCATCAACGATCTCTTACACCCCGGGTTTTGTATAAAAGACCTGGACCGGGAGAAACAGCGCTGGCGGGAAAGACAAAAACCTGGGGGGGAGAAGTCCTGATCGTTGTCTCCCAATTCTTCTCCGGGAAGCGGCGGACTTTCAGGAAAATCTCCCCCAAACGGTGCCTGTAGGTGTGCTGCCGGTAGGCCCTTTGTTGCGCCGCTTCGCCAATCATCGTCCTCTTCACCGGTTTGGCGAGATATTCCTGGATCTTTTCCGCCAGATCGTCCGGGTCGGTAAAACCGGCCATCTCCACACCGTCGGTGAAACAATCCCAGAGCCCGGCACGGGTCCGGTCCACCAGTTGAAAAGCGGCGCAACCGGCCAGGGCAAAAGTCCGGTCATTGGGGCTCTCCGCCCCCACGCCCCGGCTGTTTCCGGAAGGCGGATCCACCGGGTCCCTGTGGATATTCAGGTTGATGCGGGCGCCGTTGTAATACTTCCGGATCTCCCAAAAATCCCCGGTCACCGGACGTACTTTACCCCTTAAGTCGGGGTGGAGCCGGCCCCAGCTTTCCCAGTCACCGATGAGGACGACCTTCATTTTTTTTAAGAGCGGCGCCAGGTAATTAATGATCCGCAAGCGGTTGGGGAAACCCATCCCCACAAACAACAGATCGCTCCAGTAAGCGGGAGGCGCTGTGACCCGCTGGTGGACACGGGGGTTGCAGCACCAGGGGAGATAATAAACCCGGGGATGGTCATACTCCCGCACCGCCCTCTGTTCAGTGGTGAAAACATACTGGTAAGCCTCGACCATTTTCCCGCGGTGGTAATCGATTTCATAGGGGTCCTCCACCAACCAAAGGACAGTGGAGACACCGCGTTCCCCGGCGTAACGCACCAACTCCGGCTTGGTATACGTACCGTGAACTACCAGCAGAAGATCGGGGTTAAACTCCCGGATCAGACGCTTGGAAAGGTTCTGGGGCGAGGTTTGCCGGACCAGGCAGTGAAAATCCTGGCGTAAACAGGTGTGGATATCATAGGCATAGCGGGCCGGAAACCCCGGTATCCCCGAGTTGACAAAGAGCACTTTCATTTCTTCTCTCCTCACCCCGTACCCGCTGTTTGCTGTTTCTTCCGGCGCGCGGCAATTTTCTGCCAGCGTAAAGCCTGTATCCGGCTGACGCTCTTCTCCTCATCCTTCCCGGTACTTCTTCCCCCGCCGGCCACCTGAAACGGGGCAAACCGTCCCCGCCATTTCCGGGAAAACCTGGCGATACTCTCCATCTCTTTCCTATACCAAAATGGGTCTTTATCCGCGGGGCTCCTCCCCCTTGTGTATCCCTCATGATGCACGGCTACGGTATCCCCGGTGTAGAACACCCGCCACCCTTCCTCCCAAACCCGCAGGGAAAAATCGACATCCTCCAGGGCGATAAAAAACCGCTCATCCATTCCTCCCATGCGCTCCCAGAGGCATTTATCAACAAGCATCAGCGCGCCGGTCACCGCCAGGGCTTCGCCGCGCCTGAGCGCCGGCAGGTAATTCCCGGGCCGGAAGCGGTATTCGTGATCAAAAGTCTTCTGTGCCGGCAGGTAAATGACCCCGCCGTGTTGGATCCGGCCGTCCGGATAAAGGAGCCGGGCGCCAACCACCCCCACCCGGGGTTTACGGACTTCTCTCATCATCGGGTCCAACCAGTATTTCCAGGGAAAAAAAACATCGCTGTTGACCAGGCAAAGGTAATCTCCCTTACTGCCGGCGGCTCCCGCATTAACTGTGGCGGCGAATCCGGTATTCTTTTCTTTTATCAATAAACGGACGGGGTACGGGCGCAACCGGCGCCTTAGTTTTTCCTGTAACCCCGGAGGACTCCCGTCATCCACAACGATTATTTCCCGGTTATAAAGAGCCGACGGTTCGCTCTTTATAATTGAAACCACGCATTTTTCTACCAGTTCCAGTTGATTCACAGTCGGAATAATTATACTAACTAAAGGCTGTCGCCGGTTTTCCGGTGTCACTTTTTTCCCTCCAGTCACCGATTCTTTTAACATTCTATGTCTCTTTTTACCCCGGGGACCAGAGAGTTTGCGAATTATGCCGGGGTAACTGCACAGAGGCCGCAGTCGCCCGTAAAATAATATAACCTGCTGCCCGGCGCCGGTCGCCGGTCTTGTCTTCGTTAATAAAAATGGGGAGGAACTGCCGTGAAGATCAAAGAGGAAAAGATCCACCCACACACCGACGTGCTGGCCCGGATCAAAGGGGCCCTGGCCAACGGAAAAAGCCTTTCCTTAATCCGCCTCTGCAGCGGGGAAGGTTTTACCCTGGCCCATGGTACCCTTCTCCCGCTGAAACAGATCCCCTGGTGGGTTGAGTACGCCGGGGTAAAATTACCCAATGAAGCGGCAAGAAGAGCGTTGCTCCATGCTCTTCATACCGCCGACATCGTCGGTTTGGGCACCGACTATACGAACTGGCAGTCCGCCCCGCTCTTGGACCGGGTGCTTACCTACTACAAGTTCAAGCCCAGTTACATCACGAGTTCCACTGTGAACTGGCGGCTCCATGCGCATGACCGCCTTTACAAGCTACTTGGCAAAACCCCTACTGTACTGGTGGGCCGCCTGGCGCCCGCGGCCGCTCCCCTCCTGAAAAAAAGAGGCGTGCAGGTCGTGGGCGCTGTGAGTCTTGAAGGGTTTGCAGAATTACCGGCTGTAGAAAAACAGCTCTTACGGAGGTACAAGTTCCGGGTCGCCCTGGTAGCGGCCGGGATCCCCGCGGCAATCCTCTGCCCCCGTTTGGCGGAAAAAACCGGCTGCGTAGCCATAGATTACGGGCATGTCATCAACGATCTCCTCCACCCCGGTTTCAGCGCCAAGGATCTGCCTGCTGAAAAAGAACGCTGGCGGCGCGCGCGCATCCGTAAAAAGGAGGGGTAAAAATGACCGGTGACCACCTGCGGAAAGAATTGGCCGCCCGGGAAAAGGCAAAAAACCCGGTGAAAATCGGGGTGGCCGGCGCCGGCTTTCTCGGCCGGGGTCTGGTCAACCAGATCAGCCAAATGCATGGTTTGCGCGTCGTAGCTCTGGCTACCCGCCGTCCGGAACAAGCCGAAGCTGTTCTCAGCCAGACAGGGAGGGCCGGTAGATACCGGCGTTGTCATGATTTGGAGAGCCTGCAGAAGGCAACTGGCTGCGGCGAGATTGGGGTTGTCACCGACCCTTTGCTGCTGGCCGGGGTGGATCTGGATATCGTGGTGGACTGCACCGGAGACCCGGAGACCGGCGCCGCCTTGGGCTATGCCGTCATCAAAGCCGGACGGAACTTCATTGCCAACCCGGAGACGGATGCCATCGCCGGTGCGGCCTTGAAAACCCTGGCCGACCAGGCGGGTGTAGTCTATAGCGGCGCCGACGGCGACGAGCCCGGGGTGATTATGAACCTCTACCATTATGTCTCCTTGCTCGGCCTGGAAATTGTGGCCGCCGGGAAATTCAAGGGTTATCTCAACCATTTTGCCACACCGGCGACGGTCAAAAAATGGGCCGCCCGTTTTGCACAGAACCCCTACAAAATTGCGTCCTTTGCCGACGGTACCAAGATGAATATAGAAATGGCCATTGTTGCCAATGCCACCGGGTTGGTACCGGATACCAGGGGGATGAATTGCCCCCGCGGTACCCTGGAAGAGGTGGCCCGGTTGATGCAAAAACGGGAAGACGGCGGGGTTCTCTCCGGTACCGGCGTAGTCGAGGTGGTCTTGGGAGCGGAGCCCAGCGGCGCTGTTTTTGTGGTCGCCAACGTCACCCACCCGCAGATCAGGAAAGACCTCCAGTATTTGAAGATGGGCGACGGTCCGAATTACCTTTTTTACCGGCCCTATCATCTCTGC
Organism: Bacillota bacterium; assembly: GCA_012839115.1. Classification (GTDB taxonomy): domain Bacteria; phylum Bacillota; class UBA4882; order UBA10575; family UBA10575; genus JAAYGG01. Next base: position 35,207 of record DUNX01000045.1, read on the forward strand.
GGCATGGAACTGGGGATCGCCATTGCCCGCGCCGTCCTGGCCGGTGAGGCCACCATCGCTCCTGCCGGCTCTCCCGTGGCTGAAGTCCTGGCTGTGGCCAAACGGGACCTGCGCCCTGGTGAAGTCCTGGATCAGATCGGCGGTTACACTTTTTATGGTCTGATCGACCGGGCGGCGGTAGTCAGAAGGGAAAACCTGCTCCCGGTGGGGCTGGCCCCGGGCGCCCGGGTCCTCCGCCCGGTCAAGGCCGGCCAACCGTTGACCATGGATGATGTGGAACTGAAACCCGGCTCCATCCTTCGCCAACTCTACCTCCAGACACAACCGGCTTGAGTTGCGCGGGTTTAAAGTGTGCAGGCTATTATTTCACCGGCCACTTTCTTCCCATGAGACGAAAGAGTTCCTGCAGGCGACGTTTGTAAGTATGTTTCCGGCAGGCTCTCTGCCTTGCGGCGGCGCCGATTTTTCGCCTCAGGTCAGGCCGTTGCAGGTAAAAGCGGATCTTTTTCTCCAGGTCCGCGGGGGTGGAAAAACTGATGATCTCCCGGTCCCGGAGAAAGCAAGCCCAGAGGTCCGGACGGGTATCATCCACCAACTGCAAAACCCCGCACCCAGCCAGGATGAAAGCCCGGTCATTGGGGCTGGTGCTCCGCACCCCCCTCCTGTTGGCATACTGCGGCCGCACCGGATCCCGGTGAATATTAAGGTTAATCGCGGCGCCGTTATAATACTTCTGGATCTCCATGAAATCATTAACCACCGGGATGACAAACCGCCTCAGCTTGGGGTGGAGTTTCCCCCACCGTGTCCAGTCCCCGATCAATTTGAGATTGAGGTCTTTTAAGAAAGGAACCAGGGAATTGAGGAGTTCCAGGCGGTTGGGGAAGCCCATCCCGACAAAACAAAGGTCACTGTAGTATTTTGGGGAAACGGCCATTGGTCTGTTAACCTGCGGATTACAGGCAAAGGGGAGGTAGAAGACCCGCGGCCGCCGGTATTCTTTAGCCGCCTGCCGCTCGTTGGTGAATACAAAATCATAACTCGCAACCATCTTTCCCCGGTGACGGTCGATCTCAAAAGGATCCTCCAGGATCCACAGGGCGGTGGTACTCCCCAGTTTATGAGCGTGACGGACCAGGTTGAGCGGGGTTTTGCTCCCGTGCGCCACCAGGAGCACTTCCGGGCGAAATTCCTGGAGTAAGGCAGTGGAAAGGCTTTGCGGAGAGACCCGCCGTACCCGGCTTCCCGGGTCCTCTTTTAGCGCATAGTAGATGTCATGATCAAACCGGTCATGGATCCCCGGGATCCCGCAGCCGACAAAAAGGATCCTCATCATACTCCCCCCTGTTTCCTTTTGGTTCTTCAAATCTGCGCGCGGTTCAACCCCGGAGTACCTTACACCAGTAGTCCGCCTGTAACCGGCTGAAACGGGGCTTCCCGCCGGTCTCCGGATCAGGCCAGCCGGCGGTAAAAAACCGGCCGCCCCATTTCCGCCAGAACCTTGCCTTGGTCTCCCGGTCCATTTTGTGCCAGAAAGCCCAGGAAGCCGCCTTCCGGTTTGCCCTGGTCGATCCCTCGGGGTGAACGGCATAGGCTTGGCCGGTATAGAGCACCCGCCGCCCGGCTGCCCAGGTCCGCAAGGAAAAATCCACATCCTCCCAGGAAAGAAAGAATTGTTCATCCATGCCGCCCAGTTTGTTCCAGAAGCCTTTTTCCACCAGCATCAGGGCGCCGGTAACCCCCAAGACCTCCGTTGTTTCCAGCGCCGGCGGGTAGTTGCCCGGCCGGTGCCGGTACTCATGGTCAAACCGCCGCGCCCGCGGGAGGTAAACAATGCCGGCATGTTGCAGGCGCCCGCTGGGATAGAGCAGGCGGGCGCCGACTACTCCCGCCCCCGGCTTTTCTATCTCCTTCAGCATCGCCGCCAGCCAGGGTTTACGCGGGAAGACCAAATCGTTATTGACCAGGCACAGATACCGGCCGCGGGCAACAGCAGCCCCGCTGTTCACCGCATGGGCAAAGCCGGTATTCTTCTTCCACCGCAGTAACCGCCCGTTGAACGGCCTTAAGGCCTTGGCCAGTTTTTCCTGGAGCGGCGGCGGGCTGCCATCATCCACCACCACATATTCAAAGGCATGGACTGGCAAGGAAAGCCCGGCGCCAAGCGAGGAGAGGCATTTTACTACCAAATCGACCTGGTTGATGGTGGGGATAACAAAACTGACAAGCGGTTTTGGTACAGGTTTGGGTATTGGCTTTGCTTTGCTTTGGGTCCCGGGTTTAGGTTGAGTCTCAGGCTTGAGTTGGGCCTTAGGCTTTGCTGGAGTCTTCGGTTTAGGTTGCTGGCTAATGGTTTTACGCACCTGTTTCACTCCGGAGATTAATCTTTTATATGGTATGACCTTTCCGGTCTCCGGGAAACAAGGGCCAAAAAAAGATGCCCCGGTAATACCAGAGGGCACAGGGAATTATTGATGTGGAGGATCGAGATTCGCTGCCGGCCGGCAACCGCCGCACCGGGCCACCAAACCCTTTCATGGCTGGCGCGTTTCTTATTTCGTGTTCATAGTCCGGTCGTGTCTTCTTTTCTTCTTATATTCACCTCACAACCTGGCAGCGTCTGCTTTTATTCGCTACCGTGCGCGTCTTTTCTCTCTTCTTCCCCGCTCCGGGCTTTACGCCGGCGGGCCAGGTACCTGTAGGAAAGGCTTGCTTCCGGGAGATACTCCTTGTCAGCGCCGGGTTTTTTATCTTCTGTCTCCCATTCCGCCATCTCTTCCACGGCCATCTGTTGCCGTTGCCACCAGGCTTTCAGCGCAGCCCAGGCATTGGCCGGCTGCCCAAGGAAGCTACTCCTGTAGATGAGTTCCGCCACAAAGAGGAGCAAGGCCAGGAAAATTAGGATCCGCCGCAGCGGTACCAGGCGCCAACTCCAAAGCAACTCCGGCATTTCCGGATTTTCCGGGGTCAGGCTCCGGCCTCCGGTGAGAGAAGCAAGCCGGTCCAAAAAAGCGGTATCAGGGCCCGCTTGCCGGTGTTCCAGGCCGGGGGGGCTGAAAACCCAGCCGGTATTCCAATTCTCCCCGTTAATTTCGTAGACGGTGAAGAGATGGAGCCCCGGCTCATCCAGGGGGATTACCGTCTCATACCGGCCGGCCGCCGTCTCCCGCAGGCGGAAGATCGCACCCTGCCTGTCTCGGGCCGCCAGTTGCAAACCGGGCCGGAGCCGGCGGTCCGGGCTGGTCGCCTCCACCACCAGCCTGGCTGTTCCCGCCTCCAGGCTGGCAAAGACCCGGATCCCCTCGTCAGGGCCCCCCCGTTCCAAAAAACGTACCAGTTGACCGAAAAAACGGTTGTAGAACTGCGTATGTATCCAGGCGGACAGCCAGCGCTCTCCTGTATCTGCCGAAAAAACCGCCACCCGGCCGTTGCCATAGCGCCAGGCCGCCAGTAAAGGGTCGCCCTCTCCCACTTCCAGGTAGACTTCGGCCGTGGTTTTCGCCCTGGTTCGCAGGTAACCAAGGACCGGCGGGAGGGGGTCCGGTAAACCGCCAAGAAAATCCGCGGGGATCCGCAGCACAGGAGTGAAAATATCCTCCTGGATCAGTTCCCTGGTTACCCGGAAGGTCTCCGCCACGATGACCTGGGGAAGGCGGGCCTGATCCGCCCGGTAAAATTCCCCTTCCCCCATTACGGCAAGGTCCCGCAAGAGCGACTCGTTGATATCATATCCCACACCGATTGTGGTGATTGTCACCCGCATCTCCTGCAACCGGCGGCAAAGGGCGGCAAAATCCGCTGATATGGTCATCCCGTCGCTGACTATGACCATATGGCGTCGTACCGCTTCCGCCCCGGCAAAACCGCGAATGGCCGCCGCCAAACCGGTAGCCAGTTCGGTTCCGCCGCCGGCGCTGATCTTCCGCACAGCGGATTGGATCTCTTTCCCGTCGCCGACTGGAGTAAAGGGGAGGATCCAATCGGCTTTATCATCAAAGCAGAGGATCCCCACTTCATCCCAGGGGTTTAGTTTGGCTGCCGCCGCCAGGAGTCCTGCAACCGCCGCCTCCTGTTTGGAGATGCCTCCAACCTCCTCACTCATGGAACCGGACCGGTCGATGAGGAACAAAATCTTCAACCGGTCGAAGAGCAACCGCTGACGGGTGTCCGTCCGGACCGGCAACAATTCTTCCAGGCGGCTGGCGTAGTATTCCCCGCGTCCCAGGGCCTTGTCTCCCCCTGTCACCAGCAACCCGCCGCCGCCGGCCACATAATCGCCGAGGTTATCCTGGAATTCCTTGGCCAGGGCGTAGGCGGGGATGTTTTCCAGGACCACCGCGGCGTAAGAATTCAGTTCCGCCGGGGTGGCACGCGCGCCGGTAAAACCGGCGATCTTTTCTTCGGTTACCGCCATCCCTTGGGCCCGCAAGGCTGCAGCCAACGGTGAAGGTGGGACTCCGGTCAAAACCAGAACGCGGGCGGGCGCCCCTATCCGGAGCAGTCCGGCCGCACCGGCCATTGGCAACGCCCGGCCGTCCTCGCCGGTTACTTCCAACTCAACCCGGGCCAAACCGGTAGCCGGGACGGTAAGCGGTAACTGCAACCGGTTGTTACCGGCGGCAACCTTCACCTGGCGCGTGCTCGCGGTTTGCCCGTTCAGTTTCAGACGCACAGTAACCTCCTGCAACCGGTCGGAAAAGACTCTCCACCCGGCGCTGATCTCTTCGCCGGGACGAGCAATCTCCGGCAATTCCAGCCCTGAACTATAAAGGCCGGCGGCGGGCGTACCAACCGGCACCGTGTATATGCGCACCTTCTCGGCAAAAGGCGCGAAAGTCCCAACCTCTCCGCCGGCGGTAGCCCGCCCGTCGGAACACAGGATAATACTCGGGGCGCCGGCCCCGGTTGTAAAGATTGTCCCGGCCAGACGGAGCGCCCCATGGAGATTTGTCTTCTCCGGCGCGGGCGCAGTCAGGGTGGCGCCTGCCAAAACAGCGGCGGCGTTCTCCGGCGCCACCAGCGGGGTCAGGATCCGCTGCCCGCCGGCAAATGCCACCGCCGCCGCCTGGTCGCGGGGGGAAAGACCCGCCAGAAACCTCAGGGCGGACCGGCGGGCCCGTTCCTGCTCCCCCCGGTCGATACTGTCGGAAACATCCAATAAAATTACCACCTGCTGCCGGCGGGAAGGAAGCGGTAAGACCGTTCCGGCCAAGGCCAACAAAAGCAGGATGACGGTGATCACCCGCAAGCGGGCCAGATGTTGCCGGACCGGACTGCCGCCCGGTTTTGGGCCCGCGTAGGCGCGTACCCCATGCCTCCCGGCGCCGGTTGCGCGCAAGCCGGTTTTCCGTATAAATTTTCGTAAGAATTTTTGCGCCTTCGTTTGTATGGCACTTAGCGCCTGGTCCAACCACCGTTTCGCCATAAATACCACTCCATTCCCAGTAGAAACAGGGCCAGGAGAATAAAACATCCGGTTAGGGAAAAGCTCCGGGTTTTCAAGACCGCCACCGCTTCCGTTGTTCTTTTCTTCTCCTCCACCGGGAGCCGCGGTTTTAGATCGACCTCATCTGCAGGGATGTTTGCCGCCAAAACCCCGTGTTCTTCGCCATCCGCCCAGTGAAAAATCCCGGGCCTGGAAGCCCGCAGTACCACGTGGCGCCCGCGGTGCTCAACACTTAATGCGCTCGCGCGCGCGTCCTCCCCGTCAATGACCTGGAAAAAACGGCCGGCGGATAAAACTGCCGGTTCCCCTGTGGTAAGGGTATAGGCCATTGGGTCGGTGAGTTGGGGGAGACAGTACGCCAGCAGGTTCTGGAAAAAAACCGGCCAGACGCCTGTGATCCCAAGTTCGGAAGTGAGAAGTGAAAACCCCAGGACGACCCGGAGGCGCCCTTTCTCTTCCCAGGCTACAGCTACCGGCCTGCCGTCCACCTGCGCCAGTACCTGAAGCCCGCTGTGTTCACGTGTTTCTACGATCAAGGCCTGACCTTCACCGATGGTTGCTTCACCCCAATCAACAAAGCGCAGGAGGGGGTGGGGGGAATCCGTCCCTTCCAGGCGGCCGGCAACCTTCTGCCCCGGGCGGACCGGCGCCCCCGGCGGGGCGGTCAAAAAGGCCAGAAGGTCTGTGTCAAGCTCCGCCGGTACCGGTACCCGGTCGGCAATCACCAAATCCCATTCCTTCCCGGTAAATTGCGCGGGGGGAAGCTCCGGCATTTCTGTTACCTCCACACCCGGACGGCGCAGGGCGGCGCGGAGAAAAGGGTTCCCCGGCCCGGCCAAAAGAACACGGGCAACCCGGGGCGGGTTCACCGCCAAATAGGTCCGGCTGCCGGGGGGGAAAACTATCCCGCCTTCCGCCGCGCTGAGCACCGCCTCGTAAGCGCCAGGCAGCAACTCCTCAGGTACAGGCAACCGCCGGTAACTGCTCCCCGGCGCCACCGGCCACGACTCTTCTGCCAGCAGCCGGCCGTCCCTTTTTATCTGCAGGGTAACGGTCTTCTCCTCCGGCCAGCCGTTAACAATCCGGATCTGCAGGACGCTGGGGGCGACAACCCGCAACCCGGTGACTGCCAGGTTATAACCGCCGGCGGCGATTTGTTTTATACGCAAAGCATCCCCAAAAACCCGCCGCAACCGGCGCCCCTCTAAATCCAGGCCGCCGTCGGTGATCAACACCGCCTCCCAGGAGCGTTCCTCCTTAACCCGCCACAGTTCAAGGTCGCCGGCAATGGCTTCTTCAGCAAATCCTTCATAACGCGGGCGCTCTCTTTGCACCCTCTGTAACAGCTTCTGCCAGTCGCCGGCCTTCTCCAGCAGTTCGGCGCCGGCGGCACAGAGAAAAACCGCACCGGGCGTCTCCGGAGGCAGGGCGGCGACCTCCTCCTCCAGTAATAACAGGGCCTGGTCCCACCGGCTTAACCCCCCCGGCCCGTCCTCTGCCGCCATCCCGGCGGAGGCATCCAGCAAAAAAAGGACCCCCGGCGGCTCCATCTTCCGCTGTTGCAGGAGGGGTCCGGCCAGGGCAAAAATCGCCGTTGTGACCGTGGCGATTTGCAAAAAAAGCAGGAGCAAGGGAAAACGGCGCAGGCGCCGGCCGCCGCTGATCTGCCGGACCTGCTGCCACAGGTAAATTGAGGAGACCGGGTGCCGGCTAAAACGGACCCGGAGAAAATAACAGATAATTACGGGGATAAGCAGAAAAAAAAGCCAGAAGGCAGCGGGTACTTCCCAACTCACGCCAGCAGCCCCCCCTGTCGCAAATTGGCGGTGAAAAACCGGGCCAGGGGTAGAGCGGTCGGCAGGAGGGAATAACCCATATGAAAACGCTGGCTGGTTCTGTGCACCGCCTCCAAGAAATCAGCTAATGCCCGGTGGTAGCGGCTGAGGTCTTCAGCACCGAGATAAAGGGGGACCTCGCCGCAGCCTTCCATATCCACCAGGGTGATCTCCCCCAGATAAGGAGGGTCCAGTTCTTCCGGGGCCAGGATCTGAATGAGATATCCCTCCCCGGCGTCACCGCAACCAACGGCCGCCGCCAGCCGGCGTAAGGCAGTCTCCCACTCTGGAAAAAGGAGGTCGGAAAGGAAAACCGCTAAAACCCGGCGGCCGTACACGGTTGCCAGCCTGTTTAGAACCGGCGCCGGATCCACGGCCACCGACGGTTGCACCCGTGAGGCCGCCTCCACCACCCGGAAGAGGGCATCGCGCCCGTGGACCGGAGGGAGAATCTCCACCGGATCGGCGCCCAGCCCCAGGATTGCGGCGCGATTCCCGCCGGCCAGGGCGACCCCGGCCAAAATCACTGCCGCCCGGAGCGCGGTCCGGAGTTTTTCCGGCTGCCCGAAGGCCATCGAGCGGGTAGTATCAACAATCAAGATCAGGGTAAGCTCTTTTTCTTCCGCACAGAGCTTGATCATCAACCGGTGCATCCGTAAAAAAACCGTCCAGTCAATACGCCGGCTGTCATCCCCCGGCTGGTACTCCCGGTACTCGGCAAATTCAATTCCCCCGCTCTGAACCGGGCTGCGTTGCTCGCCGGTGATTAATCCGGAAACCCTCAGCCGCACCTGCAAGTTAAGGTTTTTAATCAGTTCATAGTCTCCGGGTTCCAGAAGCTGACCTGCCATTTTTCATCTTCCTCCTGCCGCCTACTAAAGGGTGGTCTTTTTCTCCTGCAATTCCACAGGTATTCCCTTTTCCACCGGAGTTTTCTCGATAACCTCCGCCAGGAGCAGGTCAATGGAAACCCCTTCGCTCTGGCCGTCGAAATTAAGGCCGATCCGGTGGCGGAGAGCGGGTAATGCCACCGCTTGGACGTCCTCCACCCCGGCGTTCAACCTTCCCGTACTGAGCGCCTGTGCCTTTGCCGCCATGACGAGCGCCTGGGCGCCCCGGGGACCGGCGCCGTACCGCACATACTGGCGGACACCAGCGGTTGTTGCCTTCTCCCCGGGCTGGGTCCCCAGGACCAAACGGGCGGCATACCCGGCCACATTGGGAGGGACCACTACTTCCCGGACGGCTTTCTGGAGGGCAAGAAGCTCCTCCCGGCTTAAGACCGGACGGCAGGAAGGCACGGCCGGCCCTGAAGTGCTCTGAATAATCTCGACCAACTCCTCTTCGGAGGGGTGATCCACCAGGATCTTAAAGAAAAACCGGTCGACTTGGGCTTCGGGCAGGGGATAGGTACCCTCCATCTCCAGGGGGTTCTGTGTGGCCAAAACCTGGAAGGGACCGGGCAACCGGTGGTTTTCACCACGGATGGTCACCGTTCTCTCCTGCATCGCTTCCAAGAGGGCGGATTGGGTTTTCGGCGAAGCCCGGTTAATCTCGTCCGCCAGCACCAGGTGGGCAAAGACAGGGCCTTCTTCAAACTGCAGGTCAAATCCGCCCCGGTTGTTTTGCATCACAATACTGGTCCCAAGGATATCCGCGGGCATCAGATCCGGCGTAAACTGAATCCTGGCAAAAGAGAGCGACAAAGACCCGGCCAGGGCACGAACAAGCATGGTTTTACCGATCCCCGGCACTCCCTCCAGTAAAACATGGCCTTCGCAAAGCAAGGCCAGGAGCACCAGGTCCACCACCTCCTCCTGGCCGATGATCACCCGGTGGATCTCCTTCCTGACGCGTTCCAGACTCTCCCGGTATTCATTCACTCCGGGTTTTCCTCGTCCCATTGCCATCCCATCCTTCCCACGATAAAAATCGATCTCCGGTTGAACCGGCTATTCAAATTCCTTGGCCAACTCCTGGAAATAGACTCTTACGTATTCCTCATACTCAAGGGGCACGCCTGCTCTGGCCAGCGCCTCCTCAGCCGCCCGGGCCGCCGGTGGTAAAGCCGCATTAAAAGGGGTCCGGGGGTCCTGAGCCGGCAAGACATATGCGAAGACCGGACTGTCGGCGGAACGGGTGATGACAGCCTCCTCGTGCCCGGAAAGCCCGGAAAACACCTCCACGTTTTCCCCTCTGTCTCCTTCTCCCTCTCCCCCGGTCAAGCCGCCGCCCCTAATCTCCCTGGGTGTGCCTTCTTCCCCGGCTCTCCCGGCAAAAGCAGCCGGCAGGGTTTCGTCGCCGCCTTCTCCTTCCCGGCTGCCGGTTCCTTCTTCCGCCCATACCCTCTCCGTACCGGTTATCTCCTCTCCAGCTCTTCCGATCCAGCCCTCCTCCGGAGAGATTCCCGGTTCTTCTTCCGGTCTTCCACCCCAAACAGGAGGTCCGCTGTTCCGGGAGGCCGGGGTCCCCTGCTCTCTGCCGGGGTACTCTCCCTCCGGCAACAATTCGCCGCCCCCGGCCAAAAACTCCTCCAATTCCTGGGCTGCCATCCGCCAGGTATCAGAATCCCCCATCTGCTCCCCGGCTTCTCTGAGCAGGCCGGCCAAGGCTTTCATATCCCCCGCGCGTAAGGCATCTACGGCCCGCTCTGCCAATTCTTGATCGTGGGTAAAGAGAAAACCGGCCAGTTCTTCCGGTAAAATTACCTGCCCTTCTTTATCCCGGAACAAGAATCCTCCCTCTTCTTCCATGACCTCCGGGGGATGGGGAAGCCGGGAAGAGGACGGGGCCCGCCGGAAAAAAGCCAGGTCAAGGGTGGCCGGGATCAAGAACAGGAAAAAAACGGCCGTTACTGCCAGCAGCGTACGCCGGTATAAAGACCGGAGCGGCCAAGGCGGCTTTTCTATCCGGAGGGCAACCGCCCCCGCCCGGCTCAGGATCTCCCGGTCAAACAGACCGGTACAGCCACGTTCCAGGCAAAAAAGGGCCGCGCTGAAAATTTCTTGCAGTTGGAGGGAGCGGTCAAGCCAGAAGGCGGTTGCCGCCAGATCCAGGCGTTTTTGCCGCCCCCGCCACCATCCGGCCAGGATCCCAAGGACCGGCAGGAGCAACCAGAGAAAAAGAGGCGCACGTATCTTCACGTCCCCCGCCCATCCCGGCCAAAGCCGGAAGAAAAGGAATAACCCGGCTGCCGCTCCCAGCCAGGCGGTACAAGTAGCCGCCTCGACACCGGTAATAATCATGTTTAGGCGTTTCTGTACCCGGTATAACAGTCCATATATATGTGCACGCACGTACAGCCGGCTCCCCGGTTCCGGATCCGGAATTGCCGGGGGCTGCTCCCCTTCCCGTACCGGCCGCCCACGGAGCTCTCCGGCCCCCGGCGCGCGCCCGCGCCTGCGGATCCCAACCCGGAATATTCGCTTCATCTCTAGACTCCCCCGCCGCTGTTTTCTATTGCCCCCGCCCTGGCCGCCTTGAACCGCTTTTTATTATACTGCCAAAGAAGCAAGGCGGAAAAAAACGTTAAGGCCAGATTTGCCAGGAGCCCGGGGACGATGCTTGCCAACGGTCCGGGCAAAAGCAGCCTGCCCGTGAAGATGAAGGGATTAAGCGGGCGCAAAAACGGCACGGCGGCGCTGAGCACCAGCCAGCCGCCGCCCAACAAAATCCGGGTCACCTGCTGCCCCAGCCAAATCATGTGGTCCGCCAGGAAAATCAAGGCCGCAATCAACCAGGAAGCGGTCATGATAAATATTACCAGCCGGAACAATCTTACCCAGGGTATCCCCCAAACGTAAACCATGGTCACAAGTAGCGGCAAAGCAGGTAAAGCATGCAAAATGATTAAGAGCAATGCGGCGGTGAATTTCCCCGCAACGATCCGGGCAATACCGAGCCGCTCCTGCCGGATCCAGTCCCATGATTTCAGCCTGATCCATTTCTCCGCGCCAACCTGCCACCCGACCCAAAGTAAAGAGATGGTCAACGCCTGGCCCCAGAGTTCCGGCCGGAGCCGGAAAAGAATGCCGGCGGCAGTCAAACATGCAGAAACCGCCAAAAGCGAAAACCTCGCCCGCCGGCTACTCCAGGCGTTAAGGTCAGCCCAGGCCACGGCAATCATGGCAACTCCCCCGCTTCTTCACGCGCGCACGGCAGTGCACACGCCTTTGTTATTACGGCAAACCTTCCGGTAGAGGTTTTGGTTCAGCCCAAAGAACCAAATTGCCCCGGCTGTTTTCCAATGTAAGGGTAAACCCGGGAAGATCGCCGTAACCAACCGTCCACCTCTCCCCAGGAAAAAGTGCTCCCAAACCGGCAAGCCATGGATCTCTTTGCAGCAGGCCGCCGGGGGGTTGAACCGCCGCGCCTTCTCCTGCCGGCTTTCTCCCTGCTTTCATTTTCATCGCCTGTCCCGGACCGGTTTTACCACGCACGTGCGTGTCACCGGCGCGTCTGGTCCCGGGCGGCAGCAATCCCGTCAAGTGCAAGTGCTTTGCATCTCCCGCTTTCGCAAAGAATGAAGGCTGCAGGCTATCGTGGCGCCAAAACGTTTCCCCTGTTCCTTCCCGGTTGATCGCTCCCTGTGCCGTTTCCCCCAACGCCAGGGTGGCCCCCCACGGCGAAACCGGCGTTTTCCAGGTGGATTCCGGAAACCGGATTACGGTATCAATTAAGACTCCGGTATCTTCCGGAAGAAGAACCGCCCGCGTATAGATGATCGCACCCCGCTGCCAGTTACCGGCGAGCCATCTTCCAACCGGCACGGCCAGAAGTGTTGTTACGGCAACGTACGCAAGCAAGGCAACAGCCGTTCTTTTCTTGTAGAAAATGCCCGCAACGGCCAAGCCGCCCAGGAACAAAAGGGCAAGCACGATCATAAGCGGGACAAGTGTAATCCCCTCATTTTCCCCGAAAAACCGGGGTATTTCCCCTTCCCGGAAAACCAGCCCCGGTGTCAAGCGCAATGGCCGGGGATAAGATTCCAGCGCCAGCAACCGCTGCCAATCCACGGTTGTGACCGGTTGCCCGCTGTCTTGCGCCTGTGCGCAGATGATCCGCCCCCGTCCATAACGGCGAATTTCCCACCCTTCTTCTGTTTCCCCCGTGGGTATGCCATACACACCTGCCGCCGCCGGACCGCTCCAAACATCCGTCTGCCTGCCATCCGCCTCCGCTTCCACGCAGCCCTGTGTGGGAAAGAGAAGTAAACTCCCGCCCCCGGCCAGCCAGGTCCGTAAAGCCTGGACTTGCAGGGGGTTGAGGACCTCCAAATCCCCGCTTACCACTAGCGCGCTGACTCCGTCGTAAGCCAGGGCGGACCCGGGAAGGGCGGAAAACTCCACTGGAATTGCTAATACCGGCTCATGCCCGTGGGCGGAAGAAAACACCGGTCCAACTGTGTGTTGATGCTGTGCGGGCAAGTTCACCGTCAGAATCAGGTGCCCGGGAAAAACCTTCTCCAGAAGATCCAATCCTACCCGGCCCAAGACCTTCCCATCCTCAACCAACCGGACCTCGAACCTGCTTCCGGTCTCCTCCGCAAAAACCGGGATCAACAAACGCCGGGTATCATCTTCTACCCGGCAACGGTACTCTTCGGTCACCGCAGGTAAGCCCTCTCGCAGCCTGGTAATTTGGACCCAACCGTCCATGACGCCGGTAACCTCTATTTCCAACGGGGCCCAGCGCCCGGGAACCACATATCCTTCGTACCCGGCGGTAACAGTCAGTACAACACCGGCCGCAGGCAAGGCCTGAATCAGCAAGCAGAAAACAACAGTGAAAAACAGCACATACATGCGCGACGCAGATACGTGTGGTCTATGTCTGCGCGGTCTACAGTATGTACGCAGCGCGATGAGGCTCACAGCCGTACGCAAAGGGGAAAATAACCGCCGCCTGTCCATACATCACATACCTTCTGTTTGTTCTTTCTTTTTGCCATCGCATCACCGGCAGTGTGCTGCGGGACTGCAAAAAACGCGCAGGCGCCCGCAATTGGCTGAATAA
>DUNX01000046.1 GCA_012839115.1 Bacillota bacterium
GATTGTCGCGAGTTATTTGGATACGCCAGAATCAATTACCCATATTGGAGAGTCTCATAATTTCTTGGAAAAGAGGATTAATAAATAACTGCCCAAGGGAGTTTATCTTCACTTCCTCTATAACAGCCGCCCACTCCTCCTCGGAGGCCTTTCCGGCATCAAAGGCGTTGGCCGGGTGAAACTCGAGGAAAGCCGGTTGTTCTCCGAAATTGTACCACTGCATCTCCAGTGCGGTATTCATCACCGGGTTTGGAGAAGTGTTTTCTTCTCCCGGTAAGCTTATGGTTTGATTTATAACCATCGCCCGTATTAACCCGGATTCGTCAACGCTTATTCTGTAGTCCGTTTTCATCTGGTTATCGGGGATAGATGGTGCGGTCGTTGGATATGCATCGGTAAAGAATTCCACCAATAGATCAAGATTTGGCTCGACATTTGCGACAAAGTCCATGATCTCCTCTTCAGTCCACGGCCAGGTTACGAGATCACCATTGTTTTTGGCAATTTCCACGAAGCCTGTAATTTTTTCTTTGAGAAGACTACGGATGGTTTCGTTTTCCAAGATGGCGACAGAGAATTCTATGTAGTCATTTTGCAAGGTTTCGTCATAATTCAAATTCAGAATATATTCGGTACAGGGATAAGTTTTTTCTCCTTCCACTTCCGCCAGGGTAATATGGGCTTTTTTCGGATTTACTTCGACTCTCTCCGCCAAAAAATTCGCGTACGCGTGATAAGCTGCATCCCGGATTTGTTTGAAGGTGGTGAGACCTTCATCAAAGATCAAGGGGAAATAATCGGTGATGTGGATCTGGGTACCGTATAAGTACTGACTGGTCAAAGCCGGAAGGTCTTCCCAGTTGAAAACGAACGGCCTTGGACTCAAAAAAGGTGATTGCAAGGTTATTTTTTCTAAGTCGGCATAGAGGATCAAGCTTCCGGAGTTTTGTCCTTTATAAATCAGGTTGAGGTCCAATTGGTAACGCAGGTCTTTTTGGTCGCATTTTTGGAGTAAATGCAGGGTGATATTGCTGAGTATTTCGTTTATCGCTTGATCTTTCGGATCTTCGGTTTGGGACTCCAGTTTAAATGAAAAAGTTGCTGAGGCCGCAAAGGTTTCAGCATCAGAAGTTTTTTTCATGGCCGCGATCAGTTCTTCGGAGGGGGTTCGCGGTTTTTGGCAACTTGACAAAAGGATTACCATTGCCAGGAGCAAGGTGATGCAGGCAGCTAAGAAAATTTTCTTTTTTATCCTGCCACCGGCTGCTTGTAAAGAAAAGACAGCCTGAATTTTATCTAACATAATTTATTTCTCCTTTCTACCTTCTTTCACACCTGTCTTCTTTCATAACAATTCCTTGTCTAAAATTCGCTGCAATTCCTTTTTTTCCTTTATCATAAGTAATATTTCATAAATAATAAACAAATACCGGGTAAAAATGGCAGGCAAGAGTTGGCTTGGCAATCAACTTCAGGATGGAGAGCCCAGGGGCGCGCTGTTAAAAAGGGCGCAGGTTCTAACAGGGGAAACCGGGAAGTGGGGGCAACGGTATTCTCACTGTTATGGCAGTGCCTTTACCAATCACCGTGTTAAGATAAAAATCACCCTGCAGGGCTGATATGCGTTCTTTCATTCCCGCGAGGCCAAAACCGGGGCTGTTGGCCTGGCGCGCATCAAACCCTTGACCATTATCTTCTATCCTGGCCACTACTTCCCCGTCTTGAATGGTCAACAAAACCTTGGCCTTGGTGGCGTGGGCGTGTTTGACGATATTATGCAGCGCCTCTTGGACAACCCGGTATAAAGCCAGTTGCGTCCTGTGGTCTATTTTCGTCTCGTCCCCCTCCAGCAGGGAAGTGACCTCCAGTTGATAGCGGGTGCAAAAGAGCTCGCCGAGGGTTTCCAGGGCTTCGAAGAAGCCTTTTTCCCGCAGGACGGCAGGTTGTAATCCATAGATCATCAGCCGCATCTCTCTTTGGGCCTCTTCCACCATCTCTTTCACCTGCCCAATGAGGGCCCCGGCTCTATCCGGTTGACTCTGGAGGATTAGTTCCAGGGTATTCAGGTTAAGGCTGATCCCGAAGAGACTTTGGGATACGGAGTCATGCAATTCCCTGGCGATGCGGTTACGTTCTTCAACCACCGCCAGTTCCTTATTTTTTTCTTCAAGCCGCAACCGCTCATCCTTGACGGCAAGGTATTCGAAGTAAAAACAGATCATGGCGGAGATAATCCCCACCCCCATACTGGAGTAAAAAGCGGTTTTCAGGGAAGGAAAGATGGACCAGGGTAGTAGGGTCATAACCAAGGCCACCAGGAAAAAGGCGATTGTACATACCAGGTAGGAGTGGATTATACGCAGAAAAAGGTGTTCATTGTAGGCCTTGAAACGGGAAAAAAGCCTATTTGTTATTACATAAGAAAAAGAGATGAGAAACCCGGCCGCCAGGCCGAAGATGGTATAGGTTATGAATGGGGTTATCGTCTGAGGAAAACCTTCGAGGGTCAGCATAAACATGAAGGAGATGCCGATCCCAATCATTCCGCTGTAGATGAAGGTTCTTAATTTCGTTCCCATTCTACGCTCCTTCCAAAGAACTACAGGCATGATCCGGCTCCTTGAAGACGGGAAGCCACATCCACCGGTTATACCAGTTTCATTTCAAGGGCTTTGATTACCGCCTGCGTTCGGTCTTTGACCTGCAATTTCTGGAGAATATTGCTGATGTGGGTTTTAACTGTGGTCTCGGAGATAAAAAGCCCGGCGGCGATCTCCTTGTTGGACTTGCCTTTAACCAGTTCGCCCAGGACCTCCTTTTCTTTGGCGGTCAAAGGTTCGACCGGTGATTCCTTCCGGCTGACCCGTTGCATCAGTTTTTTAACAATCCGGGGATGCAGGACTGGTTCGCCGCGCCGGGCGGCTTTCACCGCTGCCAGCAGTTTTTCCGGGGCGGAGTCTTTCAATAAATAACTTAACGCACCGGCGTCGATGGCGGCGATGATCTCTTCGTCCTCACAGAAACTGGAGAGGATGATCACTTGGGTATGGAGCCCGTTTTTTTTGATGGCTTTGATAAGCTCCACGCCGCTCATCTGTGGGAGGTGAAGGTCGATGATGGCCACGTCCGGCTCCAGCTTTTCCAGTTCCGGCAGGGCGGTTTCCCCATCCCCGGCCTCCCCGGCAATACGGATCTCCGCATCCGTGCTCAGGTAGGCCTTTAGTCCTTCACGGACAAAGGGATGGTCATCGACAATATAGACACTGAACATCTCATCACCCTATTTGTCTTTACTTCGAGTATTATAACCCAGGAAAACAATTCTATATTTGGCTGCGCTCATTGCTGCCATATTTGTAAGAGTCTGCTTTTTACTCCATTATAACATATCTGGTCATCCATTTATCAGGTATTAATAAGATATTTGCTGCCTGGTATGGGTGGTTTTCGGGAGTATTCGCCTTAATACTAAAACCAGAACTCAACCTTAAGTTTTACCTGCCAGTCCCCGGTCATCAGGCCGAATTCGCTTTCCTGTTTCCCATAGGGTATTTGCGTTGCTAAAGAAAGGGCGAACCGTTCTTTTTCATAGCTGAGACCCAGGATGGCCAGCCCGCTCCTGTCGACCAGGTTTTGGATGATTATTTGTTCCAGGGCCAAAGCGGGCGGCAGTTCTTTATAGAGCCTGGCCATGGCGTAGTGGCGGAGAAGGCCGGGGAAGCCGGTTTCCGCAAAAAATTCGGTGGTCCTTTGCAGCTTGACGGCTACCGGCGGGTAATTCTCATCTCCTGCCGCCGGTACATTGTTTTTGCCTATGTGCAACAAAACCTTCTCCCACTCCCTCCGGGTCAGGCCGTTCCCGTTGAAGAGGTATTCGATTATCAAGTTTGTCCCGCCGGCAAAGGTGTAATTGGCGCCCACCAGAGCCTTGACAAATCCTTTCTCCGTGGTGGCTTCAATTGGGCGTGTGCATTCGTTTCCGTGTGCCCCGGTATCATGCGTCTCCCTGGTGATGGTAAGGAAAAGTTGATTTAACTGATCGGCCTGTGTTTTCGCCCATTCTTCCCAGCCCATTTCGGCATGGATCTCCAGGTTCTCCCCACAAACCTTGGCTAGGTTCAGACCGGCCTTCCACTGCCGGTCATAAGAGAAGAGGCAACTGCCGTCCATCCCGGAGAACCCGCCGCTAATCTTTACCCATGCCGGGGAGGAACGCTGCGGGCTGCCAAAGTATTTCCGGAGGACCGCGTCTTCGTCTTCTGTCCACGCCAGCTGTGGCGCCCAGCCAACCTCCAGTGTCAAGCCGGGGAAGAGGTACTCTCCCTTAAGCATCACTCTGCCCTCAGGGGGCAGTTCCCGGTCCTGCAGGAAAGGTCTCCGCTCCCGTGCGCGCGACCATAGATCCGAGGGATTGAAGAAATAACCGGCGCCGGTGGGCGCCACTTGCTTACCCGCATCAATAAAGAAAAAATCTGTAGGATTCAGGGAGATATATACCTCATTCACCAGGTTGGTCAGGTCCGTTTCGTTATGGTATAAACGTAGCTGCACTGAATCTTCGAAGACGAACCGCCCGCCGTTCTCGCGGGCACAGGCACGGAAAACCCATTCCTTTCTCCAGTTCAAGAGGAGAAGGCCGGTCAACTCCTTTTCCAGCCCCAGGATATTCCCGGGATTCAATAATGACCGGGACGATGGGGAAGAGAGTTGCCAGAGGTTTTTCACGGAAAAACAGGTATTGTCTACAGCAAAAGTCTGGCCACAGGAAACAGGCGCAATAAGCACACCCATCCCTAACCCGAGCGCCAGGAGTAAGCGGCACGCGTATACGCTTTTTTCTGTACATCTTCGTGCACATATTACTGCATATATTTGTGTATATATTCGCGCACATCTCCGGAAAAAACCGGATTTGAGCCTCTTCATCAGTTTATATCCATCCTTTCCCGTCAGTCCAGGGGAAAATAGGTGAAACGGGGGAGATACTCCTTCCGGTAGTAGTTGACGGGTACGCTCTTTTCCACCAACCGCTTATATTCCATGACGGTATATTTTTCAGTTTGCAGGCCATCGTAAATGGTGACCTTCATCGCCACCGGTTTCCCCAAGACCTGCCGGTATTCCCGGTAGGCGACAGTCTTCAACAGTTTCCCGCTGCGGGCATAAAACTCCCCTGCTACCGGCAGGTATGATTCTTTATCTACGTAGAGAATAATCTTCTGATAGGTTCCCTCCCCATTCTCCCGCGCCGCCAAGAGCAAACGTGCGCACGTGCGATGGTCTTCACAGCATGACAAAAGCTCCGTCCCTTTGTCACCACAGCAGGACAAGAACTCTGTCCCCTTGTCACCATTGTCACGCGCCCATTGGGCAGCGGTATCCGGGGAATCCCCCTCCGGGAGGAGAGTACAATGATAATCGCGGGAAAAATTCAGCTGCATAATATCACCATTGGCGACTTCGCCCAAGAGGATCTGCGCGGGGGAGAGCTTGATCACATTTTTGGTCTTTGGAAAATGCATCCAGATTTCTTTCCCGCTCATCAGCATCTTTTGCCCGTTAACTTTTGGCGGGGCAAGAAAGTAGAGGAGGGTTTGGACATTTGCCTCCCGGATCCGGACATAACCGGCCAGAGTATATTGGTCAATTACGCCCCCGTCTTTGTAGGAAGTAATCTCCATTTCAAAGGCGAATTCAGGACGGATTATCCGGTTCTCATCCACCCGCTGCAGGATCTCCCCGGCGGTCACTGGTTCTTCCCCGCCCGCCCTTACCGGAGAAAGGCCCAGGGCGCCCAGGATGAGGCTGGCCAGAAGTACCCGGCATAAACCGTTCCGCCAAAATTTTTCACGCGCATGCAGGCCAAGGAGAGGCATGCCAAGAAAACGGGATAAATGAGACAAACGGCGCCGACGAAGTGAAAACCCAAAACGCCATGAATCTCGCAAGTACAAATCGCTTTACCCCTTTCTGTATGTGTTTGTATTATTGTGCGCTAAATATAACGCAACGCTTCGGCAATTTTTAGTTTTACCCCTTTAAGAGCAGGGTAAATCGAGGCCAGGACCGAGATGGTTACCGCCAGGAGGAGGTTCTGCCAGACCGTGGCGAAAGCCGGCACAAAAAAGGCCTGGTAACCTTCGGCCATTCCGGGCGGCGGTGGGATGTAGATGCCGCCAAGGGCCGTGTTGATGAAGGAAGAACCGGCCAACCCCATGAGGACACCGAAAATCCCGCCGAAGAAACCAATCCACAATCCTTCAGCTAAAAAAAGTTCCATAATTCCGGTTTTTTGCGTGCCGATCGCCCGGAGGGTACCAATCTCCCGGGTTCGCTCCAAAACCGCCATGGTCATGGTATTAACAATGGTAAAGATGACCACCAGCATGATAATAAGCCGGACAATCTGCAGGAGGGAGCGGTAAAACTCCTGGACTTGCCGGTAGTAATCGGCCAGTTCCTCCCAGGTCTTGACTACCAATGGTTGACCTAATTTGGGTTTAAGCCGCTGGGTGATGGTCTTTTGAACCTCGCCGGTGTATTCCGTCTTTTCCAGGACGGTAATCAACAGGGGGACGCTGGTAATATCCAAGAAATCCATGGCGGTCGGGAGATCCAAATAAACCTGGATATTGTCGAGTTCCCGCAAGCCCAGGGAGGCGATGCCGGCAACCTCCATATCGGCGGCATTAAGCCCGCCATTTCTGGTTACCGCCATCATTGTCAGGGTGTCCCCGACCCGGGCCCCGATTTTTTCCGCGACCCCCTTGGCCAGGATGACCCGGTACCGGTCGGCGGCGGTAAAATCCCGCCCGTCAATAATATTACGAAAGCTTAGTAAGGAACGGGAGAGTTCGGCCGGTACCGCCTGGACCATCACAATCCCCGACTTATCCGCGCCGGCCAGGGTCGCGGAGAAGGTCACCTGCGGGACCACCTCTTTCACCTCGGGAAGGACCTTCAGCTTTTTTGTGATCTCATCCGGGTCGGTAAAAAGATAGCTGAAAGGGTCAAAATTACCGGTGGTAAAATACTCCTCTGCTGTTGAGAGCTGGAGATGACCCAGGCCGTTACGGATGGTGGACTCCTGCAGCCCCCAAAGGGTGTAGCGGACAAAACCGTCGAAAAGCACTAAGGCCATAATACCGGTGGTAATAGCGGTCAAGGTCAGCATGGTCCGGCGCTTGTTCCGGAAGAGGTTCCGTAAAGCCAGAAACAGGGTACTCATGGTTTTTCCTCCTTAACGATGGCTCCGTCCAACAGGTGGAGGATACGGCTGGTGTAGGCGGAGACCATCGGATCATGGGTGGCAAAGATAAAGGTGGTTCTATTCTTTTCATTCATCTCTTTCATCAGTTCCATGATGGCTCTTCCGGTTTTGTGATCCAAGTTACCTGTGGGTTCATCGGCAATGACCAGCTTCGGCCTGGTGACGAGGGCACGGCCAATTGCCACCCGCTGCCGCTGCCCGCCGGAAAGCTCATCGGGGCGGTGGTTTTTTACGGCGGGCAGGCCTACCGCCTCCAGCATCGCTTCCACCCGCCGCCGGCGCTCTTTCTTTTCAATTCCCTGCAAGACCAGGGGGTACTCGATGTTCTCAAAGGCCGTCAGGACGGGAATTAGGTTAAAGTACTGGAAAATAAAACCCAAGGTTTTATTCCGAAACCCTGATAACCGCTTGTCGCTCATTACCTCCAAATCCTGATTATACACGGAGACCCTTCCTTTATCCGCAAAGTCGATCCCGCCGATAATATTGAGGATGGTGGTTTTCCCGCTGCCCGACGGCCCCATCAGGCAGACCATTTCCCCGGCGGCCAGTTGTAGACCGATCCCTTTCAACACCGGCACCCTGGTTTTCGCCATGATGTAATCCTTATAAACATCCTGCAAAGCCACGAGAACCATCAGCCCGCCCCCTTATCCTTCGAACAATTCCAGCAACTCTTTGGCCTGGGCGCCAACCTCGCCGTCCGGGTCGAGTTGCCAAGCTTTGCGCCAGTAGGTAACCGCCTTATCCAGCTTCTTTTCGCTTTTGTAGTAGTCGCCCAAATGGAGAAAGACCGAAGCCATAATCCCGGCGGGAATCCGTTCCGGTTCCCGGTTGTACCAGTCTGCCAAAGCCAAGTAATCTTTGACCGCCGTCTTTTCCCGGAAAAAGAACCACGGCAGGGCGGTCCCGACGTTGGCCCGGAAGAAGAGGGGGAAATAGGAGTCCCGGCCGTATTTTTTTACTGCGGCATCCAGGTATTTTAGCCCATCTTTTACGTGTTTGATTTTATTCACCGGATTGAGCGCCTCATTACCGGCCAAAGCCAGGCTGGAACCAAGAAAGGCGCCGCTGATGGGGCGAAGTTCCTCCGGGAGATCCGGATGGTGATGAACCCCGGTTAAGACCGCAACCGCTTTTTTGGCATAGCCGCGGTGCCCTTGCCCGGCGCCGTGGACGGAAAGATTGTGATAAAAAATACCCAACCGGACAGCGGGTAATAATTCCTCCGGCGTCAGGTTATCCAGGGAAAGGGCGCCGCTTAGTTCTTCACTCCGGGTCAAAAGAATTTCCACGTCGGCGCAACCGGCATCATCCAGCAAAAGCCTTTCGTATTCCCTGATTTTGAGTTGGTCAGCGGCGAAAGCTTTCGCTGCCAAAAACATAAGGCAGATCATTAATATAACTGATTTTCCGGGAAAGAGCCTCTTTTTTGTCATGGTAAAACATCCTTTCGTTTTTTCTTTTACTATATCAGGGAACAGCCAAAGCTTCATCTGTCTTCCGGACGGATTTACCATAGAAAAAAGCAGGAGAAGATCTCAGCCAAAAGGAGGAGGAACTGCCACCCAAAGCCGTTGGCAAAAGGGTTAAGTGGGCCGGTATTCAGTTTTTGGTCAAATTTCCGTTTTCTTCATCGCTATTCTGGTTTAAGCGACTGTAGGTAAAAGGTTATGTATATTTATTGGTTGACTGTGTCGTTGACACCATAAAAAGTAATAATGTATAATTTATATAAATATTGTCACCGAAAAGAAATTTTTATAAATTCAGGTAAACGACGAAAACAGGTTTTTATATAATTTCTCCTTGTAGATATGGGCTCAGTGGGCAGAAATATATCATATAAGGAGTTTTTAATGGTAAAGGTGTTGGTTGTAGATGATTTACCCATCCTCCGCGAGAGTTTGAAGTTTATTATTGAGCAGGATCCGCAGATCGAAGTTGTTGGATGTGCGGAGAATGGAAAAGAGGCTTTTGAGCTTTGTGAAAAGCTCGCTCCTGATGTTGTCTTAATGGATTTGATGATGCCGGTTTGCGACGGGGTGGAAGGAACGCTCATAATTAAAACCCGATACCCCTTTATTAAAGTTCTTATCTTAACAATCTACGGCGATGATGAAAATGTGGCGCAAGCCCTGAAGAATGGTGCGGATGGCTATATTCTTAAAGACATTGAACCTGACAAACTGCGCCGGGTCATCAAAAACCTGGCAGACGGGGTTGCCGTAATCCAGCAGGATGTGCTATCCACTTTTATACAGCAAATGGATGTGATGGAGAGCTTTTTGGTTGAACATAAGCGGTTAATTGCGGAGTTTTCCCAGAAAGAACTGGATATAATCCGGTTGGTTGTAGAAGGGAAAAACACCAAAGAGATTGCCGACTGTCTTCATTTTTCCGAAGGAACCATAAGAAACACCATCTCGAAACTTCTGGAGAGGCTTCAGCTTCAAGACCGGAGACAACTGGCGGTTTATGCCATGAAAAATAAACTGGTATGAAGGATGCACCTGAAAATAGTGACTATTCTCCTGTAGTCACTATTTTTCTGCCATATGTTCATTTTTCCATCGCGCGCGAAAAAGTGGTATAAGGGAAAATGACAGCTTATGATCGTTTTTTGCACAAACCCCTGTTCGGCCGGTACCTATCCAGAGAGTGACAGGAGGAGAGTGTGCGGTTCCTCCTCCTCTCCGGCAGGCTCCGGTAGCAACAAAAGGAGGGAGACACGGCCTATGTGGCATCTAGTTTTTGATTTGCGAATTAATCTCCTGCCTGTAGTTGTTTTAAATGCAATGGTTTTGATTGGTTATTCTTTGCTAAGAGCAAAAAAAAATACCCTGCTTTACCTTTATATCTCCCTGCATTGTCTGATTAGTATCTGGTCGGTTGGCCAGATTATGGAGGTACTTTCCATAGACCGTCAGAGTATGTGGTTTGCAGTGAAGTTTAAATACTTTGGTATATGTTTTATCGGTCTGAACTGGCTGTTGTTATGCGGGATTTATACCCGGCATAAACTGTTTTCCTTGAAAAAAATAATATACTTCTTATCTCTCCCGCCGTTCCTGTCTTATCTTACCTTGTTAACAAATGAGCGGCATTTTGTATTCTTCTCTGTCTTTGACTATGGTTATACCGCGTATGGAATAATGTTTTGGTTCCATACAGGTTTTTCCTATTTGTATCTGCTTACCGGGATAATTATGCTGATCACAAAGGCGATAAAAGAGTGGGGAAAGGCTTCTGTCCGGCCACTGCTGCTGATTATCGCGGCTTTGGTTCCTTTGGCCGCCAATCTTATTATTATCGCCAATCTCATCTTTGACCTATATATTTTTAACCGTGCGGACATCACCCCAATATGTTTCTCCGCGTCGTTGTTCCTTTTTTCCCTTGCTACTTTCAGGTATCAATTTCTAAACATTGTCCCCATAGCTTTAAGAAAAATCATGGACAACATGAGGGAGGCAATTGTTATTATTGATAGTTTCGGAAAAATTATCGATTTTAACCCCGCTTTTCAAAACGCTTTTCCTGCATACGCCCGGGCTCCCGATAACGAGATAAAATCTTTTGTCGATTTTTTAAGGCAGAACAGTGAAGGGGCAAGCGAAGCCCGGGCGATTATTGAAGCGGTTGCTACGGGGACAAGTGCCTATATTGACGGTGAATTGTGCCTGCTGGAACCCGGCAAGACCCATTATTTCGTTTATGTCCAACCAATCTACTATGGCAAAGAAAAAAGTATCCACGGTACAGTTGTTTTGTTTAATGATATCACCAATTACAAAAACCTGCTGGAGGAGTTAAAGGATAAAAACGAAGAGATCTCCGCCATGAATGAAGAACTGGTCGCCATGAATAAACAGTTGCGAGATCATGCCAGGGTGCTTGAATTGATTACAGTATTGGCTTGGGCATGAGATGGTACAACGATAAATCGCTCATGGACGGCAAATATTACGCCCTTTACCTCCATTATAGTGGAGGCTCATTTTTTATCAACTACAACTTCTACAGTATTCAGGGGATTTTGGGCCGTAAAAAAACCTACGATAGCGGGTTAACGCTTGATGTGGGGGTGGGGCCTATTTAAACCATAGAGAATAATGGTGATACGAGCTTCACAATATGGCTCGTGCTTATGTTCGGATGGGGCTGGTAGGATTTTGCCACTACCTTTGAGTCTGTTCAATTAGTAATCGTAGTAATCGTAGTAATCGTTGAGGTACGCATCTACCCAGGTTCTGCTACTATTAGTCGATAATACTTGACCCGGCCCACAGTTGCGGATATGCTTGACATATACTGCTGTCTTTGCTAATATATAAAAAATATACAGATGCTGTTGCTAATATAAAAAACATACAAACAGAGAGTACGCCTGGGGGTTCCGCCGGTAAGAATCACCGGGTCTGGACCGAGCGGCGCAGGCGGCTAAGCTGCTGCACATATGACAGGCTGTTACACCTCTGGGATAAAAGCCCTGGGAAGGAGTCTCGTCTCATCGTGCGCGTGCGCGAAACAGAAGGACTCTTCCCGGGCTTTTTATTTTACACCATGATGGGGTGGTTTCATTGGTTATTGAAACGGTTTACTGCTGGCCAGTGTCTTTTTTTACCAACGACACCCTGACATTCTTTATAGGAAACGCTAACAATGATCCTTGCGGTGA
>DUNX01000047.1 GCA_012839115.1 Bacillota bacterium
AACCAGCCCGTAAACGGCAAGCTCTACCAGCATTGGCGGTAAATAGGCCACCGGTGGCATGCCCGTGATCAGGGTGGAGAGTAAGGGGCCGGCCAACCCGCAAAGGAGCCCGAAAGACCAGCCGCAGATGAGTCCAGATAAGAGAACAGGAATGTGCATCGGACTGAGAAGACTACCGGCATTTGGAATAGCGTGGAACGCCATGGGCAGCACAACGCAGAGGCCGATGCAGGCTGCGGTGATAACCGAGCGTTTCACATAAGACATTCTTACCATCGAAATCCCTCCCGAATAATGAGTAATTGCTCCTTACTGGAGAATAAGTAACTGCTCCCTCCAGAATAAGAGTAATTGCCCGCGTATAAGGTGTAAAGTCAGACTAGATTACGCAGCAAGAGGAACTGGACCAGGCAGATGAAAGCGCATACTGCTAAGGCGCAGTAATCATGGGGCGCAAGGGGTTCCTTTTTTCGCCTAGTCCGGTTCTTGGCATTGCGATAACCGCGTGCCTCCATTGCCAGGGCCAACTCATCGGCCCGCCGGAAAGCGGAGATAAAGACCGGCACCACCAGCGGGATAAAGCTTGCCGCCCGTTCCAGCAGTTTCTTACTTTCAAACCTGGCCCCTCTGGCGATCTGGGCCATTTTGATCAATTCGGTTTCCTCCACTAAAGTGGGGATAAACTGAATGGCGATACTGATGATTATTGCCACATCCTCGGTGGGAACGCCGATGAACTTTAACGGTTTAATCAGGCTCTCCAGGGCGGTGGTGACCTGGGTGGGCAAGGTGGTCATGGTCAGCAGGTTGCCAAGGATGAGGATGAGGAGCACATTGCCCACCACGCGGAAGCCTTGTCTAATCCCCTCGCGCGAGAGCTGGAAGATCCCCCAGGAGGCCAGTACCTCTTCCCCGCCAAAGAATAGCGCATTCATCAGGAAAACTATCAGCAAGAACCTGTAGATGCCGCGAACCGGGGCAACGGCGGGGCGCACCGGTAACCTTGAAACCAGGATGAGCAGGGCAATCACCGCCAGCACCAGGGCATAGCTCCAAAGGGACAGGGCGCCAATGACCGTGGCTATGAGGAGGAAAAGGCAGAGAATTTTTGTCCTGGCGTCGAGTTGGTGGAGGAACGAATGCCCCGGAATGTATTGGCCGGCCGGCAGGGTCTTCATCCCTTACCACCTCCGGTCAGTTCCCGCTTTAATGCGGAAAGCAAGTCGTCATAGGTGACGACCGCCGGAGATAGGGCCAGGTTGCCCTCTGCCAGCAGGGTAGCGATTCTTTGCGCTTTTGTCTGGCCAAAGGCCCAGTTATTCCTTTGCTGCAGGCGGAGGAAAACCTCCCTGGTCGCTCCGGAGTCAATAAGCCTGCCCTCCTCCAGTACCAACAGATGCTTGGTGTACCCGGCCAGTGCCTCCATGTTATGGGAAGCCATGATAATAGTGGTCCCGGCTTGATTCATTTCCTTCACAAACCGTAAGAAGTTTTCCCGGCCGTGCGGGTCAAGCCCGGCGACGGGCTCATCAAAGATGAGGATCTCCGGTTTCCGCGCGAGCACACCGGCAATGGCCACCCGCCGCTTCTCCCCGCCAGACAGGGCCAGTGGCGACTGGTTACGGACCTTGGCAAAGTCAAAGCCCATGGTTTCCAGGGCCCACTGGACGCGGGCTATAACCTCCTGCCGGCTTAAACCGCTATGCTTCAAGCCAAAGGCCACGTCCTTTTCCACGGTCGTGGCAAAGAGCTGGTACTCAGGATATTGAAAGACCACGCCGATCCTTTGCCTTAAACCGCTCCGGTCATAGCCTTTGGCATTGATCTCCTCGCCATTCACATAGACCCGCCCGCCGGTGGGCAGGCGCAGCCCGGCCAGTAGCTGGAGCAAAGTGGTTTTGCCACAGCCGGTATGCCCCATGACCCCGGCAAAGTCACCGGCTTTGATGGAGAAGGAAACGTTTTTAAGGGCGCCCACCTTCTCCCCAAAGGGCTGTTCATAGGAGTAGCTCAGGTTTTCGACTTTAATTGCCATATCTCTTTGACAAGCTCCTCATTGGTTAGTGGACAATTCTTTAAGTGGACACCCGCCTGCCGCAGGTCATGGTAGAGGCGCACCGGCAGGGGCGGGAGCAGCTCCGCTGCTTTCATCAGGTCAAGGTCGGTCAGGATCGCTTCCGGGCTTCCACAAGCCAGAATCCTGCCCTTTTGCATCAAGATGACTTTATCGGCGGCCACCGCTTCTTCCACATAATGGGTGATGGCGATGATGGTTTTCCCGGCTTTGTGCAGTTTATCCATGATCGCCAGCACTTCCTGCCTGCCGCTGGGGTCCAGCATGGCGGTGGCCTCGTCGAAAATAATGATCTCCGGTTCCAGCGCCAGCACCCCGGCCAAAGCAACGCGCTGTTTTTGCCCGCCGGATAGAGTATCCGGCGCCCGCTTCTCATAGCCGCCCATCTCCACAAGGGCCAAGGCCGCCCGGACCCGCTCCGGGATTTCGTCCCGGGGCGCCTCGTAGTTTTCAAGGCCAAAGGCGATATCCTCTTCCACCGTAGATGAGACAAACTGGTTGTCGGGGTTTTGGAAAACCATCCCGCAGAGACGGCGCAAAAGCCAGATATCCTTCTCGTCCCTGAGATCAATCTGTGCTACCCTGAGTTCCCCTTGTTCCAGTGGGAGCAGGGCATTGAAATGCTTTACCAGCGTCGATTTGCCGGCCCCGTTGGCGCCGAGGATGACGAGAAACTCGCCCTTTTCGATCTTGATCGCAACATCCCGGAGGGCAAGGGAAAAACCGTCGTAGGAGAAGCTGATATTTTTCCCCTCAACAAGCACTGTCTTTTCCTCCTTGGGCCAAAGAAAAACCGCAAAGGCAAAACTTCCGACAGGAAGTGAAATCACCTTCGCGGTAATCAATTCGCATAGATATTGGTCGTGGTCAACAGGTAAGGGCTTTCTTCGGAAAGCGGGGATTCCTTCGTGGAATCCATCATCTTACATTATACGGCATGGCAGGGGAAAAAGCAAGACTGGGCAAGCCTTTAGGCCTGCTCGCCGGCGAGGGATTGGATCTCCTGGACTACGCTTTGGATCATGGCGGAGATGGAGCAATCGCCCACGCCGACCACGATGTTGTCGCAGTGGCTGATGGGGATTAAAATCCTTCTGGCCGCGCTTTGCCCCACGGCCTTTGCCATCCGCGGCGTAACCTCGCCGAAAAGGGCGTCGGCGATGACTATCCCAATCGGCCCGGCAATAACATCGGCTTTACGGCACCCGACCACCACGGCATTTTCACCGGTGGCCCCGCAGTCGGCCCCGGCCTTCAGCATGGCCGCGGTGGCGGTACTGTTGGTACCAACCGCTGTGACCACCGCATTGGGGATATTCTGCTTGATCGCTGCCACCAGTTGCTTGCCAATGCCGCCGCCCTGGGCGTCAATGACGAGAATCTTCATGGCCAATCTCCTTTATACCACTCTAATTTTGCTACCGATCAATTTGTTAGTTGCTATAAAAGAAAAGTCATCATCGAAGCAAAAAACGTAACAGTTTTCATATTAGCCAAGAATCTCATCCACAACTACCGCCAGCCCCGGGAATCTAAACGACCCGGCCTTTTCTCCTTTTTTAAAGGTCATGACCTTTTCTATTTCTTTTTCTGCAAAGCGGTAGATACTTATCTCTTCGGAAAAAGGATTTACGATCCAGTATTCCTCCACCCCGCCCCGCATATATAAGTCCAGCTTGATAACGAGGTCTTTACTTCTGGTGCTTTCGGAGAGGACCTCCACCACCAGGGCAGGGGTGCCTATATACGTGCCATCTTCTTTAATCTTATCCTGGTCACAGATGACCAGCAGGTCGGGTTGAACTACGTTGGGCTGGCCGTCCTGATATAGCGTTACGTCAAAGGGAGAGGTAAGGGGTTGGCATGCCTTATCTTTAAACCAGGATGAGAATCTGACCGATAACTCCAGCACAATTTTTTGGTGCTGGAATTTGGGCGAAGCCAACAGGTAAACTTGACCGTCGATATATTCATACCGGTTTTCACTTTCCCGGGCAATTTTCAAAAACTCCTGATAAGTAACTTGCCGCCCTTCATGACTGTAAACGGATGAGCCTTCCCGGATCGTGTAATCATCGTTTCCATAAAACTTGACCAACCGGGCTACTTTCTTACCGTTTTTTGTGATAATAATATCCTCTTCATTCACCAGCCTGAGGTATTTCCCGAAGTTTTTTTGCGCCTCCGTACTGGTTATAATCATCATACCCACCCCATTAGGTATATTCGCGCGCAAGTGCGCGTATGCGGGCGTGTAATTTTAGCTATTTTAATTATATTATATCTAATTCTTGGCGTCCATCTTAAACAATCTTTCCGTATGCTCCCTCTCCTAACACCGGGGCGCGCGCGCCAATAAACCGGGATCATAAATCCATACTCTTTATTTTATGGAGCCTTATTTTCATGAAGATAGCCCCGACCCCAAAAAAGAATCATCCGGGTTCCGGATGTTTCTTTTTTATATGATTTTGAATGTGGTATGAGCAGAATACCCTTTTTGAGGTATAATTAAAACAAAAAACAGGAGGCAGTTTCCATGAACAAGTTTGAAAAGATA
>DUNX01000137.1 GCA_012839115.1 Bacillota bacterium
AAAATGTTAAGACCACAAAGATTTTTCATGAGGCCATTAAAAAAGTAAGCTTGTCACCAGATCGAAAAAGATTACTTATAATCAATGACCGTGATGAAATAGTATTGTTCGACGTAGAAAAAGAGGAGATTATAGCCAGGTATCCTATGGTAACAGAAAATTATGCAGTTAATGAGTATGGTATCTATTGGGAAGACAATAATAAGATAGGGTTAATAAAACATTGCTATGATAACAAGGATAAAGTAGTTAAGTATTATGTTACAGAGGATCTTAAACACTTCGAGCCACTATTTCAGTATGATGAGCAAACAGAATATTTTACTGGCCCTAAGAGTATATTAGTTCAGAATACTGAAAATAAGAGAATCAGCATTAAATATAGTGATAATGAAGTATGGGACACAGGGTGGAGTTTCGACTATACGGGGTATTCTTGGTCAAGTGATGGCAGGTATCTGCTTTTAACTCATGGTAAATCTAGAGAGATGTATCTTTTAGATACCTCAAAAAGAACAATAAGTAAATTAGATAACTATTTCGCAGGCAAGTGGGCACCCACCAAAAACCTGTATTGCTTCTATACTGGTTTGGAAGCAAAAGGCTTTCAAGAAAATGGGATATATGTATTTAATGCGGAAGATTTGAGTTTCATCAAACTGAATAGTAACATGGAGCCTTCATATAAATCTTTGCCAAACACTTGGGGCCCCACTTTTGTATGGTCACCGGATAGTCGATATATTGCTATTCCAGATGTGAGAGAGATGTTTCTTTTTGACACAGCTTCTCCAGAACAAAAACCCAAAATTTTGGTTGACTTCGATGGCCAGATAGACAGAAACAGAGTGGCATGGTCAAAAGATCTGAAACATGTTTTGTTCTCTTATGATACCGCATCAATTAACGTATTTAAACTATACAATTATTATGCCGCCAGAGTAAACATTGACACTAGGAAGATGAAAAAACGATATATTGACGGGCTGTTGCATAAAGCATTCTTTTGGATAGATGATAATATTATAATTTACGAGGTGGAATACGAAAACGGATTGTATAAATCTGAAATCAGATGGTGATTTAAAAGATAATCCAATAGTGTCATTTTTTACACATTTGCAAATGGCAACTAAAATGATGCTAAAAGGGGAGTGCGGAGATTTTTACCAGTAAGCCCTCATTTTTGAGTTAACTAAAAAACTTCATGTTTAAAGGGCGCTGTAAATTCCGATTGAAACTGGTTACATGTTTTAAGCATAAGCGGGAACAGACTAGCATTAATGCCAATGCTGAAGCTTTTTCTCTTTGCTAGGCAGGAATAGCTGCCCTCAGGGGGGAGTCGCATTCAAAGAATATGTTTAGAAAGCTCTGGTCTGGCTTGCCATGAATGGGAACAATTTTGTCCAGCCTTCCCGGGAACCTTTTAGTTTTATGGGCTACCGTTTTAGCTCCGCCAAAATTTTAAGGGCTTCTCGGTAAATAAATATCCTCTTCAGCCCACCTTCCGATATCCTTTAGTAATTGATTCCTCTATGCATTTTCCTTACCTAGGAACCATTCCTAGAAACAAATAAGTTCCATCCACGAATACGACGACCTCAACCGGCTGGTCGCCGATTACCTGCCGAAGTCGCCGGGAGAGACGGAAAAACCCGCGGTGCGCCTGGCCTACGATGCCCGGGGGAACCTGATCGAAAGGATCGAACCGGACGGTGGGCGGACCAAGTACGAATACACTCCACGGAACTGGGTGAAAACCACTACTGTCCAGGGGGACGGGAAAGCATATGTCACCCAACATGACTACGACAAGGTCGGGAACGAGGTCCGGACCGTCGACCCCCGCGGTTACGAGACACGCAGGGAGTATGACGCCCTCTCCCGGCTGGTCCAGGTCATTTACCCGGCAGGGAACAGGGAGTGGTTCGAGTACGACGAAAACGGGAACCGCACCGCCTATACCGACGGGCGGATGAACCGGACCGAGTACAGTTATGACCGTTACAACCGGCCGGTGCAGACAAAAGACGCCAAGAACGGAATCACAACATACGCCTACGACCGGTGGGGGAACATGACCCGGATGGTAAACCCGCTTGGACATGTTTCTCATTACGCCTATGACGAACTAGACCGTCTGATCCAAGAGACCGACTCCCTGGGCTACGTAAAAGAATACCGGTACGACGCGGTCGGCAACCGGATCTTCAGCAAAGACCCCAACGGAACCGAGAGCGTTTACGAATACTACCCGAACAACCTGGTCAAAAAGATCTCCATGAAAAACGGGACAGAAACAAAGACCCTGGAATACTGGTACGACGAAGCCGGGTACAAACGGCGGGTGCGGGACGACGGTATTGA
>DUNX01000130.1 GCA_012839115.1 Bacillota bacterium
AAACTCATCCGCTCTACTTCAGCCTGATGTGATTTCTGTTCGTCGGTTCAGGATTTTGCCTCCAGCTTCCTTCAGATTCCACGTCGCCGTGGACACCCTTGCTCTTGGCTAACGGTTCCTACTACCGAGCCCGTAGTGGACTTTCACCACCAAGTTGTTGCCCATGCTGGGCACACATAAAAATAAGAGGTGCATATCTTGCACCCCCAATTTTTAGTATAATGTTTCTTAAATATTTACTTAATGAAAATCCTGCGAATTTATTGAATTATCAAAATTCTCGTATTCTCTGCTGCATTAGGTAATTTAAGAGCACGCTACTATATAGACGGCTTCGACCGCATCGGACAAAGTGTCAATTTCTTTTGGTAATTTGAGAGCACACTAATATATAAACTTAATCCTTTGATAGTTCATCATCATTATCCGCATGTGCATCAACACTCATCAAAAATGCCTGATTATAGTTTTGCCTAATCTTTTCCTCAATCTCTTTTAATATATCAGGGTTGTCCTTTAAGAATTGTTTTGAATTCTCCCTTCCCTGCCCAATCTTCTGACCGTTATAGGAATACCATGATCCGCTTTTATTGACTATATCCAGATTTACAGCAACATCCAAGGTATTTCCCTCTTTTGAAATTCCCTGTCCGTACATAATATCGAATTCCGCTTCTTTAAAGGGAGGTGCAACCTTGTTCTTTACAATCTTAACCCTTGTCCTGTTTCCAATAACCTCACTCCCCTGCTTGATGGACTCAATCCTTCTGACATCCAGCCTTACCGATGAATAGAATTTAAGTGCCCGTCCTCCCGGAGTGGTTTCAGGATTTCCAAACATTATCCCGACCTTTTCCCTCAACTGGTTTATAAAAATAGCAGTTGTCTTTGACTTGTTAATAACACCGGAAAGTTTTCTAAGTGCTTGGGACATAAGCCTTGCCTGAAGTCCCACATGGGCGTCACCCATTTCACCGTCTATTTCGGCCTTTGGAACCAATGCAGCAACAGAGTCAATTACGATAACATCAATAGCTCCACTTCTAACCAGTGCCTCTGCAATCTCTAAAGCCTGCTCTCCTGTATCTGGCTGGGAAACAATAAGGTTATCTATATTAACGCCAAGATTCTTTGCATACACAGGGTCTAAAGCATGCTCAGCATCAATAAACGCTGCTTCACCACCTGCTTTTTGAGCCTCCGCAATAATATGCAAAGCAACTGTTGTCTTACCCGAAGATTCAGGTCCGAATATCTCGACTACCCTTCCCCTTGGAACTCCGCCAACCCCAAGTGCTATATCCAATCCCAATGCACCTGTGGAAATGGTCTCAATATTCATGTGGGTGTTCTCACCTAATTTCATTACAGCACCTTTTCCAAACTGTTTTTCAATCTGGTTCAGTGCAATCTCCAAAGCTTTTTTCTTCTCAATCATTTTTTCATCCTCCTATGCATCGAACATGCGTTCTGTTTCATTATACAATAATGCAATCATATAGTCAATAACTTTTGAATTATCTGGCACGGTAAAAGCATGAACCCATCTCCTGCCAATACTCTCACAAGAGAGTTTTTTAAAATGCCATTTCAGCATTTAATATTCAGGCAAGAAAATCATTTTGTTCTGCGTCTTTAAAGTATGCTTCA
>DUNX01000141.1 GCA_012839115.1 Bacillota bacterium
ACCATCGACATGTTACCATGTACTCATTTTACCTCCTTAGGTCGAGTAGATAACTTAGATGTAATCCCGCAAACCCAGTAAAATCTAGGCTTACAGTCTTGACATCAATACTACCGTCTCAACATGATGTACTTAGGCTACTTTATATGTTAGCTTATAGTAAGGTTATTACTTGTTTCCATGCGATTTTCCATCTTTCCTGTCAAGTCAGCATATCTACTTTTGATTAGGCTATTTTCTCTATACTATAAATTCTGCTTCCAAAATAGCGTGATCTGGATAGGGATCTGATATTTGGTTTTCTGATTTTTCCCACCCATATCGTGTTTGAAAATCTGTTCCCCATTTATAAATAGCTTTATCTTTATCAACAAACGTTCTATCGTATGGCTTAACAGCAATAGCTTTTATTCCTTTTACAAAAAAGTGATCTTCCGCAAAACAGTGTGCATCCTTCGTATCCACATCCCTATAGATACTGGCCCCCTCTGGGGTTATCCTAATGTACTCCCCATTTAAATGTTCATCTATCTCTTTCAAATTCCACTTATCCTTTTCACAATAGTTACGGCGATTATTATTAAAATCTCCTGCAATTATTACTTTCCTTTCTTCCTTTAGTTCATTTATTACCATATCAAATTGCTTATATTTCTGTTTATCAGATATTTTCATCGCATGGATTCTCATGCCAACAACCGTAAACTCCTGATTATTTTCTTTGCACCTACATTTCAATTGCAGGTGGTCCGGTGCATTATACCCATCCGAGAAAAAAGATTTTGAGTATAAGACTTCAATTTTCTGCTTTTTGATTGCAATAGTTACATCATTTTGTTTCCCCTGATTATTATTACTTGTAAATACTAAATATTTATTTGAATCAAATGCTTTATCTTTCTCTATCTTCCAATTTGGAACTCTATTGCTGCATTCTGTTAATATTACTATATCTGCATCTTTTTTTCTAATTACATCAGCAACCCATTCAGGCATTTTTGCTTTTGAATAGCCTAATCTATGATTTATATTCCACTCTATTATTTTCATATTTTAACCGCCTTCTTTCTTCGAACTATACTTCCTACTCTTCCTTCGATTACCATCTTCACCTTTCACAACATTACTTCTCTTCTTCTTCTCAATCTGAACCGCTTCAAATTTCTCTTTTGAAATAATTGCTGGATGATTATTTTCTGAAATATAATGTTCCTCATGTTCACTAGAATGAAGCAACCTCACAACACCAATATATTTTTCATTACTTAACATGACATCAATCGTTCGTTTACTCCACTTTTCTTTTCCTGTTGGTGTCTTTATTCTGCGCTTCTCTAATTCCCGTTTTATACCAATAATGCTAAGCCCGCGTAAATACAGTTCAAAAATCAATCGTACATTTTTAGCTTCATCTTTCTTAATAGCCAACAGACCTTCTTCATCATTTTCATAGCCATAACATTTTCGGTTATATAATTTTGATGTGCCTTGTGCCGCATGACGTCTATAGCCCCATTTAATATTTTCACTGCGCGATTCATTTTCTGCTTGTGCAATTGATTCAATAATCGAAATCATCAATTCACTATCTGTATCAGCTGTATCGAGTCCTTCCTGTTCAAATATTACACGAACCCCATGTTCTCTCAACTTATGAAGTGACTCTAGCACTTCAACTGTATCACGACCAAAGCGACTAATATTTTTAGTCATAACAATTTCAATATTTTTCGCCTGACAATCTTCTAACATACGAATAAATTCTTTTCTTTTTGAACCAGACTTCCCTGATGCAATATCTATATATGTATCAACAAGCAACCAATTCGGAGTAACGGCTGTTAACCTGGTAAGTGCAGAGACTTGGTTTACTAGACTTTTTAACTGCTCCATGCTGTTTGAACTAACCCGGCAATATATCCCCACTCGTTTCTCTCGTTGCACAGGTCTTGGTGAAATGAAATGAACCCTTCGATTTTCAGACATTTTCTTTATCCTCCAATAATTACATTTAGACTAATCATATTTAGTGGACTTTTCGTAATATTAGTTAGTCTAAATATAACACGATTTCCCCCAATTATCTATCCTATCAACTCCCCTACCCAAAATCTAATCTGTCAACTCAACCCCAATTTCTAGCTGTGTGTTGTAAAATAAAAGTACAGCAAGTTGCCACATAAAAATGCAGCAGTTTGCAAAACAACTTTGAGAATA
>DUNX01000048.1 GCA_012839115.1 Bacillota bacterium
CGGAATACCGCCAATAGATAAAAACCTGCCACCGGCGGATCTCCGCCGGTCGTTTTTATTTCGTAAGTATGGTATGTGCGCCCACACGCGATACAGGCATTATTGTTGGTAATCAAGACGACGCGCACGCGAGACAAGGAGGTTGTTTTGATGCGGGAAACAAAGGGAACAAAAGCGGTCTACCTGGATCCGGAGCGGACAGCGGAGGAGCGGGCAAAAGATCTGGCCAGCCGGTTGATATTGGAAGAGAAGATCCGCCAACTGTTACATTTCTCTCCCGCTGTGCCGAGGTTGGGGATTCCTGAATATGTATGGCAGAATGAATGCCTGCATGGGGTGGGAAGAGCCGGTATTGCCACCGTTTTTCCGCAGGCCATTGGGATGGCCGCCGCTTTTGACCGGGACCTCATTTTCCGTGTGGCTTCGGTAATTGCTTTGGAAGCGCGGGCAAAACACCATGAGTTTTCACGCCGGGGCGACCGGGGTATGAATAAAGGCCTGACTTTCTGGACGCCGAATATTAATATTTTCCGGGATCCCCGCTGGGGGCGGGGACAGGAAACCTACGGCGAAGACCCTTACCTCACCAGCCGGCTGGGGGTGGCGTTTATCCGTGGGTTACAGGGTGACCACCCGAAATACTTGAAGGCGGCCGCCTGCGCCAAGCATTATGCGGTCCACAGCGGTCCTGAACCTTTGCGCCATCGATTTAACGCCGAGGTCAGCAAGAAGGATCTGCGCGAAACTTACCTCCCGGCCTTTTGCGCTGCTGTCCGCGAGGGCAAGGTGGAGGCGGTGATGGGCGCCTACAACCGGGTGAACGGCGAACCTGCCAGCGCCAGCAAAAGTCTCTTGGTAGATGTCTTGAGAGAGGAATGGGGTTTCACCGGTCACGTCGTCTCCGATTGCGGCGCGATCCATGATATCCATAAACACCACAGGGTGACGGCTTCGCCGGCGGAATCGGCGGCCCTGGCTATTAATAATGGTTGTGATTTAAATTGCGGCTGGACCTACACTGCCTTGAAAGAGGCGGTCAGACAAGGCCTGGTTTCCGAGGAAACGATTACGGCGGCAGTGATCAGGGCTTTAACAACCCGGTTTAAACTGGGAATGTTTGATCCGCCGTCCATGGTGCCCTTGGCTGATACCCCGTACGAACTGAATGATGCTGAAGACCACCGGCGGCTGGCCTTGGAGGCGGCCGTGAAATCCATGGTCTTGCTGAAAAACGAGAACGGCCTCTTACCGCTGGACAGGTCGAAAATCCGCACCATCGCAGTGATCGGCCCCAATGCCGACAACAAAAGGGTTCTCCTGGGGAACTACCACGGCACTCCCTCCAGGTATGTGACGGCGTTAACCGGGATCCGGGAAGCTGCCGGGCCTGGCGCCAACGTGCTTTATGCTGAAGGGTGTGAGCTTAGTGTTACCTGGATCAGTTTCTGGGGAAGAGGAGGCGCCGCTGGGTTCACCGAGGCGGTAGCCGCTGCCGAACGCGCGGATGCGGTCGTGGCCTGCCTGGGTCTTTCTCCTGAGCTGGAAGGAGAAGAGGGTGACGCCGGCGCTTCCGAAGCCGGTGGGGACCGCTTGCGTATTGACCTCCCGGGGTTGCAGGAGGAGCTCTTGAAAGCCGTGGCGGCTGCAGGAAAACCCGTGATTCTGGTACTCTTTAACGGCAGTACCGTGGCGATAAATTGGGCACAGGAGAATATCCCTGCGATTATTGAGGCCTGGTATCTGGGAGAGGAAGGCGGGACCGCCCTGGCCGGGGTCTTGTTTGGCGATTATAACCCCGCCGGCCGCCTGCCGGTGACCTTTGTCAAATCTTTGGACCAGTTACCGCCCTTTACCGACTATAGTATGAAGGACCGGACTTACCGGTACATGGCGGAAGAGCCGCTTTACCCCTTCGGATACGGTTTGAGCTACACAATTTTTGCCTACAGCGATCTCACGGTCAGCGACCGGGAGTTGGCAACTACCGACCAGAAAGATCTCGAGGTGAGCGTTACTGTGACCAACACCGGAAAACGGGCAGGGGAGGAAGTGGTCCAGATTTACTTGTCAGCCCCGGGCGCCGACGTTACCACCCCCAAATGGGAATTGAAAGGTTTCGAGCGGGTTGCGCTGCAACCCGGAGAAAAGAAGACAGTCCAATTCTCCTTAAGCAGAAGGCAATTGGGATCGATTAATCAAGAAGGCGATTGTTTTCTGGAACCGGGCCGGTACAGAATATATGTAGGCGGCCGTCAACCCGATGACCGCAGCCGCCAACTGACCGGTTCCGAAGTCCTCACTGCCGAGGTGAGAATTGAGGGAGAAGCGGTTAAATTACCGTATTAGGACGGTGTCTGGAATTTTGTACAA
>DUNX01000049.1 GCA_012839115.1 Bacillota bacterium
CAGTTTGCCGGAGAAGGACAAAGACCCCTCGGAAGAAGCAGACATCCACCCGCACCCCGTTTCGTAATTATTTATAACTTGCCTGCGCGGCAGTTATATATTATTCTCGGTGTTCCCCCGTTTTCCTCCTTTTCCGGAGAGGACCCGGTAAAAACGCTCCGTAAAAACAGCATCTAGAAACCGGGAAAGGAATAATCAATAATATACCTAACAAGAACAAAAAAAGACCTCCCGCGCATCGCAGGAGGTCTTTTGGTTTTTCCGTCTCTGGCGGTTTACCAGAAGCCGATCTCGACGATGAAGCCGAAGCTACCGTCGGTCCGGTAGAAGGCGGTCAGGGTCGGGCCGGCTTCGTATTTCCCGTAAACCTCGATGATGCTGGCCTCGGCGGCCTTAGCTTTCACTACATTCGAATCTGGATCATCATAGCCGTCGAACTTGTCGTTGCCAGCGAACGCCCAGTTCCGGTAGTTGAGGCCAACGCGGTAGGTATCGTTGAGCTTGTAGGAACCGTCGAGCCAGTATCTGAAGTCGTCGTTGGTATCCTGCAGGAGACGGAGTTTAATCTGATGAATACCGTCAATGGTCAGAGCGGAGTTGATGTGCTGTTTGATATTGAAGGGTGTTCCGGTGTAGGTCTCTATCCAGGTGGCACGCCAATAGGCAGTGTAATCGTTCTTGGAAGAATAGTCGGCTTGCAACCGGATCCTGTCGGTAATATCGAAGTCGGTGGCGATGACAAAGTATCCTTCGCCAACCTTGTGTATATAGCTAGCATCTGTCATTTCCGCCTGGTAGCCAAGGCCGACAGTGCCGGGGCCAACATTGAATTGGGCGAAACCGCCGACTAATTCAAACGGGCTTCCATCGGACAGTTGCTCCAAGCCAATAACGGCAACAGCCTTTCCGAGATCCCCTAAGGGAACTTCGACGGTCAACTGTTTGGCCAACTCATTACCGCAGCGGTAGATGTGGGGCTCACCGTCTTTAGCAAAACGCCGGGCGATGTTCAACTGCAACAGTTCTTCACTGGCGATACCCATTACGACTTCGCGGCCTTTGGCGTCAAAGGTGAACTTGGCAAAGCCGGGGTCGTAGACAATATAGAAGTTGGCAACCGGCGAAACGAATTGATGCTTATGACGCCCTGTATCACCACCGTCATAATCATTCCAGTCGTCATCCAATCCGTAATAGTCAATCTGGAAGACGACACCGGCTGTGACGTCATCTCTCGGCGAGACTTCTTTGGTGAACCGGGCATTGAACCAACGGTATTGACCAAAGAAAGCACCTTTGGAGAAAGTACCATCAGCAAAAGTGCCAGTCCATCCCGGATGAGACAGATACCCAGCCGACATTTGCCCGCTAATGCTGGATGTGATCTGGGCCATGGCCACGGCGGCCAGGGACAGGGTAAGTACCAAAGCTAAAAGAACAGACAATAATTTTTTCATTTAAAAATAACCCTCCCTAAAATTTCTTGAAATAGTGAAGCTCTTATACGGTAAAATCAATTACCGTGCCCGCAAACGACTTGCCATGTTCCGTCATTTTGCGGCGCGGCAACCATCTTTCCTGCTTGGCATTCCCCCTTTCAAAAAATTCTCCTGTGTGGCACAGGTAAAGTTGGACATAAACCATCACATGGTTTATTATTCTAGTTTGCCCGGAAAAATCCTTTCTTTCTTTTGCTAAACGCAGAAAAATAATTACAATTATAGCAAATGACAAAATACACAGAATCGCCAAAAAAATAGGAGAAGGCGTCAGACTGGGAACTAGCGGTATTTTTCTTTTCCCGGATACGGCCCGGTCTCCTGTTGAAAAATATTTCCACGGAAATAGGAGAAATTAAAAGAGGAAATAAGCGACAACCGGTCGAATCCTTTAAAGCAAGGAACAAAATGGTGAATAATCCGTCACCTGTCAATAACCGTGTTGGTTGGATGATATTTATGGTTATTATGTTATTATATATTATATAATAATAATAAATGAAGTTTTTTGCAAGGCAAATGTTACAATTTTATGCCCGGGAGAGATGGGGGTAATTGGTTGGCAAGGACAAACAGGGGAGCGGAAGCCGTGCGCGCGCATATCCAGTATCTACGGGATGCAGGATTGCCGGTCTTTGCCGGGAAAACCACTGGTACGGAGAACCGGCCGGTCCACCGGCATCAAGGGCTCTTCGAATTACTGGCGGTCTTCGCCGGGGCCTGCCGCCTTGTGGCCGGCGGTGGCGAGTACTTTATAAAAAAAGGGGACGTCTTGGTGATTAAGGCCGGCCTTGACCACGGGATCGAGGATGCCTGCCAATTAAAAGCCGGCAGTCTCCATTATAAAATAGGGACCATCGCCGGGTGGATACAGGAATTACCGGAACCGCCCGGCTCTTGGCGGTTTTTTGCCGAAGGGTCGTTCGCAGGGGAAAATTTCGAATTCCGGGAAGGCTTTCATTTGCCTTCTTCCGGGTTGCAATACCTTGAATGGCTGGTTGACCGGATTATTGCCGAAGGCGAAAAAATGGACCGGGCCTCCTTGGCCAGGCGAAAGGCGTACTTTTTGTCTTTGGCCGCTTTTATTGCCGGGCAGGAAAACCGCCTGGACCTTAATGCGGCTGTCCGGACCCGCGCCGGGGATCTGCAACTGCGGGAGGTTGTCAAATACATAACAGAACATTATGCAGAACCGATTAAAGTAAGTCAACTGGCGGAGATGACCTACCTTTCCCCCAGGCATTTTACAAGGATCTTCAAAGATTATTTTCAAACAACCCCGATGAACTATATCACCAATTGCCGGCTGCAACGGGCCCGGCTTTTGCTGGCGGGGAAAGACTATTCCATCACCCAGGTGGCTAACGAATGCGGCTTTTCCGACAGCAACTATTTTGCCAGGCAGTTCAAGAAAGCTTTTGGGGTTTCTCCCTCGGAATACCGGGCCGGGTTGCGAAAACGGCGTTAACCTGTGATTGAAGGATATAAAGACACTTTTCCGCCGGAAAATCATGTCGGATTCGTTATGGTTATGAGGAAATACCTGTATTATAATATTCATTGTTGCAGAAAAGCTGCAGGAGAAAAAAGAAAAAGTTTCAGGGCGGAAGAAACTCCAATGCGCACGCGCAATGCGCACGCGCGTAAACAAATTGGAGAATAAGAAATTAGCAATACAGATTTGATAAGTTAAGACCATGAGGGGGATGAGGATGAAGAGGTTTTTACAAATATTACTTGTGGTGGTTTTCTTTTCCGTATTTATCTTCCCGTGGAGCACAAATATGCAATTGCAGGCGGAGGCTTCCGATTCCCCCCACTCCGAACTGGTGGAAAGATTGGAAGCCGTAGCTATCGGCAGCCGGGGAGATGATTATTTCGCATACCAGGCACAGTATGAAGGGTTTCCCAAGCCGGCGCGGGAGATTAAGATCGAGGTGGCCAACTTTAGCCGCGCCAGCCATGGCGTAGAGGTTTTGCAGGATTTTGCCGGCCGTCCCGGGCGGGCGGTAAAAACTAGTGAAGAAGGGTTTATTGAGTGGAAAGTAAATGTAGACACCCCCGGGCTTTACCAGATTAAGATCGAGTACTACCCGGTCGAAGGCAGGGGGGCCAGTATTGAGCGGGAGTTGTGGCTCAACGGCGAACTGCCCTTCTTTGAAGCCAGTCAGTTGATTATTAAGAGGGTCTGGACCGATGGCGGCCAGGTACGGCGGGACAACCGGGATAACGATATCCGGCCCGGGCAGGTGGAGACACCTTTCTGGCGGGAACTTTATTTGGCTGACTATAATACGGGTTACTACCCCGAACCATTTCATTTCTATTTCCACGCCGGAGAAAACACCCTCCGTTTTACGGCGGTAAAAGAACCGTTGGTCATCGGCAGCATCACGCTTTGCCAGAAAAAAGCGGTTCCAACTTATGACGAATATCTCCGGGACCATTTGGCCAAGGGGCGCCGGCCGGTCGAAGGTCAATTCATAAAGGTCCAGGGGGAGTCGGCCCAATTCCGGTCGGAACCGACCCTTTATGCGATTAATGACCGAACTTCACCGACCACCGAGCCTTACCACCATTCCAAAATTCGCCTTAACGCCATTGGCGGGTACCGCTGGAACCTTCCCGGCCAGTGGATTAAGTGGCGTTTTGAGGTGCCGGAGAGCGGGCTTTACAAGATCGTTTTCAAGGCCCGCCAAAACTCGGTGCGGGGGTCCTATTGCAACCGGCGGCTCTTAATCAACGGTGAGGTTCCGTTTTTGGAAACCGATAATCTTGAGTTTAGATACAACAACAATTGGAATAATTATACAATTACGACCGCTGAGGGCGAACCCTGCCTCTTCTATTTGGAAAAGGGCGAAAACGAACTGCATATGGAGGTCACCCTGGGGCGCCTGGCGGATCTCCTCCGGGCGGTCGAGGACACCATCTTCCAGTTGAACAGGGCCTACCGGAAGATCCTGATGGTAACCTCGGCCAATCCTGATCCCTACCGTGACTACCAATTGGATAAATTGATGCCGGATGTGATTGC
This sequence comes from Bacillota bacterium, assembly GCA_012839115.1. GTDB lineage: Bacteria > Bacillota > UBA4882 > UBA10575 > UBA10575 > JAAYGG01. The sequence goes on from DUNX01000049.1 coordinate 4,537, forward strand.
GCTTTTAGGCAAGCAGGGGGCATTCCTCGATGCGCTGGCCGCGCAACTCCGGGACTACACCGGCGAACGGGGGACCCAGACAGCCATCCTTACGCAGATGGCCTACCAGTTAAGGGATATGGCCGATAAACCCTATACCATCCACCGGCGGATGAACTCCTTTAAAGAGAATATCGGCGCTCTCGGCGCCTGGCTCCGGGAGATGAAAGTCCAGCCCATAGATATAGATTACTTTGTTGTCGCCGCGCCCGAACAGAAAATCCCCCGGGCGGACGCGGGCTTTTTCGGAAAAATGTGGCATGAATTCCGAGGCATGATTGCCTCTTTCTTCGAAGATTACCAGTCCATCGGCGATGTTCATGGGGGTGAAGCCGTACGGGTCTGGGCGGTAACCGGGCGTGACCAGGCGCAGCTTCTCAAACAAATGATTGACGATACTTTCACCGCACAAACCGGGATCCCGGTAAATCTCCAGTATATCCAGCAACAGGTCTTGATGCCTGCGGTGGTGGCCGGGCGGGGCCCGGACGTGGCTTCGAATCTTTACCGGAACGACCCGATCAATTACGCCATCCGTAACGCGGTGGTGGATCTTACCGAATTCCCCGATTTTTCCGGGGTGGAAAAGCGTTTCCATCCCAGCGCTATCCAACCGTTCCGTTTTGAAGGCGGTGTTTATGCTCTGCCGGATAACCAAACCTTCCCGGTGCTTTTTTACCGCAGCGATATTCTGGAGGAATTGGGAATTGATGTCCCGGAAACCTGGGATGACCTTTACCACATCCTGCCGGTTCTCCAAAAAAACCATCTGGAGTTTGGCATCCCCATCTCCGTCCAGTTGCAGGCGGACCCGTATGGTGGTCCGGAATTAGCCATGCAGTCATATGCTATTTTCCTGTTCCAATGGGGCGGAGAGCTCTACCGTGGGAACGGGATCGCCAGTGCCCTCGATTCTGAAGAGGCGATTGGGGCCTTCCGCTTCTGGACCGAATTGTTCCTCAACTACGGCCTCCCGGTATGGTATAACTTCGCCAACCGGTTCCGCATCGGCGAGATGCCACTGGCTGTACAGGATTACCAGACCTATAACCAGTTAATTGTCTTTGCCCCGGAGATCAGGGGGTTGTGGGGGTTCGCCCCGGTACCCGGGGTCCGGCGCCCCGACGGTTCCATCGATCGTTCCGTGGGCTCCAGCGCCATGGCGTCGATGATGATTAAAGCGACCAAAGATAAAGAGGCTTCTTGGGAGTTCTTGAAATGGTGGACGAGTGCGGAGACCCAGGAACGGTTTGGCCGGGAGATGGAGACCCTGCTCGGCGCGGCCGCCCGCCACCCGACCGCCAATATGGAGGCGGTTTCCAGCCTGCCGTGGCCGCTCAAGGATTATAAGGCCCTCATGGACCAGTGGCAATGGGTTAAGGGAATTCAGGAAGTCCCGGGTGGTTATTTCACACCCCGGCATATTACCAACGCCTTACGGAAAGTTATTTACCAAAAAGAAGACCCCCGGGAGACCTTGTTGGATTATGTTATTACCATCAATGATGAGTTAACCAGCAAACGCCTGGAATTCGGCCTTGAAACCCTGGAGGACAGAGAATAAGAGAGAGGAGTGGGAGAATTAAGATGCCGTCGCAACCCATGCAAACCTCGCTTTCCATGCCATACAAGAGAAAACTGGCCGAGCGGGGTAGATTAGGAAGATTACTTGCGGAGATTAAGAAGAATAAGGTTTCCTATTTGTTCCTGGCCCCGTACGCCATCATCTTTTTGTTTTTTACCGTCCTACCGGTTTTGATCTCCATTGGGTTCAGTTTCACCTATTATAATATCCTGGAACCACCCCAATGGATCGGTTGGCGCAATTACATCAACCTGTTTTTGGCGGATGAGGTATTTCTCATCTCAATCAAAAACACCTTTTTGCTGGCGGCGATCACCGGCAGCCTGGGCTATTTTGCTTCTTTCTTCTTTGCCTGGCTGATCAATGAATTACCGCGGCGGATTAGGCCCCTTTTTGTCCTGGTCTTTTATGCCCCGGCTTTGGCCGGGTACGCTGTTGCCCAAATCTGGGGCATCCTCTTCAGTGGGGATGCCTACGGCTGGATGAACGGGTTTTTGATGAAGATTGGCTTCATCAGAGAGCCGATTTACTGGCTGACCGACCCCAACTACATGCTGCCTGTCTTGCTCGTGGTCGTATTATGGATGAGCCTGAGCCATGGCTTTCTGGCTTTCGTCGCCGGCCTGCAGACTGTTGACCGCAGCCTCTACGAGGCCGGCTATACCGACGGGATCAGAAACCGCTGGCAGGAGCTTTGGTATATTACCCTCCCGTCAATGCGGCCACAGCTAATGTTTGGCGCGGTGATGTCGATTACGTCCTCCTTTGCCATCCATGATGCTTTGGTCCCGTTGGTCGGTTTTCCCAGTACGGACTATGCGGCTCATACCGTTGTCTCCCATCTTGTCGACTACGGTACCTTCCGGTTTGAAATGGGATACGCCTCGGCCATTGCCACCGTGTTGTTCCTGGTAATGGTCGGGACCAACAAGATTGTCCAAAGATTGTTGAGAAAAGTGGGGCAGTGAGAACATGAAGATACTAAGACCAAGTAATCTCAGTCGTTCGGTTGGCGGGGACCTCCTCAACCTGTTTTTCCTGGTTTTGTGTGGTTTCCTGATGGCTTTGCCTTTGCTTTATACGATTTTCCAAGCATTGAAACCGCTGGACGAGATCTTTATCTTTCCACCCCGGTTTTATGTGCGCAACCCGACACTGGATAACTTTGTGCAGCTCCTGGTAATGATGGGGGAATCGTGGGTGCCGTTTTCCCGTTATTTCTTTAACACCATCTTTGTCACTGTTGCCGGTACCTTCGGCCATGTCATCATTGCGTCCATGGCCGCGTTCGTCCTTTCGAAGCATAAGTTTCCCGGACGAAACCTCTTCTTTAGCGTTGTCATTCTGGCTTTGATGTTTTCCTATCATGTCACCCAAATCCCCAACTATTTAATTATGGCCCGGATCAATTGGGTCGATACTTACCTGGCGCTCATCGTCCCCTACTTCTCGTATCCGCTGGGGTTGTTCCTGATGAAACAGTTTATGGAACAGATCCCCGACTCGCTGCTGGAGTCGGCCAGAATTGACGGGGCCGGCGAATTCAGGATTTTTTGGCAGATCGTAATGCCGTCGGTCAAACCAGCCTGGTTAACCCTGATTATCTTTATCTTCCAGCAACTCTGGACGATGCAAGGGGGAGTCTACATTTACAGTGAGCAACTGAAGACCCTCTCTTATGCCTTTAGCCAGATTCTCATAGGCGGGGCCATCACCATTGCCCGGGCAGGGGTAAGCGGAGCCGTAGGCTTGCTAATGATGATCCCCCCGATTGTGCTCTTTATTATTACCCAGAGCAATATTATGGAAACCATGGCCACTTCAGGTATTAAGGAGTAAGGGGGTAGGAGTGTGAACGCCAAATTAATCCATTGTTTAGTGCTGGCGCTGATTATTGCCGGTTGCTTCGCCTGCCTGCCGCCGGCAGTCCAGGCGCGGCTACCCTACCATAGTTACACGTATGATTATTGGGGTGATGTCGTCTATTCCCCCGCCGCTTACCTGCCAAACCGTATAATTACCGGGGAAGACCTGGGGATTGGGGACTTGAGAACCCCTACGGATATTTTTATCGGTAAGGACGGTAAAATCTATATCCTTGATGCGGGGAACGGGCGGATTGTTGTCACCAATGACCGTTGGGAACTGGTCCGGGTGATCGACGGGTTTGAGAACAACGGCGTCCCCGACGGGTTTAACAACCCCAGCGGGATCTTTGTGACGGAAGAAGGCCATATTTACGTGGCCGACACCGACAACAACCGTTTGGTGGAATTGGACCCGGCCGGGAATTTTCTCCGGGAGATCGGCCCGCCGGAATCCGATATCATCCAAGAGAGTTTTATTTATCAACCGACCAAACTGGTGGTAGACCGCGCGGGGCGGATTTATGTGGTGGCGCGTCATATGAACCAGGGTTTAATTGAACTGACACCGGACGGTCTTTTCCGCAGTTATATGGGGGCCACCCGGGTTGCCTGGAATCCGGTGGATTATTTCTGGAAAATGATCGCCACCCGGGAGCAACGGGAAAGGATGGCCCTCTTTGTCCCAACCGAATACAATAACCTCTGTATTGATGAGGAAGGTTTTATCTACGTAACCACCAGCGCTTTGAATGAGTGGGATATCCAACGGGCGATTGGCGCCAGAAGCGAAGATGACCGTTATGCGCCGGTGCGCCGTTTGAACCTGATGGGTGATGATATTTTGCGTCGCCGGGGGTATTTCCCGCCGGTTGGGGATATCTTAATCGCCCGGAAAGGCTCGGTGCGCGGCCCGTCAATGCTGGTGGATGTGGCTGTTGATGACGAGTTCAGGATTTACAGTGTCCTGGACCGGCGCCGCGGCCGGATCTTCACGTATGACAGTGAAGGCAACCTCCTGTACATCTTCGGCGCCATCGGCGAGCGCTTCGGCAACTTCCGGAACCCGGTGGCCTTCGATTATCTTGGCGATAATATACTGGTCCTGGATTATGAGGCCGGTACGGTGACCGAGTTCGCAGTCACCGCCTATGGCCGGTTGATCCGGGAAGCGGTCCGCCTGCATTTTATCGGAAAGTATAATGAAGCGGCCGCGTGCTGGGAAGAAGTCCTGCTTCAGAACGCCAATTTTGAAATGGCCTATGTGGGAATTGGCCGTGCTCTTTTGCGGCAGGAAAAATATGAAGAGGCGCTGAAAAACTTTAAATTGGGCAACCACCGTAAATACTACTCCCGGGCCTTTTATTATCACCGGCGGGAAGTGATCGGCAGGAATTTCGGGCTGATCGTCGGGGTCCTGGTCGCCTTCGTACTTGCGCTTTATGTTATCGGTAGAGTACGGGAGAAAGGCCGGAAAAGCGCCTACGGGGAGTACCAAAGCGAGGTTGAAGAGATATGAAATACCTGGACAGCCTGAAGTTTTCGCTTTACGCAATTTTTCACCCCTTCAAGGGTTTCTGGGACCTGAAACACGAGAAAAGAGGGAGCATCTCGGCGGCCTTGACCTTTCTTGTGCTGCTGATTGTCACCTATATTTTGCGGCGGCAATACACGGGTTTTATTTTCAACGAGAATGACCCGAAAGAGCTGAATGTTTTCATTGAGATCATCAGTGTCCTCCTGCCCTTTTTCCTCTGGACCACAGCCAATTGGGCTATAACCACTTTGATGGAAGGGGAAGGAAGCTACAGGGATATCGTGATCGCCACCGCCTATGCCTTGGTCCCGCTCATCCTTATTAACCTCCCGTTGATCCCCTTCAGCAGGATCATTAATATGGAGGAGGGGGCCTTTTATTTCTTCTTTACCTCTGTTTCCGTGCTTTGGAGCGGGGTCCTGATCCTGGCGGGGTTATCGGTCACCCACCAATACACCATGGGGAAGTCTGTCTTTACCAGCCTCCTGTCAGTGGTGGGAATGGGTTTGATGATCTTTATTGGCTTATTGGTTTTCAGCCTGTTACAGCAGATGATTAGTTTTGTCTATACAATATACCGGGAAATTGCATTTCGACTTTAAAGGAAGGGGATCACACTGATGAAAACCCGATCTTTTATGGTGATTGCCTTTATAATTGTCTTGGTGGCCGGCGCCGGAGGTCTTCTCTTCCGCCCTGCCACTGACATCGCTGCGGAAGAGGGTTTGCCGGCGCCTGCCGCCGGCGGAGAAACGCCCGCCGGCAATTCGCCGGTAACAGGGGGCGCGCCACCGGTTTTGGACGCCCTGGAAAAGGTGGCGGAGAATGAATTTCTCGCCCTCTATTTCTCGGAAAAAACCACCGAAGTGGCGGTACTGAAGAAAAAAACCGGTGAAATATGGTACAGCAACCCTCCCGGCCGGGCAGCGGATCCGGTGGCCGTGGGGATTAACAAAACCAAACTGGGATCGCAATTGAGCATTACTTTCTACACCCCGCACGCCCACAGAAGGACGATGGATAACGCCAGCGAGAGTATTGAGTACGGGCAATTTGAAGCCGAGAAGCTGGCAAACGGGGTAAAAGTTACTTATACCATTGGCAAAAAAGAAGAAGTCTATATTATCCCGGAAAAAATCACCGGCGAACGCTTTGATCAGGTTTCGGAGAAGATTAGCTCCTCGCAACAAAGGAACTTGCAACGGCGCTATATCAAAATTGACCTGAATGAAGTGGAGGACCGCAGGGAAAGGCAGAAACTCGTGAGTGAGCACCCGGCATTGCGCCGGCATGACGTGGTCTATGTCCTGCGGCCGAATTTGAGCCTCTTTGTCCTGCGTCAACTGGACGAGATTTTTGTGGAGGCCGGGTATACGCTGGAAGAAGTCAACGAAGACCACAGGGAAAACGAAGTGCCCGAGAAGGAAGTACCCAAGGATGTTTTTACAATTCCGCTTTATTACACCTTGGACGGGGAGAACCTCATGGTGACCATACCCAGTAATGAAGTGGTCTATCATTCTTCCTACCCGTTGACTGAGATTAAAGTCCTGGAGTTCTTTGGCGCCGCCGGGCCCGGGACCGAGGGGTATGTTTTCGTTCCCGACGGGTCCGGGGCCCTAATCCATCTGAATAACGGAAAAACCCGGCACCGTGCATATTACGGCCCCGTTTACGGGCGGGATTACGCCCGGCAATACACGGAGATTTTTGAGGAACGCGAACAGGTTTATCTCCCGGTCTACGGCATGAAACAGGGTGACCAGGCCTTTTTTGCCATTATTGAAAAGGGTGACGCCCTGGCTACGATCATTGCTGATGTCGCCGGCAGGATCCATTCTTATAATACGGTCTGCGCGGAATTCAGCTCCGTTGCCCACGGCACGATTGACCTGACCACACTGGCCGGGAATAACGTGATCAAGGTATACCAGAGGCGGATTACGCAAGGGGATTTCCAGATCCGTTATGCCTTTTTGAGCGGGGAGAAAGCGGATTATGTGGGCATGGCCGAGTATTACCGGGATTATTTGCTCAAGAAAGGCGTTTTAAAAACCGAGCGTACCGCCGGTGCAGTACCGTTCTACCTTGAAATGGTGGGCGGAATTGACAAGATCAAACCGTTCCTCGGGGTTCCGGCCCGCCGGATTGAGGCGTTGACCACTTTCAGCGAAGCCAGAGAGGTGGTTGACAGCCTGCTGGCGTCGGATGTTACCAACCTTAAGCTGCGTTATACCGGGTGGTTTAACGGCGGGCTCCGCCAAGGTTTGCCGAGTAGTATTAATATTTTAAATGAACTCGGCGGACGGGCCGGCTTCACCCGGCTGGCCAGATATTTAGAAGCGAACAATGTGGAATTCTACCCATCCGTTACCTTTGAATACGCCAAAAAAGCCGGGATCTTGAGGGGCTTTAACACGCGGACCGCCGCCTCCCGTTTTATCAACCAGGATGTCGGTGTCTTGTATGATATCAACTTCGCAACCTATCAGGAAGACAAGGAAAAACGGGCGCAATACATGGTCTGTCCTTCCCGGATCGGGCGGTATGTAGACCGTTTTTTGCGCCGGTACCGGTCTTTGGATGTTAAAGGTCTTTCTTTGACCACCATGGGACAGGATTTGAACGCCAATTACCGGGAGAAACGGCTGGTCGACCGGGCCCAGGCCCAGCAGTATATCGGGGGAGAACTGGCGAAGATGACCGGTTCCGGATACCGGTTGCTGGCCGAAGGGGTTAACGTCTACGCCCTGGCCCATACAGCGCATATCCTCAATATGCCGCTGGATTCCAACCACTACCTGATTACCGACGAAGGTATCCCCTTCTACCAGATCGTCACCTGCGGGCATGTTGATTATGCCGGGGAACCGGTTAATCTCGCCGGTGATCCGCGGCGGGCGTTTTTGAAAACCATCGAAACCGGTGGCGGTCTTTATTTCACCTGGATTTACCGGGATAACTCCCTGATTAAAGAGACCGATTACGACTACCTGTATTCGGTAGAATATAAAAAGTGGTTCGATCAGGCGGTGGCATTTTACCGCGAAGCCCAGGAAGTACTGGGGGATATACGGGGGCAACGCATTATTGACCACCGGCGGTTGGCCGATAATGTCTATAAAGTAACCTTTGAAAAGGGGAAAACCATCATGGTTAACTACAACCGGGAACCGGTTACTGTGGAAGGAATAAGACTGGCGGCTGAAAGTTATCATGTGTTACGGGAGGGCAGGTGAGACCGATGAAATTTAATTTCCAAGATTTCCTGCTAAAGGTGAAGAAGGGGCTTGGCGACCTAAAACTGAAGCTGAACTTCGGCGGCAAAGAAACAACAACGCATATAGCCATGGAAAAGAGGAGAGCGATTGCGGGTTATGTTTTTATCTCCCCGTTTTTACTCGGGCTGATCTTCTTTTTCCTCTACCCGTTTCTGCAATCAGTAATCTTTAGTTTTAACAGCATCCAAATTGGTACCCAGGGCTACGAAATGACCGGGGTCGGGTTTGGCAATTACCACCGGGCCTTTATGGTGCACCCGACTTTCCGCCGGGTTTTGGTGGAATCGATCATCCAAATGATCACCGACGTACCGCTCATCATCATCTTTAGCTTTTTTGCAGCCAATTTGATTAACCAGAAATTCCGGGGGCGGGCGGTGGCAAGGGCCATCTTCTTCCTCCCCGTCATCCTGACTTCCGGAATTATCCTGGCGGTTGAGAATAACGATTTGCTTCTGGGGATTATGTCCGGCGCTATCCAGCCGGATACCGCGGCCGGCGCGGTCCGCGCTTTGGAACTACGTACCCTGTTGCTCGAGACCAGGCTGCACCCGCGGTTTGTCGGGTATATTATCGATGCGGTCGACCGTTTATATGAGATCGTTAAGGCTTCAGGGGTCCAGATTTTAATCTTCCTCGCCGGTTTACAGACCATCTCCCCGTCCCTCTATGAAGCCTCGACCATGGAGGGGGCAACCGGGTGGGAGAACTTCTGGAAGATCACATTCCCGATGATTAGCCCTTTGATCTTGGTGAACACAGTCTACACCGTAATTTACTCGTTCACCAACCCCAACAACCCGGTAATGGAGATCATCAAGAACACGGCTTTTGCCGAGTCAAGGTTTGGCTTCAGTTCCGCCATTGCCTGGGTGTATTTCCTGGTTATTTTAGGGATCCTGGGCATCCTGATTGGGGTCATCTCCAGGTGGGTCTTTTATCATGACTAGACGGCGGAGAAAAAATTTTGTGCGGGCATGCGTGATTATTCATGGAAGAGTTAAAGAGGTGAGAAGATGAAGGCCTTATCCTTAGAAAAAGCAGGACAGGCGATTGAGACCAAAGAACAGCGGGCAAACTGGCGGCATTCCGTTTTTTTCCAGGCCAAAAAGTTTTTATGGGTGACTGTACGCACCATTTTAGTGGCAGGGATCTGTTTTTTGATCCTCTACCCCCTTGCCGCCAAGCTATCCGTCTCCGTCATGGCCGAGCGTGACCTCTATGATATTACCGTTTGCTATGTTCCCAAACATTTCACTTGGGAAAACTACCAGGTTGTCTGGAAACACATGGGTTTTCCCGGGACCTTTTTCAACTCGCTTTGGCTGTCGTTGCTCACCGGTGTTCTCCAGATTATCTCTTGTACGCTGGTGGGTTACGGGTTTGCCAGGTTTAACTTTCCCTTTAAGAAATTGCTCTTTGGGATGGTCCTCGTGATGCTGGTCGTTCCACCGCAGACGATCATGGTCCCGATGTTTTTACGTTTCCGCTTTTTTGATATTTTTGGGGTTATAAAACTGATCAGCGGAAATACAATTAACCTGATCGATACGTTTTGGCCGTTCGTTCTGACCTCGCTTACCGGCACCGGCCTCCGGAACGGGCTGTATATTTATATGATGCGGCAGTTTTTCCGGGGGGCGCCCAAGGAGCTTGAAGAATCGGCTTATGTGGACGGGGCCGGCCCTTATAAAACTTTTTACTATATCATGTTACCCATTGCCATCCCGATGATGGTTACGATCTTTTTATTCTCCTTTGTTTGGCAGTGGACTGATACCTTTTACACCACCCTTTTCTTGGAAAGGATGGCGACCCTGCCGACAGTCCTTTCCTCTTTAGCCGTATCCATTAATTATCAAGAATTTGGCCCGATGGCGACGATGAGCCCGGCGTATGCTTCCATGCTTAACAACACCGGCAGTGTTCTGGTAATCCTGCCGTTGATCATTATCTACCTCATCGCCCAGCGGTACTTCGTGGAGAGTATCGAAAGGTCGGGGATTATCGGTTAAAGTGGCAACCGGGAGGAAATGGTGGGCGGATGGAGAATATACTATATTAAGAATCGATTATGAAAATGTAACAAAAAAGTAAAATCGAGTTTAGTTCTACGGTTAAGGGGACAAATCAAAAATTAAAAAAAAGGCAAAAGGAGGCATGGTTCAGCATGCAAAAAAGGAGCAAAGTTTTCCTGATCATCACCGGTGGTTTGCTTCTGCTGGCACTGGTGGCCTGCGCAGTCACAGTCGGCGGTAAGGAAAAGTACAATTTTGGCGGGCGGACGATTACTTACTCTGCCTGGTGGGAATTGCGCCCGGACCCCGGGGCTTCCGTGGAGATGGAGCGGCAAGCCCGGCGGGTAGCTGAGGTGGAAAAGAAATATAATGTAAAGATCAATTATGTCAATATCCCCTGGGGGGAGTACCTGGCCAGATATATTACAACGGTGATGGCCGGCGACAGCATGGGTGATATTGTCAATGTCGAGGCCAACTGGTTCTACCCAACGCTGCTGTTGAATAATTTCTGTACAAACCTGAGCGAATTAGGGGTATTTGATTTCACCGCTGAGAAATTCCAGCGGGAAACGGTGGAATTTGGTACATACCGCGGCGGTGTCTATGCGTACGATGTGGGCCGGCTCTATCCCCGGGGAGTTCTTTATTGGAATAAGAGCATGTTTGCCCGGGAAGGCCTGCCCGATCTATATGAACTTTTCTTCAACTATAAGTGGACCTGGGAGAAAATGCTTGAATTTGCAAAAGCGTTGACTAAAGATATTGACGGCGACGGTATTATTGACCAGTGGGGGATCGGCGGCGCCGCCCAACGGCTGGAACGGGCTTTTGTCATTTCCAACAACGCCCATTATATTGATGTCTCCGATAAGGATAACCCCAAATTTGCCCTGACCCACCCCAATGCCATCGAGGCACTCCAGGCGCACCAGGATTTCATCCTCAAGCACCAGGTAGTATCGATGACACCGGAGGGGGCGCCTTGGGATTACAATGTTCAGAGCTTTATTGAGGGTAAGCTCGGGATGCTGGTCGGGCAAATATGGAAGATCGACCAGATAAAAGAGGACATGAAAGACGAATACGGGATCGTTTTATTCCCGATGGGCCCGAAGGCCAAAGAGTACGCCTCCGAATTGACCGGCCATTTGGTGAGGACTATGCCGATAACAGTGAAGAACCCCAAAGAAGTGGCGATTGTGGAGGATGCCATCACCGAACCGCACCCGGACGAAGACCCCGACGATTGGCGGGAATACTACGAATTGCGGGTGACCGACGAGGAGTCGATCGCAACGGTAGAGTTGCTCTGGGATAAACAGCTCAGCGTCTTTAATCTCCAGTGGGCTTTCGGAATCGACGATGTTTTCTATACCATCGAGCATGAGGTAATGACCGGGAATAAAGCGCCCACTGCGGCCGTGGAAGAGTATGCGCAGGAAGCCCAGATGCGGATTAATGACTCGTTGCGGTTTTAATTCAAGTTCGTAGAAGGTTCGCCCAGTTTCCCCCGGTTTTCAGGGGGAAACTGGGCGAAAATGAAAGGGGATGGTCGTCATTACGAAACAGCGAAAATCCTTCATTACCTGCCTGGGATTGACGGCGGCTCTGTTGGTCCTGGCCCTGGCCGGCGCAGTTGCCGGCAGCAAGGAGAAATATGATTTTGGCGGCCGGACGGTTACATATTCCGCCTGGTGGGAATTGCGCCCGCAGCCCGGTGCTTCGGTAGAGATGGACCGGCAGATCCGGCGGGTGACCGAGGTGGAAAAGAAATACAACGTAAAGATTGATTACGCAAATATCCCCTGGGGGGAATACCTGGCCCGGTATATCACGACGGTGATGGCCGGGGACAGCATGGCCGACATCGCCTGTGTTGAAGTCAACTGGTTTTACCCCACACTGCTGTTGAATAATTTCTGCCTTCCCATCTCCTCACTGGGTGTCTTTGATTTTAATGACGAAAAATTCCAACGCGAAACCGTCACCTTTGGTGAGTACAACGGAGAAATTTATTGCTACGAAATCGGTAATGTATACCCCCGGGGTGTGGTCTTTTTCAACAAGACCATGTTTGCGCGGGAAGGCATCACCGACATGTACGACGTCTTCTTTAACTATGAGTGGACCTGGGATAAGATGCTGGAATACGCCAAAAAATTGACCAGGGATACCGACGGCGACGGTATTATTGACCAGTGGGGCCTCGGCGGCGGGACCGGCCGGGTTTGGCGGGGCTTTATCATCTCCAACGGCGCCAATTTTATTGATATTTCCGACAAAAGCAAGCCCCGTTTTGCCTTGGGCGACCCCAACGCCATCGCGGCTCTCCAGGCCTACCAGGATTTCACCCTCAAACACCAGGTAATCCTGGTTCCGCCGGAGGGCGCGCCGTGGGATTATGCAATCGAGGCTTTTATCGAAGGAAAAGTAGGGATGCTTGTCGGGCAGATCTACAAGCTCCACAGCTTGAAAACAAAAATGCAAGATGAATACGGCGCAGTTTTATTCCCGATGGGCACCAGCATGAAGGAGTATACATCGGAGCTTACCGGTCATTTTGTAAAAGTGATGCCAATCACCATAAAAAACCCCAAAGAAGTGGCGATAGTGGAAGATGCCATGACCGAACCGCATCCGGATGAAGACCCCGACGACTGGCGGGAGTATTACGAGATGCGGATGACCGATGAAGAGTCCATCGAGACGGTGAAGATGATCTGGGATAAACAACTCAGTGTCTTTAATCTCCAATCGGCCTTTGATGTCATGGATATCTTCTATACCTTGGAATGGGAACTCCAGACCGGCGCCAAAACCCCGCAGGCGGCGGTGGAAGAGTATGCCCAGGAAGCGCAGATGCGGATTAATGATTCGCTAATCTTCTAATAACATGCAAAGCAGGATTGCGGGTTCGCCGGGCTATGGGGTTCTTTTTTCAGCTGGCTAAAAGCATGACTACGGCAAGATAGAATAATATAAAAAAAGGGGGGGTCAGTAAGGGAAATGAAAAATTGGTTTCGTGTAATTGTTATTGGCGGATTGGTTCTGCTCATATTGGCGGTTACCATTACGGCCGGGGGAAAAGAGGAGAAACATAATTTTGGCGGGCGGACAATTACTTACTCCGCCTGGTGGGATTTGCGCCCGGATCCCGGGGTTTCCCTGGAGATGGAGCGGAAGGCCCGGCGGGCTGCTGAGGTGGAAAAGAAATATAACGTAAAGATCGATTACGTCAATATCCCCTGGGGGGAATACCTGGGCAGGTACATCACGACCGTCATGGCCGGCGACCGCATAGCGGATATCGCCATTGTGGAGGCTGAATGGTTTTATCCCACGCTTTTGATGAACAATTTCTGTACAAACTTGAGCGATTTAGGGGTATTTGATTTTACCACTGAAAAATTTGAACCGGTTACGGTAAATCTCGGCACTTACCGCGGAAAGGTCTACGCTTATGAAACCGGCCGGCTCTACCCCCGGGGCGTCCTTTTCTGGAACAAGAGTATGTTCGCCCGGGAAGGCCTGCCCGATTTATATGAGACATTCTTTAACTATGGGTGGACCTGGGACAAAATGCTCGAATTTGCAAAAGCATTGACAAAAGACACCGACGGAGACGGTGTAATTGACCAGTGGGGGATTGGTGGTACCGCCCAAAGGCTGGAACGGGGTTTTGTCATCTCCAACAACGCTCATTATATAGATATCTCCGATTTTGACAATCCAAAATTCGGCCTGACCCACGCCAATGCCATCGATGCGCTCCAGGCGCACCAGGACTTTATCCTCAAGCACCAGGTGGTATTGATGCCGCCGGAGGGGGCGCCTTGGGATTACAACGTTCATAGCTTTATCGAAGGCAAACTCGGGATGCTGGTCGGGCAGTTTTGGAAGATCAACGACTATATGAAAGGGAACATGCAGGACGAATACGGGATCGTTTTATTCCCGATGGGACCGAAAGCGAAGGAGTATACCTCTGAATTGACGGGACACAATTTCAAGACTATGCCGGTATCGGTGAAGAACCCCAAAGAAGTGGCGATTGTGGAGGATGCCATGACCGAACCGTTCCCGGATGAAGGCCCCGACGACTGGCGGGACTACTACGAATTAATGGTCACCGACGAAGAGTCGATCAAGACTGTCGAGATGATCTGGGAGAAACAGCTGGGTGTCGTTAATCTCCAATGGGCATTCGGGATCAACGATATCTTCTACACCCTCGAGTGGGAGGTAATGACCGGGAATAAAACGCCCACGGCCGCTGTGGAAGAGTTTGCACAGGAAGCCCAGATGCGGATTAATGACGCCTTGTCATTCTAAGTTTCCATATGTTCGCCCTTAAAAAATATATATAAAATAAATGAGGAGGGATTGCTATGCAAAGAAAACGGAAGCTCTTTTTACTCACCCTGATTGTGCTGATCTTTATTATGCTGGTGGCCGCCGTTGTGGCCAGCGGGAAAGCGAAGAAGTACAATTTTGGCGGCCGGACAATTACTTGGGCAACCTGGTGGGAAGAGGCTAAACCGGTGGCTGGGAGGTCGGAACGGGAGGATCTGCGGCTAAAGCGGGAGGTTGAGGTCGGGAAGAAGTACAATGTGAAATTTGATTATCTAACTGTTCCCTGGGGAGAGTTTATGGCCAAATATATAACCACCGTGATGGCAGGGGATGCCATGGCCGAGATCGTCAGTGTCCAGACCGACTGGTTCTACCCGACGCTGCTCTTGAATAATTTCTGTATGAACCTGAGTGAGCTGGGTGTCTTTGACTTTAAGGCCCCCAAATTCCAGAAAGAAACCATAGACTTTGCCACCCTGGACGGATCGGTCTACGGGTACGAGATTGGAAGGATCGAGCCCAGAGGGGTAATCTTCTTTAACAAGACCATGTTCGAGCGGGAAGGGATCACCGACATCTACGATACGGTTTTCAACTACAAATGGACCTGGAATAAAATGCTGGAAGTCGCCAAAAAACTGACCAGGGATACCGATGGCGACGGGGTCATCGACCAGTGGGGACTCGCCGGCGCGACCGGCCGGGTCTGGCGGGGCTTTATTATCTCCAATGGTGGTAATTTCATCGATATTTCCGATAAGTGGCACCCCCGGTTCAGCCTGGGCGACCCGGCTGCTCTTGAAGCCCTCCAGGCCTATCAGGACTTTATCTTAAAAGAAAGAGTTATCATGATCTCACCGGAAGGTTCGCCATGGGACTATCCGGTCCAGGCTTTCCTCGACGGGAAAGTGGGCATGCTTGTCGCGCAGATGTGGAATATTGATAAAATGCGTGACAACATGAGCGACGAGTACGGGGTCATCCTGTTCCCCATGGGACCGCGGATGAAAGAATACACCTCCGAAGCCACTCTGCACCACTTCAAGGTCTTCCCGGTCACGGTCAAGAACCCGAAAGAAGTGGCGATTGTGGAAAACGAGATGACCGAGCCCTACAAAGTCGGCGGCGAGTTGCTGTTTATGGAAGAAAAGAACGAAGAATGGCTGGAAATGCGGGTGACCGACGATGAGTCGATCCAGATCGTCCAGATGATCTGGGATAAACAGAACAGCATCTTCAATCTGCAGGAAGCCTTTGGGGTCATGGATATCTTCTACACAATCGACGACGAACTCCAGAAAGGGAACAGCACGCCGCAAGCGGCGGTAGAAGAGTACGCCCAAGAAGCCCAAATGCGGATTAACGATTCCTTGATGCTTTAATCGCCGGTTACATGCAGCGATCGATCTCGCAACCTGTTTTGTAACCCTGGTAATCTGTTTCCTTTGTGATGGCCGGAAGAGCGGAGCTAGACGCTCTTCCGGCCCTTAGGCGCCGGGTTTGCCCTGACTTTGCTCGTCCACGCCGTCTTTCGCGTGACGCATTCGCAAGCCCGGCGCCGGTATTTTCCAGACCGTTCCCGGAGAAGGATCCGTTTCCACTATGCCGGTCATTGCCTGCAGAGGGCCGGCTTATGGGAAGGCAGAGAGAAAAAGGGGGGTTACACTTGAAGAAAAACAAGTTGTTCCTGGTGATTTTAGCGGGATTAATCTTTGTTATCCTGGCGGTTGCCGTGGCCGCCGGCGGGAAAGAGAAGAAACATGATTTTGGCGGCCGGACCATTACTTATGCGACCTGGTGGGAATATAAACCGCAGGCAGGCCGGTCGGAACGGGAGGATCTGCGGCTGCAGAGGGAAGCGGAGGTCGGGAAGAAGTATAATGTAAAAATTGATTACCTGAATGTTCCCTGGGGAGAGTTTATGGCCAAATA
Source organism: Bacillota bacterium (assembly GCA_012839115.1). Classification (GTDB taxonomy): domain Bacteria; phylum Bacillota; class UBA4882; order UBA10575; family UBA10575; genus JAAYGG01. The sequence goes on from DUNX01000049.1 coordinate 21,150, forward strand.
TATCACCACCGTGATGGCAGGGGATGCCATGGCCGACATCGTCAGTGTCCAGGTTTGTTGGTTCTATCCGACACTACTGATGAATAATTGCTGTCTCTCCCTATCCTCTTTGGGCGTTTTTGATTTTGACGCGCCCAAGTTCCAAAGGGAGAGTATAGAATTTGCCACCCTGGACGGGGAGGTCTACGGCTACGAGACTGGGAGGATCGAGCCCAGAGGGGTGATCTTCTTTAATAAATCCATGTTTGAACGGGAAGGACTCCCCAATTTGTATGAGATTTTCTTCAATTACAAGTGGACCTGGGATAAGATGCTCGAGTTTGCCAAGAAAGTAACGAAAGATACCGACGGCGACGGGATTGTTGACCAATGGGGGATTGGCGGCGCTACCGGCCGGCTTTGGGGCGGTTTCGTTTTCTCCAATGATGCCCATTTTGTCGATATCTCCGATAAGTGGAATCCCCGGTTCAGTATGGGCGATCCTAATACCCTTGAAGCCCTCCAAGCTTTTCAGGATTTTGCCATAAAACACGAGGTTATGCTGGTTAAACCGGAAGGCGCCCCATATGACTACCCGGTTCAGGCCTTCCTCGACGGGAAATTGGGGATGCTTTGCGCTCAAGTTTGGAACCTTGACAAGATGCGGGACAACATGAACGATGAGTACGGGATAGTTTTATTCCCCATGGGACCACAGATGAAGGAATATACAGCGGAGGCTACCGGCCACCACATCCGGACCTTCCCGGTGACCGTCAAGAACCCGGAACAGGTGGCCATCGTGGAAGATGCCTTGACCGAACCTTATGAGCTCGACGGAGAACTGGCGATTATAGAGGAGAAAAATGAAGAATGGTTGGAAATGCGGGTAACCGACGAAGAATCAATCCGGGTGGTCCAGATGATCTGGGACAAACAGTTGAGTGTCTTTAATTTGCAGGAAGCCTTTGGGATCATGGATATCTTCTATACCCTCGAGTGGGAGTTGGAACACGGGATCAAAACGCCACGGGCGGCGGTGGAAGAAGTTTCCCAGGAAGCCCAGATGCGGATTAGTGATTTCTTGTTGCTTTAGTCGCCGGTTACACCGTGTGGTCCCGGTAACCATCTCGTTAACCTGGTATCTCTGGTTTTTTGTCCCATTTAGCAGCAGGGAAAGCGGGGCAACGCGCTTTCCCTGCTGTCAAGTGCCGGGTTTGCCTTGTCTTTCCTCGTTCGCGCCATCTTTTTAGCGTGACGAAATTCCCAGCAAACCCGGGGCGGTATTTTCCGGACCGTTCCCGGAGAAGGAGCCATTTTCATGATACCGGTTATTACCTGCAGAGGACCGGAATAGGGGAAGGCACAGGAAAAAGGGGGAGGTTAAATTTTGAAGAAAAACAAGTTGTTCCTGGTGATTTTGGCAGGATTAATCTTTGTGATCCTGGCCGTTGCCATGGTGGCCGGCGGGAAAGAGAAGAAACATGATTTTGGCGGCCGGACCATTACTTATGCGACCTGGTGGGAATATAAACCGCAGGCAGGCCGGTCGGAACGGGAGGACCTGCGGCTGCAGAGGGAAGCGGAGGTCGGGAAGAAGTATAATGTAAAAATTGATTACCTGACTGTTCCCTGGGGCGAGTTTACGGCCAAATATATCACCACCGTAATGGCGGGGGATGCCATGGCCGACATTGCCAGCGTGCAGATTGACTGGTTCTATCCGACGCTGCTCCTGAATAATTTCTGTCTCAACCTTTCCTCGCTGAATGTCTTTGATTTCAGTGCCCCCAAGTTCCAAAGGGAGACCGTGGACTTTGCCGTCCTGGATGGAGATGTTTATGGCTACGAGATCGGGAGGATCGAGCCCAGGGGGGTAATTTTCTTTAATAAGACCTTGTTTGAGCGGGAAGGGCTGCCCAACCTGTATGAGGTCTTTTTCAATTATGAGTGGACCTGGGATAAGATGCTCGAGTTTGCCCAGAAAATAACGAAAGATACCGACGGCGACGGGATCATTGACCAATGGGGGATTGGCGGCGCTACCGGCAAGGTTTGGTGCGGTTTGCTCCTCTCCAATGACGCCCATTTTATTGATATCTCCGATAAAAGGAACCCCCGGTTCAGCATGGGCGACCCCAATGCCATTGAAGCCCTCCAGTTCTTCCAGGATTTGGCCGTAAAATACAAGGTTATGCTGGTTAAACCGGACGGCGCCCCGTATGACTACCCGGTCCAGGCCTTCCTCGACGGGAAAATGGGGATGCTTTGCGCCCAGTTTTGGAATATCGATAAGATGCGGGACAACATGAACGATGAGTACGGGATAATCCTCTTCCCAATGGGGCCAAAGATGAAGGAGTATACGGCGGAGGCTTCCGGCCATCACCTCAAGACCTTCCCGGTAACCGTCAAGAACCCGGAACAGGTGGCCATGGTGGAAGATGCTTTGACCGAACCCTATAAAATCGGCGGCGAACTGCTGCTTATGGAAGAAAAGAACGAAGAATGGCTGGAAATGCGGGTGACCGACGAGGAGTCGATCCAGATGGCCCAGATGATCTGGGATAAACAGCTGAGCGTCTTTAACTTCCAGGCCGCCTTCGGGATCATGGATATCTTCTACACCATCGAGTGGGAGTTGGAGCACGGGCACAATACACCCCGGGCGTCGGTGGAAGAGTATTCCCAGGAAGCCCAGATGCGGATTAATGACTATCTGTCCCCGTTATAACTCTACCTGCCAGTGCTTGCAGGTCAAAGCGCTTATGTCTTACGCAGTCGCTTTATTGGTTAGTTCCGGGATGGATTTCCAAGATAGGTCCCGTAGATATGGATGAAATTCGTCAACCCGGTCGCGCGTGCGCGCGAAAGCGCTGCTGACCTGGTTATTAAAGGAAAGGCGGCTTTTGGCTGTCTTTTTCTTTCGCTTCCTGCCGCCGCGCTTTCCGGGGCAAACATGACAAGCCCCGGTTCCAGGAGTTGTCTCTTTACTTACCGGTGATCCGGGAACAAAAAGCCAAGAAAAGCGTTATTTTACCAGGAAGCTGGTGCAGGCTTTGTGACATTACGGATATTTCATGCAGAGCGTGCTAAAGAGAAGAAATAAACGCTCAAAGATAGACAAATACAGACAGGGGGAGGGTAAAACAGCGTGAAAGCCATCTACCACCGTGAACTGCAGGCCTATTTTTCTTCTCCGGCCGGTTACGTTTTTATCGGGTTTTTTCTCTTAATATCCGGTTTCTTTTTTGCCCTGACCAATTTACTCCCAGGCAATTCCGATTATATTGATACCCTTGGCAGCATCACCTTTATCTTTTTGATTGTGGTGCCGTTGTTGACCATGAAACTACTGGCTGAAGAGATGCGGCACAAGACCGACCAGTTGCTCCTGACCTCTCCGTTACGGATTGCCGATATTGTCGTCGGCAAATACCTGGCAGCGGTGACCGTCTTTCTTCTCACCCTATTAATCACCGGCATCTATCCGGTAATTATGAATTTCTACGGCTATATTGCGGTCTGGGAGATTGTCGGGGGTTATATCGGCTTTTTCCTGTTGGGGGCCTGTTTTATCTCTGTCGGCCTCTTTATTTCCTCGTTAACCAACAACCAGGCGGTGGCGGCGGTGGCGACCTTTGCCACGCTCCTTTTCATCTGGATTATTGACTGGGTGAAACAAGCCATCCCCACCAGCAAGGTTGCGGGGCTTGTTTTTGCCGGGCTACTGGTGGCCGGGGTAACAGCTTTGTTCTATCTCAATCTCCGGAATATTCTTGCCACCGGCTTGACCGGGCTGCTGGGGGTGGCGGTTGTTGTTGGCGTCTATATGGTTAACCCCCTTTTTTACCATGGCCTGACCATCAGGTTTCTCGACTGGTTTTCCCTGCTCCAACGGTTTCAGGGGTTTGCCATGGGTGTCCTCAGTCTCAGTTCTGTCTTTTACTACCTTAGTTTCTGCTTTGCCTTTATCTTTCTGACCATCCGGGTAATTGAGAAGAGAAGATGGAGCTGAAAAGGGGGGGAGAGGGATGAAAAACTTGAAAATCTTGGCGTCTTTTCAAACAAAAAAGTTTAAGTATGGTGGACATGCCACCTTACTTACGGTGATTGTGGTTGTCTTGTTAATTGTTTTAAACCTCTTGGTCGAGCAGGTCCCTGTAAAGCTCGATCTTACGGAAAACCGCCTGTTTACCCTATCCGAGCAGACACTGCAGATCCTGGACCGGTTGGAACAGGATGTGGCCATCTACGGGGTGGCCGAGCCCGGGAAAGAAAACCGGATGGTGGATGAGGTGGCCAGGAGGTACAGCCGCCGTACACCGCGGGTTTCCGTGGAATACCTTGATCCTTACCGGCAACCGGCGTTTATCCGGCAGTTTGACCCGGAAGGGAAGGGGATCAACGAAGGCAGTTATATTGTGGCTAGCGGGGATAAATACCGGGTCATCGATAGATGGGAATTGTTTAATATCAATTACCAGAACCCGTTTCAACCGGAAGTAACCGGGTTGGTGGCGGAGGAGCGGTTCACCAGTGCGATCATGTATGTGACCGCGGAAAAAAATCCGAAGGTCTATGCATTGAAAGGCCACGGCGAAGAAGAACTCCCGCTTAACCTGCGGGAAAGACTGCGCCATGAAAATTATGAACTAAAAGAGTTGACCCTGGTGGGCAAGGAGAAGCTCCCGGAGGATCTGGATCTGTTATTGGTCTTTTCACCAAAAAGAGATTTAACCGTAGAAGAAGAAGAGAAAATCCGGGAATTTCTTGCTGCCGAAGGCCGCGCCCTTTTCATCCTCAACTGGTACGTGGCGGATTTGCCCACCTTCCAGTCGCTCCTACGGAGTTATGGCTTGAAACTGCAGCCGGCGGTGATTGTGGAGGGAGATGCCGACCGCCATGCGGGTAACCCGGTATGGCTACTGCCGGAAATGAAGGAGCACGAGATTTTAACACCCTTGGTCAACGAGAGGATGCCGGTGCTCTTCCCGCTGGCGCAGGCCCTGGAAATTTTGGATGTCCGCCGGCGCTCACTGGAGTTCACACCCTTGTTGACCACCTCCGCCAAGGCATGGGGGAAGGTTGATCCCAACCCGGCCACTGCAGAAAAGGAACCGGGCGATCTGGATGGGCCCTTTACTGTGGCCATAGCCGTTGTTGACAAGGAATGGACCGAAGCCACCGGGGAACTGGAAACCCGGTTGGTGGTAACGGCCAACTCCCACTTCCTGGCCACACAATTCCTCATTCAGGTTCCGGGCAACCTTAACTTCATCATGAACTCTCTGAACTGGCTTTCCGACCGGGAAGACGTCATCTCCATCCGCCCGCGGAGCCTGATCCATCTCAGCCTCCGGATGAGTGGCTGGCAAAAACTGATTTACTCCGGGATCGTCGTCATCCTTATTCCCCTGTTGGCGCTGGGCGCCGGAGTTGTGGTCTGGTTAAGGAGGAGACATCTATGAGCAGATCCAAACTACTGCGGAGCCTTGTTTTTCCCCTGGTCTTGCTGGTAATGGCCGGCGGGATCTATTTTTACCTCCGGCACCGGCAGGGGGCGGGGGAACCGGCAGTGGACGACGGCCGGATCGTTTTGAGCAGCCATGAGAAGAACGCGGTTCTCCGGATGGAGCTGGAGACAGCAGCCGGCCGGGTAGTTCTGGTCAAGAAGGACGGCCGGTGGCAAGTGGAGGAGCCTTACCCGGTTGCCCTCAATCAAGCCAGGGTCGATGATATTGCCTACAGTTTCAGCCGTCTCTTTGCCGAACGGGTGGTGGAGGAAGAACCTGAAGACTTTGGCCTTTACGGCCTGGATGAACCCAGGGCAACAGCGCGTGCGGTTTTGGCGGACCAAAGCCAACTCGTCTTTTACCTTGGGGATAAAACCTCCGTTGGCGACTCCTATTATTTACAGGTGGCGGGTTCACCTGTGGTCTATACGGTCTGGCGGACCCACGGGGTCAACTTCCAGGCCGCCCTGGATGATCTGCGGGAACGGAGCCTTCCCCGGTTGAACCCGGAGGAGGTGGAGTATTTCCGCAGGAAATGGCCGGGTGCACCGGAGATCGAGATCCGGAAAACACCCGAGCTCGCCGGGGATGAGGAAGAGACCGAATTCCGGCTCGGCCTTTGGCGGATGGATGCACCGTATGCCCGGCCCCAGTGGGTGGAGGGAAACGAATTTGCCAAGGTAATTCAAGACCTGCCTATGCTGCGGATCGACGAATTTGTCGATGACCACCCGGCCGACCTCTCCCGCTACGGACTGGCCAACCCCAGGGGCGAGCTTTTGGTGCAGGGGGCGGAAAATACCTTACACCTGCTTTTTGGGGGGGAAAACAAAGACGGGCTGGTCTATTTTAAAACCCCCGGCGCGGATAATGTCTACGCCATGAAAAAAAGCCGCCTTCCGGTTATGGAGATAAAGCCCTTCGCCCTGGTGGAAAAGTTTATTCTCCTGGCCTTCATTGACCGGGTGGAGCAGGTTCTTATTGAGGACGGGCAAGAAGAGTACTCGCTCACCATCGAACGGATAGAAAAACCCGAGGCCAAGAGGGGAAAGGGCGAAGAAGAGGCAAGTGAAGCAGTTTACCGGGTGAACGGCAGGGAAACGGAGGAAGAGGCCTTCAAAAAGCTTTACCAGGAGGTCATCGGGTTAAGGGTCGATGCGGAAAACGACCGGCAGCTGGTGGCTGGCGAACCCGGAATCCGGGTCAGTTTTGTCTTTGACACCAGCGACCGCCAGATGATCAGTTATGGCTTCCTTCCTTACGATAAAGATTTTTACGCGGTCACCCGCAACGGTACAGCCGACTTTCTCATCGCCAGAAGCCGGGTGGAAAAAATGCTGGCCGCTGTACGCGCCCACGCCGGGGTGGAGTAATAGAACCGGAGGAAAAATAAGAAAGCGCCGGCAGCGTGCCGGCGCTATTCATATATATCGCATACCTTAAACCTAATCTCCACCAACAACAGGAGAAACAAACGGCGGATTATTTCTCTTGTCGCCGCTGCCGGGTACGGGAATAGCCGGTTAAAAGCACCGCTGCACCGGCCACGAAGACAGCGAGGAAGACCCAAAAGAATGGACCGGACCTTTCCTGGGGGAAATCGGCCGGTGAAAGAAACAGGTAGCGATGGGGATGATCCGGGGGCGGAGGGCCGTCCAGTTCCACCAGGCTGACCTGATCAAAGTAGGCGGCGCCGGCGGCCGGTGTATCGGCACGGCCAAGGCGTACCGCCACAGTCACTTCCTTCTGCCGGGAGTGGGTACGGAAGTTAATCTCCGTATAGAGCCAGATGGAATTCCCGGTAATGTCCGGGGAGTGATAAAAACCCGGTGCGATTAGGGAAAAATTGGCGCCGATCCGGCCGGCCGGACCCACGTTCCGCGTTAAAATCCAACCGGAGAACCTGTAGTTGGTATTGGGTTTTACCCGGACCCGCTGGGCGAGCCAAACGTCATTCGGCTCCGGTGAAGTAATCTTTAGAGCGTACCGGCCACTGCAAAGGGCTTCGGAAGAGACCGCAATCCGGAAACCTTCCCGTTGGTAACTGGCGACCCAGCCTTTGGGGATCAGGTCCGGGCCCGCCTCCTCGAACCCGCCGTTAGTCAGAAGGTTTCCCCGGTTCCAGTCGAAAGGGTCGAAGGCCTCGTCACGGCGGGGGCTACCGGAGACAGCCGGTCCGGGAATGACCGTCGAGAGCAGGAAAGCAAAAAGTAAAACCCGCCGATACCGGTTTTTTCCCCCTTCATCCCATCTTTTCCTCATCAGCATATCAGCATAATCTCCTTTACCGGACCGCCTCTACTGTCCATATTGCCTTTGCCGCTATGGTTCTGTTATTTGCTCCGGGTCCGTCCCGGACTCTGCCGTGGTTTCGGTTTCATCTGGAGCAACCTCTCCGGATTGGGAAAATTTCACATTTACCGTAACAGGGGCGGGCGTTTCCAGGCTGCCGCTACCTGCTTCCGGGCTGGCATACTCACCGGAGAGCAGATACGGGGTTATGACAATGACAAATTCCGTCTCCTCTTTGTTGGTGGCCTTATACCGGAAAAGGGTGCCCAGGAGCGGGATATCACCCAAAAGAGGGATTTTATGCACGGTCTCGCTTTCCTGGGTCTGGATTAGCCCGCCGATAATGATGGGATCACCGTCCCGGACCCGGACGGTGGCTTCCAGCGAGCGTTCGCTGGTGGCGGGGATCGGCGTCTCGTCGGAGCCGGTCAGAGAGTCAGGTGCACTCTCCGTGATCCGCGGGTTTATCTCCAAAGTAATCTCCCGGCTGGCGGAGACCCAGGGGAGGAGGTTGACCTGGATACCGACGATTACCTCAACCAGGCGGGTCTCCGTCTCCGTCTGCGTCCCGTCGCTCCCCGGGACAATGGTGGTTACAGCCACAGTCCGCGGGTAACGGGTGGTGACATTGAAATTGGCTTTATGACCGCTGAGCGTAGTGATTTGCGGATTGGCCCATAATTTTGCCTTGCCTTCCCGGACCATCGCTTCCAGCGAGGCCTTGGCCATCCGTGCCGCAGTGGAGCCGGGGAAGATGGTGTCGGTAACGACTAATTGTAAAGCCCCTTCTTTCCAACTGAGAGTCGTTTTATCGTCGGCGCTCCCCTCGCCGGCTTCGGTAAGCCCAAAATTAAAGGCGGATCTGTCACTGAGCTGTACCACGATGATCTCAAAGAGGATCAACGGGTTTTGCAGGTCAATTTCTTCTATATATTGACGGACCTGGCTGATTTGGATTGTCGAGCCGGTCACCACCAGGGCGTTGGCCTCTTTAACCACTATGATATCGGCCTTCGGGATCCGACTAGGCAGCAAGGTTGCGGCTGTTTCCGCCTTTAGGTGTTTTAAGCGGATCACCTCGGTGGCGACACGATTTTCCGGGCGGTCAATTTCCTGCAGGTATTCGGCGAATAACCCATGGACCTTATTGCCGGCGGTGACCATCAACCCGTTTTGGTCCCGGAAAGGCAGGATATTACCCCGCGGGAAGTGGGGGGGAAGGTTTTCAATGACATACTCAACGGCCGTATATTGCAGTTGGTAATAGCGGGACTCCAGCAAATCCCCGCTCTCCGGGCGCAGGTTAATGCCGTCACCGAAGACATAGGCTTTTTCTTTTTTTTGAAAGATATAAGGGGTGCCTTGCAAGAGGTAGGAAAAGGCCTCCTCAAGGGTGACGTTGTCTAAAAGTACACTATTAATCATATACATAACATTGCTGTAGATGATCAGGTTTTCCCCGGCCTTTTGGGCCAGTTCGCCCAGGACCTCGTTGAGCGGGGCGTTCTTAATCGCCAGGGAAAAGAGTTCGTTCTCTTCGTCGTAAAAGATTTTAACGTTGGGGTGCATTTGCGTCCTGTAGACATATAAATGGTCCGGCCGGCGGTCAAATAAAAAACCATGTGCCTCCAGGATGGTTGTGAGCGCCGTCAGGACCGGTAATTCTTTAAACTGGGCACTGACAGGCCCGCGGACATCGGCGCCGTACAAGATATTAACCCCTGCTTCTTTGGAAATCGCGTCCAAAACCAGGGTGATATCAACGTTTTCCGCTTGTAGTGACAATAATCCGTTGGCGTAATCGATCTGCAACCCGCCGTCGCCGGCCCGTGCCGACAGCTTCTTGCGAAAACGGAAAATCTCTTTTTCCGCCTGGAGTTCATAGCCGGCGGAATCGGCCAAAAGCTGGAGCAAAGTGGGGAGATCAACGGAATAAAGGGATAAAGTCAAGGTTTCATAGGCGTCCGGGGGGTAAATGATGTTCTTTTTCGTAAGGGAGACAACCTCTTTTAACACATGATATAGGGGAGCGTTATTAATTGTAACGTCGAATAATTCCCCTTCCGTCTCGATCCGGATTAATTGGGCGGGATCCGGTGAGATAAAATAGATATTATCCCGGTGGTCGACAATGAGCCGGTATTCCTTGGCCAAGAGGGTCAGGACCTCGCGGAAAGTCACCTGTTTTAGCTGGATGGTTACTCTTCCCTGGACAGAAGGTTCGACAAAAATATTGACCCCCTCTGCTTCAGCCAAAACCCGTAACACATCATGAAGGTCGGCGTTTTTAAAATCCAGATCTCGTGGTACTTCAGCCCCAACCGCAGCGGGAAGAAGAGAGATGAGGAGGGAAAGAACAATTAAGTATCTTATCTTATGTAGCACTTCATCCAGCTCCCTCACAGAATAGATTCGTTCCAACACAGGCCAGCTTAAAAGTGGTCGGATATGTGGATAAAAGAAAAAAAATAAAAAAATTCCAGCCATAATTATTATCATTCTTAAATTATTATTCTTCCAGGCGTCAATTTTTCCTGCTGGGCGAAGGAAATATTCTGGAGAGAATTCATTGTTTTCCCGGCTTTCCTGGCCGGGGCGTCCAGTGTTCCGGAGGTTTCCCCGGCGCCAAAGAGGAAGTCTTCATCAACTGAGAAGAGCAGCAGGAATCAGCGGGCCGGTATAGAAAATAAATATTTACCGGAAAGGAGTATGTTAGCTTATGACTATACCGGTATATTTGGGCGAATTATTACTGCGTAAAGAATTAATTACTCCGGAACAACTCCACTATGCCCTGGCCAAACAGAACGAAACCGGTGAATTCCTCGGCGAAATTATGGTGCGGGAAGAGTTTCTCCCGGAAAAAGCGCTGAAACAGGCCCTGGCAGAACAGTTGGGCCTTCCTTTTGTGGAACCGGCCGGGATGGATCTGGCGCTGGAGCTGATTGAGAGTATCTCCCCGCAACAGGCCCAGGAATACCGGGTGGTGCCGGTGGCAAAGAACCGCGAGGCAATCACTGTCGCCTGTGCCAATCCGATGGCCCTGTCCCTTCTGGACAAGCTGAAGCGAGAAACCGGCGTCACAATCAAACTGGCTGTAACTACCGAGGAACAGATCGACCGGGCTTTAGAAAAATATTACCACGAGCGGCTCCATAATGTCTCCGCGATCCTGGAAGACATTAGCGAGAAGGACCTGGCGCACCTGGCCATTGAATCCGGGGCGGAAATAACCGACTTGGATGCCGTCAGGAGTCTGGCCAACGAAGCCCCCATTATCAGGCTGGTTAATTTCTTCCTTACCGAAGGAGTACGCCTGGGGGCCAGCGATATTCATTTGGAACCCTTCGAAAACGAGGTTAAGTTACGTTACAGGATTGACGGCGTCCTTTACGAAAGGACTCCTCCCCCCCGTAACCTCTATCCGGCGTTGATTTCCCGGATCAAGCTGATGGCCGGGATGGACATCACCGAAAAACGGCTACCGCAGGACGGGCGGATCCGGCTGCGCTTGACAACTCAGGAACTGGACCTGCGGGTGGCAGTAGCCCCGACTTTACACGGGGAAGAGGTGGTAATCAGGATCCTCAACCGGCAGAGCCTTTTACTGGATCTGGACGAATTGGGGATGGAGGCCATCCTGGAGAGGTTTGAGAGCTTGATCAACCTTTCCAACGGTATGATCCTGGTCACCGGGCCTACCGGCAGTGGTAAAACCACCACGTTGTATGCGGTTTTATCCCGGCTGAACCGGCCTGAACGGAAAATTATCACCATTGAAGACCCGGTGGAATACGAGTTACCGGGGGTCAACCAGATCCCGGTCAGCCCGAAACTGAATTTTGGTTTTCCGCAGGCTTTGCGGACTATTGTCCGGCATGACCCCGATGTGATCCTGGTCGGGGAGATCCGGGACCTGGAGACAGCCGAGATGGCGGTCCAATCGGCTTTAACCGGGCATCTTGTTTTTTCCACCTTACATACGAACGATGCCGCCACAGCCTTTACCCGTCTGGTCGATATGAAAGTCGAAGAGTACCTGGTGGCTTCGACTGTCCGCGGTGTCCTTGCCCAGAGGCTGGTCCGGCGGATCTGTCCCTACTGCCGGGTGGAGTACCAGCCAACGCCAAAGGAAGAAAAAGTCCTGGCTATGTTGGCATCGCCACCGTCAGTCCTTTATCACGGCGCCGGCTGTGAAAGGTGCAACAATATTGGTTATCGTGGTCAGATCGGCCTTTTTGAACTGCTGGTGACTTCGCCGGCCATCGAGACCTTGGTGATGAAGAGGGCAAACAGCGCGCAGATCCGGGCCTGCGCCGTTGAGGAAGGCATGGAAACCCTGCGGGAAGACGGGTGGAAGAAGGTCCGTGCCGGTTTAACCACCATCGCCGAAGTGCTCCGGGTTACGCAGAATTAAGAAGGTGATTTTTTGCGGTTTTTCTACAAAGCGGTGGATGCCGCCGGAACCGTCCGGAGCGGCTACCGGACCGGGGAGAACCGGGAATCCATTCTTCGCCTCCTTAAAGACGAGGGCCTTTACCCCCTCGAGGTAAAAGTCGCCCGCGGGAAGAGCTTTTCCTTCCGCCGCAGGGTGGGAAAGAAGGATTTGCTCGCTTTCACCCAGCAATTAAGCGGGCTGCTGGATTCCGGGGTGCAACTGAGCAAAGCAATGGAGATCATCACGCGGTTGCTTGAGAAGTCCGCCATCGGGCCGGTCGTCTTGGATATCCACCGCTTGGTGCAAGAGGGCGCCTCCTTCTCCCGGGCCCTGGAGACCCATAAGGAAGTCTTTAGTCCGCTCTATATCAACCTGGTCCGGGCGGGGGAAAACAGCGGCCTGCTTGCGCCGGTCCTGGATAAACTGGCCCGCTCTCTGGAAGATGAAATTAAGCTAAAAGCCGATGTTTTATCACAAGTTTTGTACCCTTCCCTGGTCACCGCGGTCAGTATGGTCGCCATCGTTGTTCTTCTCCGGTTTGTGGTCCCGAGGTTTGAGGGTTTTTTCCTCCGCTTCGGTGAGGAGTTGCCCCTGGTCACAAAAGTGGTCCTGGCGCTCAGCCGTGGATTAACCCGCTACGGCCTGGTTCTCCTCGTTTTTCTCCTGGGCGCGGCGGTTGCCGGCTTACTGTACTTCCTCAGCGAACAGGGGAAGTTGACCTGGAGCCGGTGGGTGCTCCGCCTGCCTTTGCTGGGGCCCGTGGTTTTACACCTGAATATTGCCGGTTTTTGCCGGATGTTGGGGATGATGCTAAAAAGCGGGGTCGCGCTTTTGGATGGTTTGTCGTTGCTCAAGACCACTATCGGCAATAAGGTGCTGGCCGGGGTTATTGGCCAGGCCGAAACTGAGGTGCGCAAAGGGGGGACCCTCGCCCGGTTTTTCGCCGGACAGGAAGATATCCCCTTTTTGGTTACACAAATGACCGGAGTGGGGGAAGAAGCCGGCAACCTCGATGATATGCTGGAAAAGATCGCCCGCTTCTATGAGCAGGATACCAGACGAAAGATCGACAATCTCATCTCGTTACTGGGACCGGTCTTAATCTTGTTCCTGACCGGGGTGGTTTTCTTGATTGC
>DUNX01000050.1 GCA_012839115.1 Bacillota bacterium
AGGCGGCCGTCAACCCGATGACCGCAGCCGCCAACTGACCGGTTCCGAAGTCCTCACTGCCGAGGTGAGAATTGAGGGAGAAGCGGTTAAATTACCGTATTAGGACGGTGTCTGGAATTTTGTACAATATTGCCGCAATGGTTTGTGGCAATCGCCGGCATAAACTATCATACACGCGCGCATAGCTGCGGTTTTTTATGCCTGGAGATTCTCCAGATAAGGGCGGGATTTTTCTGTTTATTTTATGGCATAATTTCACAGTCTGTGATAAAGTCAAGCTAAACGATGGTATGCTTCTACCGAGGTTGATCAAAAAATGAGGATTCGCCTACGCTACTTTATTTCACGCTTTCCGAGTTATGCCGAGATCTATATCTCATTGATAATCATGGCCGCAGTTGTAATCGGTTCCATCGGCTTAATCCAAAGCCTGTATGGTGTTTATTTGCACGCGCAGAATATGGAGTTTTTCCAGGATTTTCTCGGCTATGCCATGACTTTGGTTATTGCTATTGAGTTCATTAAGATGCTTTTACGCCATACACCGGGCAGCATTATTGAAGTATTGCTTTTTGCCATGGCGAGGAAGTTGATTATCACCAAAGAGAACACCCTGGGCTTATTATTGGGGATAATAGCTATTGCGGTCCTCTTCATCATCAGGAAATTCCTCTTTGTTTCCAGAATTACTCCGTGTGAGGGAATAATCCTCGGCGCTGCCACGCCGGTACAAAGAGTTCGCGAGATTACAGGGGTGAACATCCCGGATGTTGCCGAAACCATTGGCGGGTTGGTGGCGTACGCTGCCAAGCAAGAGAAGAAGAACCTCAGAGAAGATGAGTTATATGAGGTTGGCGGCTTGAAGATGAAGATAACCAGCCTGCGGGACGGGATCATTGAAATGGTGGAAGTGATTGAGGAAAAAGACTAAACACGGGACAAGTACACTGTTTGAAGATTTCCGTCAAGCAAGGGGGTAATTCGCGCGTTGACGCGTATCGTTGTTTGGAAATACTTAGTTTCTTTCCGGTAGGATAATGAGGGAGACAAAGCGCACGCCCTGTCTCCCTCATTTTTCGCAATTACGGACCAGATTACGGACAGACGGCCACCGCGAGGATGCCGCCGTCCTCCTCACCTTCCTCACCATACGCTTCTTCTGCTTCACAGGCGATGATGAGGACCTTGCCCGGTAGAATCAACAAATTCCATTCTTCATTCGTACCGTCCGGTCCGTCGGCGCCGACCAGATCAGCAGTAAAAGAGATACGCCCGTCCCCGTAATCGGTGACGTCTTCCCCTGGGATTGGTATGTCCTCTTCATCATGGAGGACAATCTGGTTTATTCCTTCTGCTGTCGCCTCAATCGTGAACGTTCCGTAGTCTCCTTCCCGATCCAAGAAGTAATAGGAGCCGGCATAATCCGCCGGGTCATAATTACTGCCTTTTCGTACCGATACCACGATGCCGCCGGGTTCGAATTCGTCGTCAGTAGATTCCCGCCAATATTGGTCCCAGACACTGACCTCGTTACTGAGATAGATGCCGTATCCCAAATTCAAATTTTCTTCATCAGTAAATTCTATGGCATTATATTCAGTATTATATTCGTAGCTTAAGTCATCCCCGAAAGAACTGGTTATTTTTTTATTCGCCGTGTCGACCGTGGCATCGCCGACTTCGCCCCAGAGATCCGCATAATAATATTCCCCGTCGATTTCATCGCCGTAAGGCTCGTCAGGCTCTTTAAGAGCGACGATCAGTTGTCCCTCTACGGCGGTAACCACCATTTGGTTCGGAATCATGACAAACAGGTCTTCATCACTGTCTTGATAAACGCCTTCGCTAACCTTTTGAAAACTCAAAGTACCTGACTCACCCGTCACCATGTTCTGAAAAAATATGGTATTTTCGGTCATGTTTGCCGTGAGCTGGTAAAAGTCACCCGGAGCACCGCCCCCGGCATAATGGTAGATTTCATCTTCCGTGGTAAGGCCGCCGCAGCCTGACAAAATACATAAAAGAAGAAAAGCTAAAATATAGTAAGCTATAAAGTAATGTCTACGCCCCAAATTCAACTCCTCCTTTGATAATTTTGTTACTCTCTCAACTAGTAATATAACAGACAAGAGTAAAATAGGGAATTACCCCAAAGGGTGATTATTATCTAAGTAAGGGTCAAACACGGGGACAGGTACACTGAATGTTTGAAAAAATTTTTTTAGTCAATTGCAACCGGCTTTAGATCCTTTTTTTCCTTTTCGGTTGCTTCTTTTTGTAAAAATTCTGCCGTTACCTCGTTGAGGATAGAGATAAGATCTTTTTCCATCTCTTTGGCAAAGCCTTGCATTTCTCCGGGAAGCAATTCCAGTGAGCCATCGATGGTTTGCAGTTTTAGCCTAATTAAGTTTTTGATTAGTTCTTTGTTTTTCATCGTCACGGCCCCCAAATCGTATTCTCAGAGTTTCTTCGGCAAACCTGGCTCCTTTTATCTGATAATTCAGGAGCGTTCGCGGGAGAATAAGATGCCTTTTATAATTACCGGCCCTAACAATTAGCTCATCACTCTTCTGGTTTAAGCTCAGTTCCTCTTTATTGACAAAAGGCATGTATATGGATAAAAGATACCCGTCTTCATCCTTGGTGACCTGTTGGGTTTGGGCATCGTAATAGATTCCGGCCGGGGGTGTATCCTTGAAGAGTTCCTCTCCCATCCGGGTAAGCATATCCAGGCCGACAATTTCTTCGGTATAGAGCGGTACTTCAAAGATGGGAACCGGATAAAAACTTTCTTCAATCATTTTCCGGTATTTTCCATGAATCTCTTTCCAGGTTTTGAAATAGTCGTCTTTAACTTGTGCCGGGATCACCCGGTTAATGATTATTGCATCCACATTATAGTTATACAGATTCAGATAGGTAAAGCTCCTCTGAGCTTCTTTGACCACCATCTTTTCGGGGTTAACCACCACCCGTACGCTGGTAATTTCGCGGTTGGAAAGAATCTCCCTTACTTCGTCCAATTGACGGTAGATTCGTTCCAGTTCACCCATTACTCCATCGGAGGGCATGGGGAGACCCAATAAAGGTTCGATTACGGGCTTGGTGACCTTAATCGCCTTTCTTTTTAGGGGGAACAGTTTTTCCATCCACCAGCGAAGCATATCGGGAAAACTCAATAAAGCCAGTGTTTCTCCAGTAGGGGCGCAGTCAATAATGATTACGTCAAAGGCTTTTTCCTTGCAATACCCCAGGATTCTCAGAAGACTTAACAAATCTTCAATTCCAGGCAGGATTGTTAATTCTTCGGTAGTGATATCCTTAATTGTCTTTGCGGTAAGGAGATCGGTTACATATTGTTGGACTTTTTTCCAGCCTTTCTCCGCTTCGCGAATGGTCTCGATCTCTTGCGCCCAAAGATTTTCCTTTAACTTCATGGGTTCCGGGGAGAGCTTGAGATCAAAACAGTCCCCCAGACTATGGGCAGCATCGGCACTGATTACGAGGGTCTTTAGTCCTTGTTTCGCACTTTCCACGGCGGTGGCTGCGGCAATACTGGTTTTGCCAACACCGCCTTTTCCGGTATAGAGAATGATCCTCATCTGGCTTGCCCCCTTAAATTTTGTTTAATAAATATTTCTATAGTCGAAATATTTGTTTTATAAAAAACCCGGGGTCTCGTAAGAGGACTTCCAGGTATATCCTGAGGTATATCCGAACAGTATGCCTGGCGTACCGGCGAGGACTACCGCCCCGCGGGGCAGGCAACAGGCATGGGCGGTAGAGGCGGCAGCCTATTCGATCTTGATTTTTTTGATCATGGTAGTCCCGGGTTTATTTTCTTGCTCTTCCCTGGTTACCTTGTTGAGGGTCCCGATTATTTTGATAAAGATTTTTCCCAGCAGCTTTTTTTCTTCTTCATTTAGAGACTCTGTAACCGCCCGGTAATAATGGAAGGTCACCTCCTTTATCTCATTTATAAGGTTTTTTCCTTTATCCGTCGGAGTAACTACGACGATTCTTCGGTCTGCTTCACTTCGCTTCCTCTGGAGATAACCTTTTTTCACCAATCTCTCGACAATGCCTGTGGCGGTACTCATGGGAACATTTATGTATTCAGCAATCCGGCTCATGATTATTTCTTCATATCTATCGACAAACAGCAACGCAAGGAGTTCCGACTTGGAAAAGGATAGATCAAGGTCAATCCAGTCTTGCGGGTAGAGGAGTTTTTTTAGGTTATCCAAAAGCAGGTCGTAAAAACCTTCAAAGTTCATATTAATTTCTCTCCCGAATATTTTTATATTCGAAATATTCTAAGATGATAGTATCATTGTTTTTTCCTTCTGTCAAGAGGTAAAGAAGGGGCAAGTACAGTATTTCTTCCTGTTTGACCGGGAGAGAAGAAAGCAGGCGCGGGCGGGTGGGGCAACGCTTGTTCTATGCGGTTACCTGCCAGAATAGTATAGTAAAAAAAGCGATGGAAGGCGTGAATAATCGTTTGGCAAGGAAAATTTCGGTCTATGAAGGAGGGGTGAGCGGTGGCGAGAAGAGTGTTTAGTGTTTTGGCGGGTTTAGCGGCGGGTGCTGTTTACAGCTTAGGCTTTATTGGCGCGGCAGTTTACTTAATTCCCCAGGCCACTTCTATTGGCGAAGGGGTCATAGGAGTTCTTAAGGCAATAATCTGGCCGGTTTTTTTGGTCTACGAATTGCTTGGCTTTTTGGGTGTATGATTGTATTTTATTGTTGATAACAGGAGGATGGGGAGGGCGGGTTTTCATTTTTAACCATATATATAGTTCGCATCCATAATACCGGCAAAAGGTTAGGCCTTTGTTATAAAAAAATATCCTTATAAAAGGATAGAAAGGTTGGATTTTTCGTCACAGTGGATGATCCGTTCCTCCTTATTGAAACTGGTTTTCAGGGTCACTTTCCCCTTCCAGAGGCCGGCACAATAACGCAGGGTTTCTGTGGCGTAGTTCATTTCCAGGTCACGGCCGTCGTATTCGTGTTCCAGTAGAAGGTGGTGGTCAAGGGGGCGGTATTCCACGATCCGGATGACGGGGATGGCGCCAAGACCGGTGTTCTTCACCAGCTGGTTGCGAATGGATTTCCAGCCTTCTTCATCGGCGATCTCTTTGACGATGTATTCGTCTCTTTTTTTCATGTATTCGAAGAGCTCCAGTTCCTTACATATCTCCAGGTTCAGGTAACGGCGGAGAAAGGACTCGTCTTTTTCAACCTCCCGGGCTTCAAAGATCTTTTTTTTGCCCTCTTTTTCATGGAGATAGTTGAAGATAACGAACCCTATATGGTAAGGGTTAAGACCACCGGGGTTGGGGCGGATTACCTGGTTATGGTATTTATAAAATTCCCAGCGTAACGTCTCCGGGAGGTCAAGCCGGGAGAGGAGTGCATAATGCCAGAAGCTGGCCCAGCCCTCATTCATGATCTTGGTTTCGATCTGGGGTAGAAAGTAGGCGGTCTCTTCCCGGACAATGTTAATAATATCTTTTTCCCACTCTTCAAGGTCGCCGTATTCTGTGATAAACCAGAGGATCTCTTCTTCCGGCTGCGGGGGGATCCGGCGTTTCACCCCGGCTGTCCCGGCGGTATCCCCCGGCGCGCGCGCTTCCTCCAGCAGGGGATGTTCCGGGATTTTTTCCTGCTCGGACCGGTACTTTCGCCGGTAGTATTCTTCATAAGAAAGACGGTCTTCTCCCACCACGCGGTTGATCTGGTAGCGCAGGGCATGGGCGGCGTTAAGGAGTTGTTCCACCCGTTCATAACCGATTGAGGGGTCGCCTGCGTACTCGCGAACCCGGCGCGCGTGGTTTTTGAAGGTCTCGACCGTTAATTCCGCCCGGGTCCCGGCGGTAAAAAGGCGGTTGTTGCGGAAAAAATCATTATGCCCGTAGACGTGGGCCATGGTCAGGATCTGCAGGAGCAGGCTGTTTTCCTTCATGAGATAGGCTATGCATGGATTGGCGTTGATCACCATCTCATAAGGCAATCCGCTTATATTATACTTATACAAGGTTTTCAGCCGGTCGTAGGCCTTGCCAAAGCTCCAATGGGGGTAATGGGAAGGCATACCGGTATATGCTTGGTAACAGAGCATATCCTCAAAATCACAGAGCTCGAATTCTTGCGTGTAGAAATTCAGCCCTTCCTCTCGGGCCAACTCTTCGATTCTCTCACCCCAGGCGGCCAGTTCCGCCAAGGTATAACCGGACATTTTCCCAGCTCCTTTTCCCGGTTTACTCCTCCAGCCGTTCCTCCAGGGTGAGCAGTTTCTTCATGGCGGGAAAGAGGTCTTCTTTATCGGTGATTTTGACCATGGCAAAATTCTTTTCCGCCAGTGTATCCTGGAAGAGGCGGCTGATGGGACTTGTTATGTGAAAACCGTCGGGGTCAATTTCGCCGTAGCCAAAAAGATTACAAACTTCACAGAGCTCTTTGACGGCGGCCAAGGCCAGCTCATTGTCTTCGCTCCAGTTGTCCCCGTCACTGGTGTGAAAGGCGTAAATATTCCAGACCGCCGGGTTGAACCTTTCTTCAATGATCTCCAGGGCCTTCCGGTAGCCGCTACTGATGAAAGTGCCGCCCGATTCAACCCGGTGGAAAAACTCCTCTTCCCTGACTTCCCGGGCGGTAGTGGTATGGGCGACAAAGACCACTTCCACTTCGGTATATTTCAAACGCAGGTACTGGTAGAGCAGGAAATAGAAACTGCGGGCCAGATATTTTTTGGTATGGTCCATGGAACCCGAGGTGTCCATGATACAGAAGACAACGGCATTGGTCTGCCGCCGTTTTTCTTCACGGATATGACGGTACCTGAGGTCTTCTTCATGGAAGGGAAAACGTTCGTCCTTGGTAAACTCCGGATCCGCCCGGCGCCGGCTCTGCCGGCGTTTGATTTTTTCCATGACCGAGCGCTTTTTTGCCAGGCGGGGCGGAATGCCTTTCGTCCGGTAACCCAGGCGTTTTTGGCTAACCACCGTTTCTACTTGTGAAAGTTTTTTTCTTTCCATGTAGGGGAGGTTGAGGTCGTCAAAGATATAGTTGACCAGGTCTTCAATGGTGATCTCCGTTTCGTAGATCTCCTCGCCCTCTTCCGTCCCGGCGCCACCTTGCCCTTGTCCACGGCTGATCAGATCCTTGGCGATAATATCGCCCCGTTTTTCCTTGCCGGTTCCCGTGCCGACACCCCCATGGTTCCTGCCGTAAATAAACTGGTACTCTTTTAGGCCACGGATCGGGATTTTGATCTTCTTCTCTTTGCTCTGCCCGATGATACTCTCTTCGGCCACGATCTCATGGAGGTTTTTCTTGATCGCCTTCTCCACCAACTGGCGGTGGCGCCGCCGGTCTCCGGCCGAACGGTCCTTTCCCCCGCTGTTGTATTCGCGGAAAACTGCCATCTTCTCCACTAATCCTTCCAGAGGTTGTTAGCGGCATATTTCAAGACCACATTGCAACAATGGTCACAGTAGCCGTTCTTTTTCATCTCCGCCACCATGGCGTTGAGCTTTTCGTTTTGCTCCTTATCCCGCACTTTAGCCCTGGTGATTACCCGCGACAGTTCCTTAACCGAGCTGGTGAGTTTTTCTTCGATTGCCTCCTTTAACGGTTCATAGCTCCGGTAGTTTAATTTCCCACCGCTGCGCAGGACATAGAACATGTAGGCGGTGACGTCCTGGCGGAAACCTTTGGCCGCCGAGCCGGTAATCCCGATCTGTTCCTCAATGGAGGCCAGGAATTTTTCATCCGGTTCCAGCTCTTCGCCGGTGTTCCGGTCTTTAATCCTGGCCTTGTTCACAAAGGCCTCGGCGTGGTCCAGGTAGTTGTTGAAGAGGTCTTCGGCCTGTTCGGTAAAGCCGTGGATGAAGGCTTTGGTGACCTCCCTCTCCAGCATCCGGTGGTACTCCGTTTTCAGGGTGTTTTGAAGATAACTTAAATACCGGCGGCGTTCATCCTCACCGATGGAGAGTTCCTTAGTCTCTTTGATCAGGCTCTCTAGGATACTGATGGGGTTAATACAATTATTCTCCGATTCCGACAAGGCACGGTCAATCGCCTTGACAATAAAGCGGGTGGAGATGCCGGTCATCCCTTCCCTGGGCGCCTCCTCCCGCAACTCAAAGATATCAACCCTTTTCACTATCCCTTTTTCCATGATCTCTTCACCGTTGTAGATCTTTAGCTTGGTCAAGGGGTCAACTTTGCTGGAAGGCGCCAGTCTGCTCAAAATGGCAAACATCGCGGCAATCTCCAGGGTGTGCGGGGCGATATGCATGGAAAACCGGCTCTGGCGAAGGATTTTTTGGTAGATCTTGACCTCCTCGCTTAATTCCAAGCAATAGGGGACTTCAACCTTGACGATGCGGTCCAAAATCGCTTCGTTGGTATGGTCGGATTTGAACTTGTTCCATTCCGCCTCATTGGAGTGGGCAAGAATAATCCCGTCAAAATAGATCATCGGCCCCTTGCCCGGGGAAGGGATGGCTTTTTCCTGCGTCGCTGTGATCATGGCGTGCAGGTATTCGGTTTCGTTCTTAAAGACCTCAATAAACTCGACAATCCCCCGGTTCCCCACGTTAAAAGCGCCGTTTAAGGAGAAGACCCGCGGGTCGTCTTCAGGGTAAAGGTCCATTTTGGAAATATCCACCGACCCGATGAGGACCGAAGTGTCCTGGTTGTTCGGGTCGACCGGCGGCACCACCCCGACCCCCACCCGGCCCCGGATGGAAAAATCGAGAACTTCCACGGGGAAACGTTCATATTCCCCGCTGTATTCGGCTTTCAAGCGGTAACGGCAAACGGGGCAGAGATCCCCCTCAATATGCACGCCCAGCAATTTACTGAATTTATCCCGCAGGTGCTTTGGGACCAAATGCAGGGGTTCCTCCCGCATGGGACAACCCTTCAAGGCAAAAACCGGGGGGCTCATCTCCAAACCGCGTTTCAATGCTTCCATGATCGAGGATTTGCCGGCGCCAACCGGCCCGACCAGGTACAGAACCTGGCGGGACTCTTCGCCCATCATGGCTGCGGAATGAAAATAGCGGACAATCGTCATGATTGTCTCGTCAATCCCGTAGAAATCTTCGAAAAACTTGTATTTTTTGATAATCTGGTTCCCATAGATCCTCTTTAAGCGGGGGTGTTCTTCGGTCCTGATCGCTTTGGCGCCTTGTTCCAAAATAATGTCGTACATCCGCTGGTGGGCAAGTTTGACGATGCCGGGGTCCTGCTTCACGAGTTCCAGGTAGTCGAGGAAAGTCCCGGAAAAATCGGGGTATGTCTTTTTCTCCCGGTCTTTCCTGATTAAATCTTCAAAGGCCTTTCTATCCACAACATTCCCTCCTCAGGAATTTTCTTTAGCCAGACAGGGGTTTGAGGATAGAGCATTTGCGCAAAAGCACGGGAAAAAAACCTGGCTTTTCTCCTGTTATAGCTTACGTAAGAAAAAGTGAAACGTCCAATGCCGAAACAGCTATTTTTTTGTGAAAAAGGGATTTACCTTGTATTTTAGTATAGTATTTGTCGCGGAGAATTGTAAATCCTGCCTAGAAAAAGAAAAGGATTCCATTTCATTGTTAGGGACATAAGAATCCGGAAACCCGGAAGGGGAATGGGAGGCGTGTATGGGATTACGTCACGAGGGCGGCGGGAAAAAACAGATGACTGCGCAGGAGGAAATCTACGTACGTATAAACTACTGCCTGTCCAGGTGAAATCTACCGGCGTTGTAGAGCAAAAACTGCTTTGTACTATAAAAAACATAAGGAAAGAGAAGTTTAATGCCGAAAATATAAATGCGACTTTGAACAGGGGGGCGCCATTAGCGTGGAGGTGTCAGCATGATGAAAAAGAAGAAGGCGCACATCAAGTATGTAATCGTTTTGTCCCTGGCACTGGTTTTATTTTTTTTACCGGCCTGCCGTTACCAGCCAAAGAATAAAAAGACTCCCCCCTGGATCCCGCCCCCGCAGGATAGGCCATCGGGTCCGGCCGCTGAAATCAACGAAAAACTCGGTCGCGGCATCAACCTAGGTAACGCCTTGGAGGCGCCGGCCATCGGCGACTGGGGGATTGTTCTTGAGGCGGAATACTTCAGCCTCATTAAAGAAAAGGGCTTTTCTTCGGTACGGATTCCGATCAGATGGTCCGCTCATGCCCGGTCCGGAACCCCGTACACAATTGATGGGAATTTTTTCCATGACTATGTGGACTGGGCGATCGGAGAAGCCCTGAAAAACGATTTATATGCGATCATTAATTTCCACCATTATGAAGAGATCTTCGTAAATCCCCATGGCGAGTGGGACAGGTTCCTGGCCATGTGGGAACAGGTGGCGGAGCGGTACAAGGATTACCCGGATAGCCTGGTTTTTGAGATCTTGAACGAACCCCATAATGAGCTAACCGCCGAACTCTGGAATGAACTGCTGGCGGAAGCCTTGGCGGTGATTAGAAAGACAAACCCCGACCGGACGGTAATGATCGGGACCGCCGAGTGGGGCGGGGTTGGAGGCCTTTCTAAACTGAAACTCCCCGACGACGACCACCTGATCCTGACCGTCCATTTTTACAGCCCTTTTCAATTCACCCACCAGGGGGCGGATTGGACAGATGGTGCCTATGCCTGGCTGGGGACCACCTGGGACGGGAGTTTCTTTGAAAAGCGGATACTCATGGATGAACTTTATCCGGTCTACTATTATTCCTGTGCGAATAATATCCCGGTCAACATTGGTGAGTTTGGCGCTTATAGCAAGGCTGATATGCCTTCACGGGCACTTTGGACCGAGTTTTGCGCCCGCATGTTTGAAGACTACGGATTCTCCTGGCATTACTGGGAGTTTTGCAGCGGTTTCGGGATCTATGACCCGAAGGATGAGGTATTCCACGAGGAACTGGTCAATGCTCTTATCTCTGATAACACCAGTGTCTTGGAATTGGGAGACCCGCCGGCAACCGGCGAAGAAATGTTGACCAACGGGGATTTTTCCAGTGGCCTTACCGGCTGGGGTTACGGGGCATGGCACAGTCCATACCAGGCTGATTTTAAGGTGGTCAATAACGAGCTTGTTGTCGATGTAACAACTGCCGGTCCCAAAGGCTGGAACATCCAACTGCTCCAAGACAATATTCCATTGGCGAAAGACCGCCGCTATCTCCTCAGCTTCGAGGCATGGAGCGACACACCGCGCAGTTTCTCCGCGGGGATTGGCGCGGTGATAGGAAGCAATTTTCCATCATACGGCGGCGCCTCGGTCTTTGTCACCCCGGAAAAGCGCTGGTTTTATATTCTGGGCACAGCAGCGGAGACATTGACGACCGGACGGGTTTCGTTCAGTTTCGGCAATGAGACCGGCCGTGTTTACCTGGACAATATCAGCCTCAAAAAAGTGGTGGACTAGTTTAAAGGAAGAAGAAGGGAAACGCCGAATACTTATACTAATACTTAAATGGAAAATCACTTGGTAACAGCGACAATTGTAACAGGTTGAGAAAACCTGTTATCAGCTGGGAGTTGATTTCATGAAGAAAAAAAGGCTTCTATTTTTTCTTTTTCTAGCCTTGTTTTCCTTGCCGGCTTATAATCATCTACCGGCAAATTTATTTTCACCTCACCCTCTAGCGCAGGCCGGACCGGCAAAAGCAGCCGTGGAGATCAACAGAAGCCTCGGCCGTGGTATTAACTTGGGTAACGCGTTGGAAGCCCCGAAAGGCAGAAGCTGGGGGGTTCTGCTTCAGAAAGAATACTTCGCACTCATTAAAGAAAAGGGTTTTTC
Source organism: Bacillota bacterium (assembly GCA_012839115.1). Taxonomy (GTDB): domain Bacteria; phylum Bacillota; class UBA4882; order UBA10575; family UBA10575; genus JAAYGG01. The sequence continues at coordinate 11,811 of DUNX01000050.1, forward strand.
TTCGGTACGGATCCCGATCCGGTGGTCCGATTATGCCCTGACCAAAGAACCATACAAGATTGAAGAGAATTTCTTTGCGAAGGTGGACTGGGCAATCGGGGAAGCCCTGAAGAACGGTTTATCCGTGATCATCAATTTCCACCATTATGAAGAGCTTTTTAAATACCCCCACAGGGAGTGGAGCAGATTCCTGGCCATGTGGGCACAGGTAGCAAAGCGTTACAAAGATTACCCGGACGCTCTGGTCTTTGAGATCCTGAACGAGCCCCACGATGAGTTAACCGCCGAACTCTGGAATGAGCTACTGGTGGAAGCCTTGAAGGTGATTAGAAAGACAAACCCCGGCCGGACGGTGATGATCGGGACCGCCGAGTGGGGTGGGGCTGGATCCGTCTCGAAATTGGTTCTCCCCGCTGACGACAACCTGATCCTGACCGTCCATTTTTACAGCCCCTTTCAATTCACCCACCAGGGGGCGGAATGGTCGGCGGGCTCCAGGGCCTGGTTGGGAACAACCTGGGACGGGAGTTATGTTGAAAAGCAGATGATCCGGAATGAACTCGAGCCGGTTCTCTGGTATTCCCGGGAACACGGTATCCCGGTCAACATTGGTGAATTCGGGGCGTACAGCAAAGCCGATATGGCCTCGCGGGCGCGGTGGACAGCGTTTTGCGCCCGGCTTTTTGAAGAACTGGGATTTTCTTGGCATTACTGGGAGTTTTGCAGCGGGTTCGGGATCTATGACGCGCGTAAAAAGGTATTCCACACGGAACTGGTGAATGCCCTTATTTATGAGGACAAAAGCATCCTCGACCCGGGCGGCCTGCCAGCGGTGACCGGTAAGGAAATGGTGGCCAACGGGGATTTCTCCGCCGGTAGTATAGGCTGGCATTACGGGGTCTGGCAAAACCCATACCGGGCTGATTTTCGCGTGGTTAACCAGGAGTTTATTGTTGACGTGCAAACCGCCGGCGATGAGGAGTGGCCGGTTCAGCTGATCAAAGACGGGATCTCGTTAAAAGAGGGCTGCCGCTATCTCCTCAGCTTCGAGGCATGGAGTGACCGCCCGCGTAGTTTCTCCGCGGGGATCGGTGCGGCGGTTGGCAGTGACTACCCGACATATGGCGATGCTTCGGTTTTTGTCACCCCGGAAAAGCGTAAATATTATGTATTGGGTACGGCCGGGAAAACACTGAGCACCGGACGGGTCGTATTTAGCTTTGGCAAAGAAACCGGCCGCGTTTATCTGGATAATGTCAGCTTGAAAGAAGTTGGGAAATAAGCATATACATGATCCCGCTCCGGAAAAGCAACAGTCTTCCGAAGCAATGGGCAGGAGCACGGGCGTGCTCCTGCGCGACCCCTGTTGTAATCCACCGGTTAATGACTGGCAGGTACAGGCAGGGGTTTTTGCTCTTTTGGGAAATAAAAAAGCCAATTTTTACTGATGTTCTCAAGTTTTTGTCAATTTTTGACGATATAAGTAACACTATATAAAAAAATGAGAGAGAAAGGAAGGGGTAAAATGGGTCTAAACAAGGAAAATTCTTTACACCGTAAGCGTTGTCTGCATATCCCTATGTACAGGGTGATTTTTTTTCTACTGCTGGTCACCTTTCTTGTCAGTGGTTGCGGTAAAACCAAGGTACATAAGGTCGGTATTCTGTGCGGTTTGGAATACATCGCTGTTATAGCCGATGGTTTTCAGGGAAAAATGTCGGAATTGGGTTATGTCGAAGGGGAAAATATCGTTTATGATCTGCGACGGGTAGATTTTGACATGGAAGAATACCGTAAGATCCTGAGGGAATTTGTTAAGAATGAAGTCGACTTGATCCTCGTTTATCCCACTGAAGCATCGATGGAAGCGAAAGAGATCACGAAGGGAACCGGCATCCCTGTGGTGTTTGCCTTTTCCAATATCGAAGGGACCGGTCTGGTCGAGAGTATTCGGGAACCGGGAGAAAATATTACCGGTGTCCGGTATCCCGGACCCGATATTGCCGTCAAACGCCTGGAGCTCGTGATGGAACTGGTTCCAGAGGTGAAAAGTATCCTCATCCCGTACCAACGGGATTACCCGATTGTCGTTCATCAGATGGAGATGATTGCTCCGGTGGCTAAAAAAGCCGGAATTACCCTACTTGAAGCCCCGGCCGCCAACGCTGCGGAAGTCGAGGCGATCCTCGCCGCCTACGAGAAAAATGGCGCTCCTCCTTTTGATGCCATCATGTTTGTGGCCGAACCGCTTACCGTGACCCCCGAACCCTTTGCTGCGCTGGCTAAATTTGCGGTAAAGCATAAGGTCCCGTTTGGCGGAGCATTAATGACAGTAGGAGAATACTCTTCGATTTTTGGCGCAAACGCTGATTTGGTTGCCGTAGGCGAACAGGCGGCGTTTTTGGCCGACAAGATCCTTAACGGAACACCGGCCGGCAGCATCCCTGTGATCTCCGCTGAAATTACTTTGGAATTTAACTGCAAGGCTGCCCAAGAGTTTGGCGTGGAGATCAGCCCGGAACTTCTGCGCATGGCCCAGGTGGTCATTCGCTGAATAAGCAGGGTAGAAGGCCGGGGTTTTCCTCCGGTTACTTTTGCTTGTTAAAAAACCGGCCTTTTTCCCCCTGCAATTATAAAAAAAGAGATGGCTGTAAGCGCCAGACGGGAGCCTGCGAAGGCGTAGCCATGAAGGAGTGAGGATTTTGAGCCGGCGTATCCCTTTATCCGGGAGGAGAAAATTCCGTAGCCTGGCGGCTACTTTGACGGTGGCTTTTGTAACGCTTTTGGCGGTGGTATTACTATTATTCAATGGCCTTAATCTTTTTAATTTTTTCCGGAACAACCGGGAGATTATCATTGACCGGCAGGAATTAATGGCCAAAGAACCGGCTAATACAGTAAAAAGCTTTATTGAGGAAAAATTTAACCTGATGGCGGTAACAGCCGGATTTGATGACCTGGCGACAGCTCCTGCAGAAAGGCAGCGCTCTGTTTTAAGTAATTTAATGGGGCAGGAACCCTCCTTCCGCCAGCTGGTCCTATTAAATAGCAAAGGCAGGGAAGTCTCCAGAATATCCCGGTATTCTGCACTGGTAGCCGGGATTCTGACCGCAAAAAACTTACAAGAAGCATTTTCCCGGGCGTTTACGGGTGAAGACTATATCAGCCCGATCTTTATTGATGAGACGTCTTTTGAACCCATGATCATCATGGCCGTGCCACTCACCGATATCCTCGGTAACAGCTTGGGCGTATTGGCTGCTGAAGTAAATTTGAAATTCATGTGGGATCTCATCGGCGCGCTTAAAATTGGGGAGAAAGGCCTGGCCTATGTAGTGGATGAAACAGGTAATCTGGTGGCCATGCGGGATATAACCCGTGTACTGAAAGGGGAGAACCTGCGCGGCCTGGAGATTGTCGCGGCCTTTGTCAACAAAAAAACGGCCTTTGCCAGCCGGACACTTACCGGCCCTGGAATTATGGGGACCAAAGTTATTGCAAGTCTGGTCCCGCTGGGTAAGCCCGACTGGGCGGTGGTGGCGGAATTGCCGCTGGCCGAAGCGTACCGCCCGTTGCGGGTGATGGCGGTCTCTTCACTCTTTTTTATGCTTATAAGCCTGGGGATGGCAATAATCGCCGGAATGATCCTGGTCAGGAGGATCACCAAACCGGTGACGGATTTTGGGAATGTCCTGCGGGAGCTTGGTAAAGGAGACCTGCGGAAAAGGGTTGCCATTACCGCAAAGAATGAATTCGGGGAATTGGCCGGTTATCTCAACAAAACCATCAATGCCTTAAGTCTGCTGCTTAATAAAGCCAGGGATATGGTGAAGATGGTCTCGGAGCAAAGCTATTTCCTTAAGGAAAGTTCGGAACAATCAGCAGAGAGCGCGGAAACGGTGGCCGTAACCATGGAGCAGATCAGCAAGGGAACCATGGAACAGACTAAACAGGCGGAAAGGGCTTCCCAGCAGATTAACAGCTTGGCCCAGGAGATTGATGTTATCGTATCGGAAGCCAAAGAAGTAGAGGAGATTAGCACGACCACCAAAGCCGCAAGTTATCAGTCGAAAAACGCCCTCGACCTTCTGGTCGAGAGAACAAAAGAAACAAACCGGGTCATCAAAGAGTTCGAAAAGAGCGGTCAGGAGCTTAATGAGAGCATTCAAGCCATCCGGGGCATCACGGATACCATCACCAAAATTACAGAAAAAACCCACCTCCTGGCGGTAAATGCCGGGATTGAGGCAGCCCGCGCCGGAGAAACCGGCCGCGGCTTTGCGGTGGTGGCCAGTGAGATTGCGAAATTGGGACAGCAATCACGGGAAGCGGCACAGGGCATCGAGGATATTTTAAAAAGGGTTCAGGTAGGGATCCTTGAGTCGGTACGGACTTCGGAAGAGGCATCACAGATAGCTGAAGAACAAAACGCAGCGGTTTTCTCCACCCTTGATGCTTTCGATACTGTCATCTCCGCCATGGACGAGACCGGCAGAATAATCGTGAAAATAAATCAGATCATCAAAAAAATCGACGAGTGTAAGTCCGAGGCAATCGCCTCGATCATGAACGTTAATGCAATTTCCGAAGAGACCGCAGCTGCCAGTGAGCAAGTTACAGCGGTGGCTGAAGAACAGAAGGCCGGGGCGGAACAGGTCAAAGGGCTGGCTGAAACCTTGCATAAAATGGCGGGTGACCTGGTCAGTGTGGTCAATATCTTCCAGACCAGAACAGAGAGGGAAGAAATTCCGGTTGCTATTTCCCGTAAGAATAAAGAAAAGCGCCGGCCAACAAAGACCCTTCATCCAAAGCGGGCGCATATATAATTCATTGAATTATAATTCAATGAATTCGGTTTTAACCTGATACTTGCCGCCGGTTTTCGCCTGGACCACCCGGCGGTACTCTTCCAACTGGGATTCCTCCTTGGTTTCGCCGGTTTTGAAATCAAGGATGAGAATCTCTTTTTTTTCGTCATCAACGATCATCCGGTCAACCCGGTAGATTTTACCGCCGTCCCGGATTTCGTATTCGGTAAAGACCCGCCGGTGGGGGGTGGAAGCAAAAAGCTCCGGACGGGCGGAAAGCAACTCTTCCACCCTGGCGGTAACGGCGGCAACCCTTTCCGGCCCCAGGACATTGCCGAAACGGGCCAGGGCCAGCCGGCGCCCGTACTCCCTCTCCGCCCCTGTGTTCTTTTTGATCTGCTCCAGGTATATATGGGCGGCCAAACCGTCGCTCTTTTTTTTCTGCCGGTTAAGGTCCGTCCCAAACTCTTTATTCCGGTTGATCCGTTCCACCTCGGCGACGGGGACCGCCGCTGGGGCAAAATAGGACTGCAACTCCGGGTAGTCCATCCCTTTCTCTTGGGGTGCGGCCTTCTCCGGCCAGAGATCCCCAAGCTTCTTGCCGGAGATCAAGTCGCAAAGGGACCCGGCCTGTGCACCGGCCAGCAGGGCGGGCGCATAAAAACCGTAATTCTCGTTATCGCCCCAGTTGGCGCCGGGCGTCGCCGGAGTAAGGCGCCGCGGGCCTTCGACATAAAGGAAGAGGTTCTTTTCCGGCCTGGTTAGGGCGACGTAGACATTATTAATCTCTTCCATCAGCTCCCGGCGTTTTTCCTCTGCTGCATATCCCAGACCCAAAAGGTCAAAGAGTTGCCGGTAACGGCTATGCGTCAACAGGTAATCCTCCACCGTGGAAAAATCCCGGTCGAAAGTGACAAAGAATTCCATGTGTCCCCCGTCCCTGCCGCTGCGGGCGGAGGGTTTCCAGTAGAAAATGACGGTACCAAAGGAGAGCCCCTTGGCTTTATGGATCGTCATCAGCTTAACGGCTTTCTCCTCTTTTACACCCACCTGCTTCAACTCTTCGCTCTCCCGGTTTTCTTCCAGGTAGGCCAGGAACTCCTGGAGGCACGGGAAGGAACGCATCACCTTAAAAAACTGGTAGATGTTTTTGAGGGCGCCGCTGTTTTCCCGGTAAAGGGGGATGAGGCCGAAACGCTCGATCAAGGCGGTGGTCAGCTGGTCCCAGCCCAACCCTTGCAGGCCCTTTATTTCCGTTAAAACCGGCAGTAGCCGCCCGAGGTTCAGGCTTTTGATTCCGGCAGCTTCTCTTGAAGCCCCAGGCTTTTCCTCCACTTCCCTTTGCGGGCCGGCGTCCGCCAGGAACTCTTCAACCGCTGCTTTTCCGGTGAGAAACCGTTTTAACTCCCGGCGGCTAATCCCCACCAGGTCACTGCGGAGAAATTTCAGCAGCGCAAGGTAGTCACCGGAATCCAGATAGGAGAGGAGAAAATAAAGGGGCTTTACAGCCGGGTGGTCCACCAAGCTTTCCCTGCTTTCCAGGAGATACGGTAGGCCTTCCTTCTCCAGTTCCGCGGCGATTCCCGCCAGATCGGCGCCGGTCCGGGCCAGGATCACCGTATCGCTGTAATCCACCGGTAACTCCTTTAGTTTCTTCGCAATCTCCCGCGGCAGGTTTTCCACGACCAACCGGTTGAACTCCATGATCGCCTGTTGTTCTTGGGGGCTGAGTTTTTGAAAGGTCTTGGTGTTGGTGGCGGTTTTCAAGGCCGTACCGCCCAGCAGGATCTCGACATAGCCCCCGGTTTTGGCCGGCAGGTGTTCCACGTCCTCATAATCCCAGCCGGCAGCGGCCAGGCGGCGGCAGAACCGGTTAACAAACCCGGTAATCTCTTGTTCACTGCGGTAACAGATTTTCAGCCGTTCGCTCCTGCCGCCAAGGATCCGGTCGAGACTGGCAAAGAGCTCTTTCTCGCCCCCGCGCCAGCCGTAGATGGATTGCTTTTCATCGCCAACGGCGATCACCCGGACCTTCCTCTCCAGCAACGGTTGGAGGATCTTCCACTGGAGGATGCTGGTATCTTGGAATTCATCGATGAAAAGGGTCTTCACTTCGGCGCCCAGCAGTTCAAAAAGGTAGGCGCTGGCTTCCCCGTCTTTTAACAGCCCCAGGTTTTCGTCGGTGAGGTACAGATAAGTATAATTGCTTATATCTGTGTGGCTAAACTCTTTCGTCTTTAGCTTAATCCGGTCGTAAAGGGCGAAAATACGGTTGGAAAACCGGAAGATCTCTTCCTCATAGGGGATCATCTCCCGGTTATAGATGCAGGCGGCCAGTTCCCGTTGGAATTCTTCATACCGGCCCAGCAGTTCGGCTTTGACCGCTTCCCACTCCTTACCCCGGAGTTTGTTCCCGTTCCAAAACGGCCGGGAAAGAAAGGCGTTGCGGTTTTTCAGGATGAACTCCTCTTTCGCTTGGCTGTCCCTGGCCGGTAAATCCTCCACGTATTGCGGGAGGAGTCCTTGAAATTCCTTGCATAAAAACTCGTTCCAGGGACATTCCCTGGCTGCGGCCACCTCCCGGGCCAGGCGGATCGTTTCATCCAGGGCGGAGGCCAGCCCGGAGCAGGGGAGGGAGGGCCGGGGCCGGCGCTGGATCAATAAAAATTTCCACCGGTTTTTGAGGATCTCGTTGATGAGCCCCAGGTAATGATCGATATCCCGTTCGGGGTTGCCGGCAAGAAACTTCTCCATCAGGGCAAAATCGCCCGGGTCATCCAGCATCTTCTTGAAGACCTCTGCAGCCGTCTCTTTATTCTTCTCCTCTTCGATAACGGTATAACGGTAAATACCCAGATATGGAGCGATGGCCTGTTTGAAAATATGATTGATAAAACTGTCGATGGTATGGATATGGAGCCGGTCCTTATTCTCCAACATGGCGCCGTAAATTCTCTCCAGGAACGGCCGGTTCAGAGGCGCCCGTATCCCTGAATCAGCCCGGATGGCTTGCAGGTTTCGCCAGACCGGGCTTTCTTCCCCCCGGCGCACCAGATCCTCCAGGTGTTCAAAGATTCGCTCCCTGATTTCCGCCGTGGCTTTTCGGGTAAAGGTCATCACCACGATTTCCGCAAATGATTCCCCGTTAAGAAGGGCGTTTACGTACTCCAGGGAAAGCCGGTAGGTTTTACCCGTGCCAGCGCTGGCTTTCAAAATTTTCCTCATCCTTCTTTCACCCCCCGGCAGAGATCCAGCCAAGGGCAATTGCGGCAGTGAGAGGGGTTTCCCTGGTAAGCCCGGCCGGCAAAAAGTTCCGCAAGTTCCCTTTGGATGATTGCCGCCAGTTCTTCTTCACCACCGGCCGTGCCCGGTTGAAGTCTTTCTTTCAGTACGTCATAGATCTCCCGCTCGATCCGGGTTTCTGTGCCGGTTGCTTCTTTGATCAACAAGGCATAAAAATTCAACTGGCTGGAATGGCCGGCGCCGGTTTTGTAATCGACCACCCGGAGGGTGTCGCCCGTATCCAGGAGGAGATCAATCCTGCCGCCCAGGTAGACATCGACCATTTCATGGCGGTAAAAAGGGGTTCCGCTTTTCCGCGGCCGCCATTCGCTTTTCAGATCCTGGATTGGCTTTTTCCTGGTCCGGGTGCGCAGTAAAGCCAGGAAGTGCAGGAGCGAGCTCCTGATCTTTTTCAAGAACAATTCCTGGTAGTATTTTAAGAAATAATCGTTGATCTTCGGGCCCCAGCTATAAACCAGCTTGTCCCTGATGATCTCTTCAACTACCTCTGGTGAAAGGCTAAGGGCGGGGCCGGCGCTGTTAAGGACCTCGGCAAAGAGCTCATGCACCAGGCTGCCGAAGAGCGGGGGAGTGAGGATGCGCGCCTGCGGGCCCGTGGCCGGTGTGCTCGCCTCTTCCACGCCGCTAATATACTCCAGGTAAAATTTGAAATGGCATTCACTCAGGGTTTTGTATTTATAATAACTTAAAGAAAAACTTTTCCCGGGGAAATCTTCCGCTTCCACCGGCGGCCAGTCATTGGCCCAGGCCCCATTTTTGTTTATGGCGCCGGCCACCGTGGCCGGGGTCCTGTAACCAGGTCCGTAACCGGATTGGTAACCGGGGCTGTCACCGGCCTGCCCGTTTACGGCCTGCCCGTTTACGGGCGGATAGCCTAGAACCGTCCCTTCCGGCTCAAGGGTGGCGGCGGCCGCCGCCCGGTCCGGGACGGCAAAGATCCCGGCGGTAACGGCTGGAAGCTGCCGGGCTTTAACCGGGGCCTCCACCAGGGTCAGCCCGTAATGGAGGCGGAGTTCCTCCACAAAGGAACTGGGGGTTAGATTCTCCTCCAAATTTCTCAGGCTGAAGATGATCGCCTTTTTACTGCTGAAGATGGAACGGAAAAAAGCATATTTTTCTGCGAGCTTCCGCTCTTTCGCCGCAGGCAGCCCGAGGCGGGCCCGCTGCCCGTCGGTGAGGAGAAAGTCGCCGCCGCTCCCGGCAGGAATTACGCCGTGGGAGGCGTTGATGATCACCAGGGTCTCCCTGGGGAGGTCCGGGGCTTCCCGCAGGCCGGTCATGTGGACGGCGGTCTCCTCCAGGGCCGGGTCACGGATGGGTTTTATTTTTTTATAGGCAAGGTAGTTTAGGGCCAAGCGAAAGAGGCCCAAGGCGGGCTGGGAGAAGTACTTTCTCCAGTCGCTAACGATCTCCAGTTCTTCCAAGGATTCAAGTTCCAAGAGGGCATCAAAATATCTGGTAACATTTTTCGCCAGATGCCTGTCATTAAGCAAACTCAGGTCGAGGCCGGCCAGAAAGGCGCAGAGATCTTTCATCCCTTGCCCCTGCCGGAGCCGGGTCAGATCATTCATCACACTCCGGAACTCCCCGGGGGCAAAGAAGTAGGCGTATCCTTCCGCAGCCATTTCCTGCAGGCGTGCGCCGGAGGTTTCATCCAGGTTATAGTAGGTCCGGAACTCCGGAAGGCGGATCGCCTGCATCAGGGTGTTCAGCTCCACTTGGAGCATGCCCGCGCGTTCGCCGGCCCCCTGCAACAGGTTGTAGAGGGCTGCCAGGAACCGGTAGATTTTGGTCTCGCGAAAATCGATCTCCGCCTCGACCATAATCTTACCACCGGTTAGTAACTGGTGATAGGAACTGCTCGCAGCGGCATCCAGGACCATGGCGTCTTTTTCTTCTGTCAATATCTTAATCATATTCACCAATTGGAGGAGGTCGTCTCCGGTTTCGTAAAGGGTAATCTCGGTTTCCGGGATGGCCGGGAAAGAGACGCCGGTCAAGCAGAGCAGTTCTTCATCAAAATCCTCTGGAGGCAGCTGCAACAGGAACCGGAGCTGGAACCCCCGGTCCGCCAGGAACCGGAACAACTTCTTTTCTTTAGGCGTAAAGGCGATGATATTAACCAGAACAATCCCGGCAAATTCCCGGAGGGGTTCCTCAGAAAAGTGGGAAAAATCAAAGGCGACCGTAGCGTCGGTGTATCCCAATTCATCAAGGCGGTCCAGGTAGCGGCGGCGAATCCCTTGGAGAACCCCGTACTTCTTCTCCTGCCACGGCTCGAGGCCTGTTAAAACCGGGATTTCATACTCACTCATTTCATCATAGAGCCTAAAGAAACCACCGGCCGGTTCAATGGCGTCAAAATAATCGTCAATCCCCAGTTCTTCCCGTTCGGCTGCGGTCAGGAGCTCATAGAAGAAGACCGCCAACTTTTCCTCGCGCAGAATCAACCGCTTTGGGGGGAAGAACCGTTCCTTAAAATCCCTGAGCGTGAGGAAGAGAGAGGGCGGTTGGAGAAAAGGCGGTTCATAGGAACGGGCGGCTTGGACCATATTTACCGGGTCGGCAAAGATGAAGACCCGGGGTCCTTCAGCCGCCAGCGCGAGCACACTGGAGAATAGATTCTCCTGGTAACCCAGGTAGTCTATTTTCACGGTTTCCCCTTCCTCCCTTCCTGCGTCTCTGCGGAATTACCACAGGGTTTTGTTAAATTAGATTCGGCGGATGGACGGGAAACCCCTTTTTTCTCCGGAAAAAAAAGACAAGTAATCCTTGCGCCGGTCCTGCTTAGAGAGGGGAACCCCACGTCAGTACATGAGTAAAAACTTTGTTCCTGGCCGGTGGGAGAGAAATCTTCACTTTACAGAAAAAAGCCCCCGTGTGAGTGAAGAAAAGATCTGAAGCAAAGGTTGGCGCCGCCGTATTGGTCTTGGGGGAAAAAAAGGAGGGCAAAAGCCCTCCTTTTTTAGAACCAGTTTCGCGCACGTGGTTTCGTGTGAACGCGCGCGAGGCTTTAGAAGTCCAGTTTCACCGGGACTTTGGTCGTGCTCGACGGCTGGAACTCGCCGAAGAGGAGATCCACGGCGGCACGGATCGAGTCCGGAGTACCGCTGAAGTTGCAGACCACCGCATCGGCTTCAGCAGTTGCACCGATTTCGTACGGGTGGTTGGTCACCACGACCACGTCGTGTCCGGCCTCTTTAAGCTTCTTGACCAGCTTCGCGTTGTTCCCGGTCTTGACGATCCGCGCATAGTAGTTGGTCATGACAACCAGATCCGCCTGTTTGGCCAGTTCGAGACATTCGGCCATCTCTTCCTCAGTGGCGCCGAAGTCGGTATCGACCAGGATCAGGTTGTGCGAATGCTCAACCATCCGCTCGCAGAACATATGGGTGTGCATATACGGGTCTTTACCAGTGAATTCATAAGGAATCCGCTGCTCAATCACGAGCATCTTCTTATCGGATGTAAGCGGCAGCAGGTTCTTGTTGTCCCGCATGACCACGAGGGCTTTCTTGGCAATATCCCAAGAGAAGTCGACCACCGGTTTGCTGAGCGCAAATTTCTGCGCTTTCTCCGGATCCATCTGGCCCGCGGTCTTGAAGAGGCCCTGATCGTACTTGAGTTTCAAGACTCTCTCCACAGCCTCGTCGATTCTCTCCATGGGAATCTCGCCGCTTTCGACCGCCATCTTGATCCCGAAGAAGCACTGGGTTCTGGACTCGTCGTCCGCCTTTAAGAGGATCTGGTCGCAACCGGCTTTAATCGCCATGGCGCAGGCTCTCGGCAACGGCCAGCTTTTGAGGATGGCGGCCATGCCGATGGCGTCGGAAACGATAACTCCCTTGAAGCCCAGTTCCTCCCGGAGCAATCCGGTGAGGACCTTTTCGGAGAGGGTTGCGGGATACTGGTCGTCATAAGCGGGGTAGATCACGTGGCCGGTCATAATGCACCTGACGCCGGCGTCGATTGCCGCTTTGAAGGGAACCAGTTCAACCTCCCACATCCGCTTCTTGTCGGCTTTAACCACATCCAGGACGTCATGGGCGTCGGTCGCCGAATCGCCCCGGCCCGGGAAGTGCTTGGCGCTGGCGGCGATATTGCCGTCCTGCAAGCCTTTGATTAAAGCCACGGCATGCTTGGCGCAGTCCTGCGGGTCGTCGCCAAAGGAGCGGACGCCGATCTCCGGGTTTTTCGGGTTAAGGTTGACGTCACAGACCGGTGAGTACATTTGGGTTATACCCATCTTGGTAAGCTGTTGGGCGATGGTGAGACCAATTTTGTAGGTGGTCTTTTCATCGCCAATTGCGGTCATGCCCATGGGCGGTATGAACTGCCGGATGCCGCCGGCCATGTAGTCATTTTTGAAGTCGCCCTCGAAGTCGATGACTATATGCAGGGGAATTCCGTTGGGCCGGGAGAGGGCGATTTGCTGAAGTTTATTCAGGAATTTGGTGTAATCACCCGGGGTAATGCTGATCCCGGGAAGACTACCGGAAAAATAAGTATTTGAGATTGTAAAATAGTCTTCCGGCGGCTTAAAGTTGGGGTCAATCTGTGAATTGCCCCAGTAAAGGTTTTTGCTGGTCTCAATCGCGTAGGGCTCCAGGCAGAGACCGCCGCAATGCAGTTTGGTAATTTGTTCGATGTTGCTCGGGGTCAGCATGGTTCCCCGCTGGGTAAAGGTTAGGAGCTGCCCGATCTTTGCTTCCAGACTCATTTTGGAAATTAAACCACGAACAAATGCGTCCCTTTTCGGATTGCTCTTCTCAGCCATTTTTTACCTCCTGTTTATGCGCGCGCGTGCGCGCGTTTTATTTTAGCGCCTAGCGCATATCAAAGCTGTCATCGCGGGAAAGGGAAAGTACTTGACAAACGTTTTCGAATTCGGTTCTAAATTAACCCCTATTCAGTACTACAAGTAGTAGCGATATTATTCTTCCCACTTACCCGTATTTGCCGGTCCGGCCCAGAATTGACCAACTTTCTTCCAGCCGGTCTCATCGATTTGCATCTCTTTTGTTTCCCAGCCCGCTTGGATGCGACGGGTCAGGTCCTCAAAACCTTTGTTCCAGGACAAACCGTCGGGAACGGTCACGTTCATGCTGCCCGCGGCGTTGGCATAACGCAGACAGGACTCGATGTTATACTCACGGACAAAAGCAGAAAGGAAGCCGGCAATAGCGGAGTCACCGGAACCCAGCGCACCAACGAATTTCTCTTCCTCGTAAACGGGGAACCAGAGCTCGCGGTTGGCCCAGTTGTCCAGGTCTTTACAACCGGCGGCACCCAGCTTCTGCAGGCGCTCTTTACCGGCGGTACGGATGTACAGGCCGCGGTTGCCGCATTTGACCATGGCGATGGCTGTACCCATATCAATTAAATCCTGGCCCATGGTGGCAATCTCTTCAACGGTCATGAGGTCAAGTATAGCTTCTTTCGCCTTAAGCTGGGCTCTTTTTGCAAGGAATTTTTCTTTATATAAGAAATAGAAGAGCTCTTCTGCGCTGGGAACCATGATATCGGAAAGCGGTACCCAATCTTGGAGGATCGCTTTCCAGTCGAGCTGGCCTGCGGGGCTGTTCACATCCGGCAGGGAAAGGTCGAGGGCGGTGGTGGTCTCCAATTCTTTTGTTTTCCGGAGGATCTTGGTCAACTCAGCGCCGGTGTTATCATAAATCTTCTTCATCCACGGCGGATAGCCGAAGAGCATCAGCTTGGAACGGCCAACGAGGTCAAAGTCCATATCATCGTAGCCGAACGTGTCATTCGCTCCGCAGTGGTGCAGGTAAAAACGGTCGATTCCGGGGATACAGATGGCAATGGTGTAGGAGGTTGACTCTCCTTTCACCATCTTAATGCCTGTAAAATGCCCCTCGTTCTCCTCGTACCACCTGAGGATCTGTTTGCCAAAATCATCATCGCCGATTTTACCGATTAATTCGGTCTTCACGCCAAGTCTACGGATGGAGACACCGGCGTTGGTGACGGGCCCGCCGCCGACGACAACGCACTTGCCCATATTAATCATTTTGCCCGGGACAAGCACATCGGTCATTTTTTCGACCGGTTTGTCAATGGTGAAAGCGGGGATTAGGTCGAGACAGATATGGCCCGCAGCTACGATATGAATGTCTTTCCTGTTCACTTCCTTACTCCTTTCGTTTTATGTTTATTTACTGCAAAAAATAAGAAGGCGAAATACAAACAAACAATATTTCGCGCAACATCACGACAATTATAACAAAACCCGCATGGTCTGTCAATTAATTATTTCTTAAACAGTTTTTAACGAAGATGCATTAATGCCCCTATAATTAGAGCGGAGCCGGCGGGCCGGGCGCCGTATGGTGGAGCGGGACTGGAGGCTAGCCGGGGTGTTGCATAGTGAAACGCGTCGGCGTAGGCCAAATGGGCTGGTGGAGCAAGAAGGCTGGCCGGGGCGCCCTATATTACAGGAGCGCGCGCATCATCGCGGATATAGGCCTCAAACGGCGAGGCCGGCAAGCCCTCTTTATTGTAGAGATTGGCCTGTGCCGGGTTGTTAGCCCAGGCATACCTGATGCCAAAGGGCTGCATTACCCGGCTACAGCCAACAATGACCTGTTCACCACTGATCTCCGCTTCCGCCCGGTAGAACTTCCGGTCCGCACCGCAAATTTCGAACCCGCCTAACGGTCCCCCGCCTTTGGCCACCAGCCCGCCGCCAACGGAAGTAAAGGAGACGACGGCGGTTTCACCCCTGACCTCCATCCGGGCAAACATCGGACCCTGGTAGACCAGGTCTTCCCTGTGCGCCAGCTTTTGCGCGGCCAGGGCCAACCGGTGCCCGACGGTCTTTTTATCCTGCGGGTGCAGGTCATTATCTTCACCGGCATCAATTGTTACCGCCATTGCCGTGTTGGGCAGGGCAAGTCCCAGCCGTTGCTCCTCGCGCAACCGCGCCCAGTTTGATTCTTCCGGCTCCATGGAAGCGGGCATGAAATTAGGCAGTTGCACGTATAAAACGGGGAACTCGCCAAGGCGCCATTTCTCCCGCCAACTGTTGACCAGGGCGGCAAAAAGGCGCCGGTAGTTCCCGGGGTTGCCGGTGTTGCTCTCCCCCTGGTACCAAAGGATGCCTTTGATAACGTATTGGTGCAAAGGGGCGATCATCCCGTTATAGAGGCCGGTCGGGAAATATTGAAAGAAGGTATTCGTTGGTGTGGGCTCCATCTGTACACCGGTTTTGTACCGCCAGGGGCCGGACAAATCGATGGTATGCTCCCCGACCTCCAACGCATAGCGTTTACCCTGGACAAAGCCGCCAGTGTCGCGGTTGCTGATTACCCGGACGGCGAGGATGTTTTTCCCGGGCCGCAAGACTCCCTTCGGGACCGGATATTTCCTGGGCGGGTACTTATAGGCGGTTTTTCCCACCAAAACCCCGTTCAGATAAGCCTCGTCCGCATCAATAATCGCCCCCAAGCGCAGAAGACCTTCACCACCTGAAATTTCCACGGGTACGGTAAATGCTTTTCTGAACCAAACTGCACCGTTAACCTTGGCTAACTCACTGCCAGCCCATGAGTTGGGCACGGTAAAGACGGGCCACTGCGAATCGTCAAAGGACGGCCGGGCCCAGGGAACTTCCCCGTTCTTGTACCCTTCATCACCGGCGTTCAACCGCTGGTACCAGCCTTCAATCGCCCGGGTCTCCGCGGCGATTGTGCGTTGAATATAATCATCATCCCGGCATTTGGCCAAGGTTTCCAGGTCGTGCAGGTCGCCGGCTTTGGCGAGGGCTTCTTCATCCAGCCAGGCCTGGATCGGCGTCCCGCCAGCGGCTGACCGGATAAGGCCGATCGGGATTTGGTACTTATCATAAAGGACGGTGGCAAAGAAATAGCCGACAGCCCCAAAATCCAGGACGTTTTCCGGGGTGACCTCCTTCCACTGGCCGCCGGTCAATTCGGCGCGGGGTCCGTGGAAATCATAGAGCAGCGGGACGGCGAATTCACGGATAAAAGGGTTTTTTGCGTCGCGCACTTCCCCTGCAAAGAGGTCAAGGGTCCGGTGGACCGGTATCTCCATATTCGATTGGCCGCTCAGGACCCAAACGTCCCCAACCAAAACGTTCTTTATCCTGTGTTCTTCATTACCGCAGCTGATCGTCATCTCCCAGGGGCCTCCCGGCTCCAGCGGGTCCATAACTACCTGCCAGTTCCCGGCCGGATCGGCTTGCGCCTGGTATTGCCTGGCACAAAAAGCCACCGTCAACTGTGCGCCCGGCTCGGACCGGCCCCAGATCCTAACCGCGGCATTCCGCTGTAGGACCATCCCGTCACTCAACAAGGGCGACAAAGGCAATTTTTTTTGCTCCGGGCCATTGTTTTGTAAGGGCATAAGGGGGACACCTCCTACTAATTATGAACATACAAATTATGTACACATATATACGCATAATAATGTCTCATAATTAATTATGTGTCAATGATAATGTGCACACGGCAATGGGCCCATACCGTGATGTTTAATTTTCCTTTTCAAATTCTCCACCGGAAGGGGGAACCCTTCTTCTGGGTACACTTTTAAAAGAATCAAGCAGGGCGGGCGTTTAAAACCGGTTTCTGCGCAATGATTTGAGGGAGGAATTTTGGTTTTTTTATCTAATATACATGGGGAATATGCGGAGGGTGCGGAATGAACCCTGGCGCCGTCTACGCAATTATAATTATGCGGCAAAAGGGCTACATATCTTCGATAGGGGTTATATAACTTAAGGAGGAATCGGATTGTTAAAAAGAGACTGGGAAACCCTGCTGGAAGTTGTGGACGGTAAGAGTTTTGACCGGCCGCCGGTCGCCCTGATCATCGACAGCCCGTGGCTGCCGGATTACGCCGGCGTAACCCATTTGGATTACTACCTCCATCCGGATCTTTGGTTAGAAATAAATTTGCAGGTAAAGCAGGATTACCCCAACATCATCTTTCTCCCTTCTTTCTGGGTGGAGTACGGGATGGCTACCGAACCGTCGGCCCTGGGCAGCCTGGTACGGTGGAGCCGTAACGATATGCCCACGGTGGAAAAGAGGATCACCTCTCCGGAGGAGATCTCCCGCCTCCGGGTACCGAACCCGGAAAAAGACGGGCTTATGCCTTTAGTCCTCAATCTCTACCAATACTTCCAGCAAAAACTGGACGGGACCGGGCACGAGATTAAGATTGTTGCCGCCCGCGGCCCGTTAACCGTCGCCTCTTTTATTTACGGGCTTACGGAACTGTTGATGGGGATCCGGATCGAGCCCGATTGGATGAAGAAACTGCTGGAACTCACGACGGAAACGGCGATCACCTGGCTTAAGGCGCAGCTCGCGGCTGTTCCCTCCGCCGAAGGGATCTTGCTGCTGGATGATATTCCGGGCCTGATGTCAAAAGAGGATTATGCTGAATTCGCCCACCCGTACCTGCAGGCCATTTTTAACGAATTCAGGGATAAACTGAAATTCTACCATAATGACGCCAACACCACCCATATTTTGCCTTTGTTGACCGGACTCGATATTGACATCTTCAATTTTGGCAAAGAAGTCCCCCTGGCGGAGATCTATAAATACACCACAGGGAAAATGGTGGTGATGGGGAATATCTCACCGCTGGAGACCTTGAGGGAAAAAAGCCCGGAAGAAGTGGAAAAAGAAGTTGCGGAGTTCTTGAAGGATGCTCCCGGTAAGTACCTCCTGCTTTCCGCGGGCGGCGGGGTGTCCCCGGGCACACCAAAAGAGAACATTGCCGTGCTGAATCAGGCGGCTGCCGTTATTTCCTAAACGGTAAAAGTGGAGGTCTTGGGCTGCGCCTCATCCCCCGCGGTTTTCTGTGGTTGTTCCCGGTAGTACCAGCAGGCGAACCGGGTGAATTTCCTGCCTAATTCCGAGAGGAGAGAGTCATTGGCCATCAGGGTCAGGGTAAGAGAGGGGCTTTCTTCTACATTAATTAAATGAAAGACCGGTTCGGTAAAGAAATTGGCCGCCCGGATCCGTGTTTGCAACGTGACACGCATCCCTTGCAGGATATACCGTTTGATTGTCCCTAAGCGGACATGGGATAAGGTATGGTAGGGCGCAAAACCCGCAGCTACGCACGTTTCGTAGAAGAGTTTAAATAAAGATTCGTCTTCCCGGGGAAAACAAAATCTCTCGTGCTGTAAATCAGCTAGAGAGATTTTGTCGGTTTTAGCCAGCGGGTGACTTTCATGCACCACCAAGACCAGGTCATCTTTTTTCAGCGGCACGGAAAAATAATCCGGTTCATCCGGCCAGAGTTCCCGGTAACCGATGATGATATCGGTCTGCCGGTTGGAGAGTAAATCGAACATCTGAAGATGGTCGCATTCTTTGGATTCGATATAAAAATTGGCTATATCATGCTCGAAACTGACCATTAAATCGGTAATTCCGTATTGCGACATCTCACAAAAAGAGGCAATACGGAGTTTCTTTTTCTCACTCTTTATATAATCCTTAGCCTCTAAGACCATGCGGTCATATTCATCCAGAATTGTCTGGACATAGACGGCTAGCCGTTCGCCGATCGGCGTTAATTTGATCACCGAGTGGCTGCGCTCCACAAGGGTTACCCCCAACTCATCCTCAAGGGATTTCAGCTGTTTTGAGAGCGCCGACTGGGAAATGTAAAGATTTTCTGCGGCCTCGGAAAAACTCCGGTATTTCTTTATTGCCGCAAAACACCTGAGATGGTCAAACCTCAATTCCTCTTCCCCCTCTATTTTTGCCGGCTTATGTACGGCAAGCCTATACCCATGCGATTACCCAGGTGATACTTTTCGGAAGACAAATAAATCCCCGACAAAATGGCTCCTGTGGACGGCTCCTGTTGCAACGACAACGACTGAAGGTTGGAAGATGAGGCAAATGCGGTCTTACCGGATAGACATGTTTACATCTCCTTCTCTTCTCTTTTGTTCTTTATTAATCCTTCATTAATTCTTTGTTTCAATTATATCAAGCACACACCAAAATAACAAGGGAGATCAGAAAGACAGATTTTGGGTTGTTACCAAGTTGGTTTTTGCCAATCCGAAATGGAATGAACTCCATTCCATACTTGAATTGAGTTTCAGTTAACAGGGTTTTAAAATAAAGTTAAAAGCACAAGCAGTTTTAGTAAAACACTACACAAAGGAGCGAAGAAAGACTATGGCTAGAAAACTCAACCCAATACTCGACCCCCGCGGGTACCAGGAACGGCCGGTGCTCAAACTAGCGCCCCGCGTAACCCTGGATGATCTGCGGAAAGGAAAAATCCTGTTCTACAACAACACAAAACTCTCTTTCTGCAATTACAACCAGGTCTTTATCAGGATTAAAGAGCGTTTCCGGGAATTAGGGGTCACCAATTTCGTTGACTATGTGGAGACGGTCCGTGGTAAAAACACAGAAAAATTGGAAGAATACGCGGCGATGCTGGCCAAGGAAAAACCCACCGCGGCTATTGTCGCTTTTGGCGATATGGGTACTTCCGCGGCAACGACAATTGTCACCATCGCCCTGGAAAAACTGGGCATTCCTACTGTGTATATGACCGCGCCTCCCGGATCGGCCATTACCGAAGGGGTGGGGGTCTACCGTGCCGGTAACCTTTGCCTCTGCTCCATCGATGTTTACCAGGCCAGCACCGTGGAGGAAGTGCGGGAGCAGATCGATCTGAAATGGGATTATATCATCAGCGCTTTAACCGCCGATGATAAAAAACTGGCTGAATTAGCCCGGATCGATTTTAAAATGGACCAGGTTCCTCCGGCGGAAAACGGCTTGTTGCCGATTGTCGACGAAATTGCCGTTGACGAGGAAAAACTCTGGGAACCCGGTTGTTATATGGAAGAGATCAACGAGTATTTCAATAGGGAGCATATCAGTGACGGCCTGCCCATCATCCCCCCGACCCGGTCCCGTTACGAAAGGATGATGACTTATTGCCCGTTTGCTGAGGATATGGTCCTCTGTGAACAGGTGGGCCCCACCGGGAAGGATATTACCGTCAAAGACGTGGCGATTGCCGCAATTATGGCCGGTTGCACGCCTAAGGCCATGCCGGTTTTGGTCACGGCTTTCCGGGCCTTAAACAACCCCAAGTACAATTTAATACAGTCGGTCACCACTTCCCATCCCGGCGGGAACTTGGTCCTGGTCAGCGGGCCAATTGCCCAGGAAATAGGGCTCTCCGGTAAACAGGGTTGCATGGGGCCGGGTTGGCCGATGAACGCCACCATTGGGCGGGCGGTCAACCTGGTGATTATGAATGTCTGCCGTTCGGTTCCGGGAATTTGCGACCTGGACTGCCTGGCGTCACAAGCAGAATTTACCTACTGCTTTGCAGAGGAACCGGAGCTTGCCGAGTGGAAAATGATCAATGAAGAACGCTTTGATGCCGAGACCACCACGGTTTATGTGCTCAAGGCCGAGCCCCAGCATGATATCATTGACTTTCTGAGCTTAACCGGCCATGATTTGCTGGACACCATCACCCACTGCTGCACCACTCTGGGCTCGAATAATGCCTATATCCCCGGTCCGTTGGTGGTCTGCCTGACGCCCGACCATGGGAAGATGCTGAAGAAAGACGGTTATACGAAGGATATGATCCGGGAGCACATCCACACCTATGCCTACCACGAGGTGCCCATGGTTCGTAACCGTGGTCTGGTCCCTGTACGCCCGCAGGAATTTGCTAACCGGCACCCGATGCCTGTCACCCGCAGCCCGGAGGATGTCGAGGTTGTTGTGATCGGCGGCCGTGGCGGTCATTCCGGTGTGATTCTCCCGTGGGCCCTACACAGCGAAGGCATAGTGGAACCGGTAACTCTCCCCAACGGGAAGAGGGCAAAGAGCATTGAAGAGTTCAAAAGATAAATAGTACGTCCAGAAGAAAAAACAAAAAACAAAGGAGGTACCGGTATGAAAAAGAACGTTCTGATGGTAGTTTTAGCCCTGGTGGTAGTAGTGGCCTTATACGGGGGGATCAGGTACTTCAGATCCTCCCGGGATACGGCCGGAGAGCCGAAAGTCACGTTAAGCTTTGGTGGGACGGCAGCGTCAGAGGATTTGGCCTCGAAAGCAATGCAAAGAGTGGCAGACCTGGTTGAAGAAAGAACCAACGGTTCCTTGAAGATTAATGTTTTTCCCGCCTCCCAGTTGGGAGATGCCATGACCCAGATGGAAATGGTCATTAACGGTAACATTGATATTTTCATGGAAGGTGCGAATTATATGGCCGACTGGGGGGTCCCTGAGCGTTATGTTGCCAGTTTGTATTTCCAGTGCCCAAGTAAGGAAGCGTTCCTGAAACTTCTTGACAGTGACTTATATAAATCTTGGGAAGATACCTTTCTGGAAAAAACCGGTCTGAGAACTTTAGCAAGCAACTGGGTACGCCCACCGGTTGAAATTGCCTCCAACGTTCCCTTATACACACTGGAGGATTTCAAGAATCTGAAACTGCGTTCGCTTCCGTCAAAATATACCTTGGATGCTTTGAGCGCTTTGGGCACAAAACCGACATCCGTTGCTTATAATGAAGTCTATCTTGCGATGCAACAAGGTGTTATTGAGGCGACCATTGCCACTTTGGATGCGGTTTACAAGATGAACTTCTATCAGGTGGCAAAATACCTTTGCATGGTAGATGCCAGCTACGTTAATTTCGCTCTCTGGATGAACGAAGCCAAGTTCCAGTCCTTGAGTCCATCGCAACAAGAGATTTTGGTCAACACCTGTAAAGAGGTGGGCGAATGGTATATGGCGGCGGTCGAAGCCGAGCTGGATAGTTATATCCAGAAGATGGTCGAACACGGTGTGAAGATCATCGAGTATTCACCGGAGGAATATGCCAAATTTGCCGCCACGATTAAGCCGCTTGTTGATAAGTATGTGGCGGAAGGAACATGGCCGGAAGGACTATACGAAGCATTTATGGACGTGATCTCGGAATAAAGCTTTCCGGGAAAATAATAGTTAGCGTAATTTGACAGACTCTGTTCAGAAGGGAGAGGCGTCTCCAATTGAAGACTTTGAACTATATCATTCTTTACAGTAACAAGATCCTAAGAGTAATTGGCAGCATTATTCTGGCGACGATATTACTGAGTATATCAGCGGGTATCGTCAGCCGGTACGTGTTTGGCGCTCCATTTAGCTGGACAGAAGAGCTGGCCACCTTCTTAATGGTTAATTTAGGGTATATTGGTGGGGCAATCGTAACAATAGAGAAAAAGCATATCGTCGCTGACTTTCTAATTAGCAAAGCCCCACCAAAATTACAAACAGCAGTCTCGTTTTTGGGGAAACTCCTGGCAATCGCTGTTTTTACGCTCATCTGCAGCAGCTCTCAGCAACTATTGGCAAGGAGCGCTTACAAAACTGCAGCTCTCGGACTTTCCAGGAATCTCTTTTACGTGCCCCTCTTCTCCATGTCTGCTTTTATGATCTTTGTCGTGCTGGTTGATCTCCTCAACGCTATTTTCCCTGGTTATGATATCCAGGCGGCTACCGTCCGGGAGGAAGACCAGTTGCTGATGGAGGAAGAGCTTAAAGAGGCGCGAGAAGAAGAGAAGCAAATCGTCGATTTTATCCAGCAGTCAGCTGAAGCGGAGAAGACTAATGATTCAGAATCGCCTGCTTTTAAGAAAGGAGATGAGAAATAGTTGACAACAATAGCGATTATTTTCGGCGCATTTTTGTTCCTATTGCTTCTGGGTATTCCGGTAGTCTTCTCTCTGGGCGCTGCTTCATTGCTCTGGCTGCTCATGAACCCCAACGTGCCGATTACGGTGGCTTCGCAAAACATGATGAGCCAATTGCTTTCTTTCACGCTCATTGCCATGCCGGGCTTCTTATTCGTAGGACGAATGATGAACACATCAGGGGTTACCGAACGCCTGCTACGATTTTCTGTGGCGATGGTTGGACGGTTCCGTGGGGGGCTTGCCCACGCCAATGCCCTTGCCAGCATGTTGTTTGCCTCCATGTCCGGGAATGCCGTTGCTGATGCGGGCGGTCTTGGCCTGGTGGAAATGACCATGATGAAGAAGGCCGGATATGACCCGGAATTTAGCGCCGGGATCACGGCGGCATCAAGTATTTTGGGGCCGATTATTCCCCCGAGCCAGATCATGGTGCTTGTCGGCTCGATCGCCCAGATCTCCGTGGCTTCCCTGTTCTATGGGGGCATCCTTCCTGGAATTTTGATGGGCGGGTCAATGATGGGTTTGATTGCGCTACGTGCCGTTTTTACAAAAAAAGGAAGAACCTGGCCTAAAACTAAAATTCCTTGGAAGGAAGCGGTTAAAACGATTCCACAGGCGATTCCCCCGTTGATGACCTTTGTGATTATCATCGGCTCCATCATGGGCGGGGTCTGCACTCCTACGGAAGCGGCAGTCTTGGCGGTATGGTGGGCAATTATTCTTGGCATTTGCTATAAGAAACTAACATGGAAAAGCCTATGGAAAACATTGGAGGAGACTGTCCGTACCGCCGGGGTTTTCATGATCATAATGTCGGTGGCCAGCTTCTTTGCTTGGATTGTCACAATTGAAGGGCTTCCCCAGGCCTTACAACGTACCTTGGGGGTGCTTGCCGGGGAGAGCCAGTTCTTGATGTTTTTTATCTGCACCGTAATATTCTTGATTATCGGTTGTTTCCTGGATACCGGTTCGGCAGCGCTATTGCTGACACCCATTGTGTTGCCGGCGGTAATCCCTTTAGGGATCGATCCGGTGCACTTCGCGTTGGTGATGATTATCGCCCTGATCATTGGCGCCATCACCCCGCCTTTCGGGCTCTGCCTTTTTGTCGTTGCCGATGTCGGCAATGTACCGGTAAAGAGGGTGACAGTGGAAGCGTTGAAATATTTACCGGCTATGATCTTTGCTTTGATATTGGTCATCATCTTCCCGGAACTGGTGACTTGGCTGCCCAAAGTACTGCTTAACTAGAAAATTACTGCACCAAACAGGACTTCGGACTTCTTTTATTTACACGACAAGGTTGAGAAATACAGTTGAAATGAGGATTATGATATGTCGATCGGGGTAATCGTAGACGTTTTCGCAATTTTCTTCGGAGGATTGATTGGCGCATTTAGTCAAGACCGGATTCCTGAGAAGCTCAAGGTTGCATTACCGATGATCTTTGCAGCCTGCGCCTTTTCGCTGGGGACAAACTTAATAGTGAAGGTTGTAAACCTTCCCCCTGTTGTTTTGGCCTTAATCTTAGGTACGGTCATCGGGGAACTGTTGGATATTGAAGACAGGCTCCGCAATGTTTCCAAGAAGTTGCAGGCGAAGTTGCAAACGGGGAAGGCAAAGACCGACGAAAAAGCAGTCGAGGGCTTCATTACAATCCTGGTTTTATTCAGCGCCAGCGCCAATGTGTTTATTGGCTCTCTCTATGAAGGAATAACGGGCGATGCCACCATTCTCTTCATCAAATCAATTCTCGACTTTTTTACGGCAATGATCTTTGCAACAACCATCGGATACTCGGTAATGTTTATCGGTATTCCTTTATTGGTCATCGGGTCCACCCTTTTTTCGCTGGCTTCCCTGATAATGCCCTACCTCAGTGATGTGATGATTGCCGATTTTGCGGCCGGTGGTGGTATTATTACCTTGCTGGTGGGAATCCGCATGATGGAATTGAAGAAAGTCCCGGTGGCAAATACCTTACCGTCAATATTATTGACAGTTCCCCTCTCTTACTTGTGGACGCTCATCTTTGGGTAGGTTCTTGGCCTACCGGTAACAAAATAAAAGGAGGAGAAAAGAATGAAGCACAATAAGAAGTTCGACGTAATCATTTGTGGTGGAGGCACTTCAGGAGTAGCAGCAGCTATTGCTTCGGCCCGAACCGGAGCAAAGACCCTTCTCATTGAGCGTCTCGGCGCTTTAGGTGGTCAGATGAATGTCTCCGGACCCCCGGGATTTGCCTATGCCCGCCTGTTCAACCAGCGCGGCGAGCAAGTTATTGCCGGTATAATTGAAGAGACCCATAAGCGGCTTCTTGAGCAAGGATACGCCCTGCCTCATAACCATAGCGAATATAGAAAAGGTTCAGGTTATACCTTCTCCTATATTGATCCGGATATGTGGGGGCTTATGATCTTTGACATGATGCAAGAAAACGGCGTAGACTTGCTCTTGCACACGCTCGTGGTGGATGTTCTGAAAGACGGTGATAAGGTTACCGGCGTGGTCGTTGAGAATCCCAACGGAAGAGTGGAAATAGAAGGGAAAATAGTGATTGACTGTACCGGGGAAGGGTATATTGCCCACAGGGCGGGCGCCCCTTCAGAGAAGGTTCCCCGGGAGGAATTGCAACCCCACACACTAGCCTTTACCTGTGACGGAGTTGATTGGGATGAGTTTCTGGCCTATGTGAGAGCCAATCCCAGAGACTTTGTGGGTTGTGAGGTTCCCGGCCGGACGGATGAAGAGATGTACGAGATTCTGAGCAAAACAGATAATATTATTGACCTGGGAGAGATGAGGGGCTTCTTTTCCATCTTGAAAAAGGCTCTTGCCAACGGAGAATGGCACGAGTTTAGTGGTATGGGCTTTTTTATCATGCCCAAGGGGGATGAGAAGAACAGGAGGATACTTGCGCATTTCCAGCATTCATCGCATGTTCCCGGGCGCGATCCCGATGATGCCTGGGACCTGACCTATTGTGAGATTGAAGCCAGAAGACAGATTCAGATTGCTTTTAACTGCTTCAAGAAATATGTCCCTGGTTTTCAGAACGCCTATATCGTCAGGGTCTGTCCGGAGATTAGGATCCGTGAAGGCAGAAGGATTATTGGTGACTACTACCTGACAACTGAAGACGTTGGCGCCGCCAGGAAATTCCCGGACGTAATCGGGAAGAGCGCTTTTCCCGCCGGGGGGCATCATGTCGCTTCCACCGAGACATTGGCGCACGGCAGGGTCCGGCCGAAAGACGGTGGTTCCCATGACATTCCCTACCGGTGCTTGGTTCCTAAGGAGGTAGAAAACCTTTTGGTTGCCGGGAAAGCGATCTCTACAGATCGGGATTCCTACCATCGCTTCCTGCAACAGACCATGGTCACCGGCCAAGCGGCGGGGGTAGCGGCCGCCCTCTGCGTCAAGCAAAACATTACCCCCAGGGAACTGGAGAATGACGTCTCTGAGCTACAGCGAATCCTCCAGGAGCAAGGCGCTATCCTTTACGGCACCCACTAATACGGGATGCAAAAGCAAAGACCGGTGTAGTGAGAAGCAAGATAATGCCAAGTAAAGAACTGCCTTAACCCGGCGGTTCTTTACTTGGCGGATTCTCCGCCGGATAAAGACTCTCCAGCCTGTTATCTTAGGTTTAATCCTTGGTACCGCCACCGGCTAATTTATAAATATTGAAGAAAAGCTGCACATACTCACATTAGGACGACAGAATGAAATTAAAAAGGATGTCGAAAGCAACGAGCAAGCATTGAAGGTCTGTTAACGTTCTTGATCCTCTTCAACATGAATGCAGTTCTACTATTGATTCATTCTATGAGGAAATAGCCGGCGACATTATAAATTTCGTGGCAATGATCACCGATTTTACAGCCGGTGGCGGTATCATTCCTTTGTTAACTTGTACTGGTCATACCCCTGTCGTACCTGTGGACTTCAATAAGGGAAAAAAATATAAAGTAAAAGGAGGAAAAGAAGAAGATGAAACACGAAACCGGGTATGATGTCATTGTCTGCGGAGGCGGTACTTCGGGAGTGGCGGCCGCCATTGCTTCGGCCAGAACCGGGGCAAAGACCCTGTTGATTGAACGTCTTGGTACTTTGGGTGGGCAGATGAACGTCTCCGGACCGCCGGGGTTCTCCTACGCCTGGCTCTTCAACCAACGCGGCGAGCAGATCATCGCCGGCATCGTTGAGGAGACCCACAAACGCCTTTTGGAAATGGGCTATGCTTTACCGCATAACCACAGCGAATACCGGGAGGGTTCAGGCTTTACCTTTTCCTATGTCGACCCGGATTGGTGGGGGCTCTTGATCTTTAACATGATGGATGAAAACAACGTCGATCTGCTCCTCCACGCTATGGTAGTTGATGTGTTAAAAGAGGGAGACAAGGTCACCGGCGTAGTCGTGGAGACCGTCGGCGGCAAGCTTGAACTGAAGGCCAAGGTTGTTATTGACTGCACCGGTGAAGGCTATGTGGCGGTGCAAGCCGGCGCCCCTACAGATATGGTTCCGAAAGAAGAATTGCAACCACATACCCTCGCCTTTACCTGTGACGGTGTGGACTGGGACGAACTTCTTGCCTATGTACGGGCTCATCCTGAAGAATTTGTCTATCCCAATGTCCCCGGCCGTTCAGCAGAGGAGACCTGTGAGATTTTGCGAAGGGTAGAGGATGTGTGGGAACTCGGAGAAATACGAGGTTTTGCCTCCATCCTTGAGAAGGTGATGGAAACCAAAGAATGGCATGGCATGAGCGGTCTGGGCTTTTTCCTCATGCCAAAGGGCGATCCCAAAAACCGGCGAATCCTGGCACATTTGCAGCATTCGTCGCATGTTCCCGGCCGCTCGCCTTATGACCCCTGGGACCTCACCTATTGCGAGCGGGAGACCCGCAGGCAGATCCAGATCGCCTTTAAAGTCTTTAAGAAATATATGCCCGGCTTCAAAAACGCCTATATCACCAGGGTTTGCCCGGAACTCCGGATTCGTGAAGGCCGGAGAATTGTTGGCGATTACATCTTGACCCGTCAGGATGTGGCCGAGGCGAAGAAATTTCCTGATGTCATCGGGAAGAGCGGTTTCCCCGCCGGCGGCCACCATATCGCCAGTACCCAGACCATAGCCACTGACAGCGTGTGGCCGAAAGACAGGGGTTCCCATGATATCCCCTACCGGTGCCTGGTACCGAAGGAAGTCGAAAACTTCCTGGTTGCCGGTAAAGCGATCGCCACGGACCGTGACGCTTATCACCGCTTCCTGCAACAGACCATGGTCACCGGCCAGGCGGCGGGGGTGGCGGCCGCCCTCTGCGTCAAACAGAACATTACCCCCAGGGAACTGGAGAAAGACCTCTCTGAACTGCAGAAAATCCTCCAGGAACAAGGCGCCATCCTTTACGGCACCCACTGAGGCTCCGCGGCGGAGTCGAATCCGTAGCGTAGAGGTGGGATGTGGGTGCGCGAACAAACAGGAGGGCCTTGAGGTAAAGAGAAGACGATAAAGAGATAAAGAAAAGATAGAGAAGAACCGCTGGGATAATCCCGGCGGTTCTTCTCTGCCTATTGCCAAGGGCAAGTATATACAGAAGCACGTATATTCTGAACATACAGAAGCCTGTATATTTTGGACAGCGCCAATCCGTCTACGGGAGGGACCGGGCTCCGGTGAAACCGGGATACCTTCTCCGCAACCGGGCATAACTCTGGTTCACCCGGGACAAAAAGGTCCTCGTTTCCCGGAAAGGCGGGATTCCCCGGTAGGACAAGACCCGGCCCGGGCCGGCGTGATAGGCGGCCAAAGCCAGATCCCAATCGCCGAAGAGGTCATAAAGCATGGCCATATACCGGGTGCCTCCGGCAATATTTTGCCGGATATCAAAGGGATCGTCCACCCCCAGCATCCGGGCGGTACCTGGCATAAGCTGCATCAATCCCCCGGCCCCCCGCGGGCTGACCGCCCGGGGCGAAAAGGAAGATTCCACTTCAACAACGGCCGCCACCAAACGGGGGTCCAGATTATTAATCCGGGCGAAATAGAGCAGGGCATAGCTGATCTCCGCCCTCTTTCCCGGGCTCAACCGTGGCTGGAAAAGGGCAATATGCCCCTGCAGGCTGCGGGCTTGCTGAAAAACCTCTTCTACGGCAAAAAGGCTCTCTTCCATTTCGATAATTGAGTTTTGGAGCCCTTCAATAATTTCCTGCGTTTCCGCAAGATTTGCCCGCAACCCGGCGACCACATCATCCAGGGCAGTAATCTCAGCAGATAAGACCGCGATTTTCGCCCCGGTGGTGACATGGGATATATAAGCAAAAATAAAAACCCCGATAACCGTTAAAAACATCATTATCAGTAACACTCTCTCTAACACTTTCCCTGTTTTACCGGCCATGGCATACGTCTCCTTCCTGTTTGTTTCTTGTAATAAATTGTATAAATTGCACTTATTAAATATTATATTAAGTAGCCGCCGGAGGCATGCGAAGAGCCGCGACCTCGCCTGCAGAATTTCCCAAAAGGAGAAGGAGCTGGGCTTTAGAATATTTATTAACATGGGGAATCGTGGCGACTACACCAGATTTACACACAAAAGCACGAAACGGCACGCCAGATTTACACACGCAAGTACCAACCGGCCATGTGCCTCTACGCCGGATGCGGGGAGAAAAATGGAAGCAACAGGAAGGACCAGAAAAAGAACGGGAAGAATCAAAATAGCCAGAAGAACCAGAGGGGTCTTTGTCATTGCCATCTCCATCTGGGGAATACTGCCCTTGGTATCAGATGCCATGGTACATGCGGCTTCAGCGCCCGGTGGCGAAGAATCACAAACGCTCGTACCATCATTTTTCCCACAACCGGCTATGCCCGGAGAAGCTAGCCGGCGCGAGGGGAATATTGTTGTCTACATAAACTGGGACGGCTTTGCCCAATACTATTTCCACTTGGCGGAAGCCCAGGGTAAGGTCCAAACGCTCTCCCGGTTTAGGGATGAAGAGGGGGTCTTTTTGGCTAATGCCATCAGCGGGATACCGGCGATTACCAACCCCATGCAGGCAGTACTGGCCTCCGGTACCACCCCGCGGTTTACCGGTAACCACTACCGGTATTATGACAAGCAACTAAACCGGGTTGTTCAGGAAGAACCCGCCCGGAAAAACGAAGCCGAAACCCTGGCGGAAGCCGCCGTCCGCCAAGGGGTGGAGGCTTTCTCCATTAACCAATTTGCCTTTTTGTACCGGGGGACCGGCTGGTGGGGGCAGGAGGAGACCTATTTCAACGCTCCACCCGGGACAAACGGTTATGCCGACTATAGCGCCAGATTTGATGAAGCCATCCGTTTTCTCCGCGCGTACGCGGAAAAAAGGAACTCCGGCAGTTTGCCGGAGCGGCAGGCCCCGTTTTTGCTTGCGCTTTACATGGATGACCTGGATGCCGTTGGCCATAATATGAAGGAAGTATATGGGGTTTCCCCGGTCAGGACGGAAGCCGAACGCCGGCAGGCGGTGGTTGACCGCCTGGCCCTCATGGACAGAAAACTTGCCGAATTCATAGAGGTCTGCCGGGAAACCGGCCTCTATGAAGAGATGAGTTTTCTTCTCACAACGGACCACGGGATGGCGCCCATGGGGTTTGGGATGGCAACAGAACCCGGTTTTACCGGCGACAGTGCCGCAAGTAAGCTCCCGGATTTGCTCGCGCGGATTGAGGCCTTGGGGCCCGGGTACAAGTGTGAAGTCTTGATCCCCGGCGGCAAGGAAAGGCCGGAGGAGGAGACGGATATTGCCGTGGTCACTGTGGGGTTAATGGTGCAGCTTTCTTATGTCAATGAATTTAACCCCAATGTGATTCAGGGGAAAAACGCCCGCATCGCCCAGGTCCTTCAGAACACGGGTTATGTCGGCAGGATCATGTTTCCCCGGGAGATGAGGGCCAGAGGGGTCAAACCCGGCTTTGCCGATTTGCTTATTTCACCGAAACCCCCTTATCACTTCCGGCCTTACCCCACCGGGTTGACAAGAGTCCGGGGCCAACACGACAGCCTGGCCGGGGAGGCGCAGGCGGTTGTCGCCTTTATGTGGGGGAAGAATATCAAAAAGGGCTTTACTTATACGGGCAGGGTTGAAGGGGCGGATTTTGCCCCGACAATGGCGGAGCTTTTGGGGATAAACGCGCCGCTGGACGCTACCGGCCGGGTCTTATACGAGGTACTGGAGGGTATCAGCCGTCCCCAAAACAACCTGGTCGAAATGGAAGACCAGGAGTTGGTCGCCACCGGTGGGACGGTCCACCGTTACCAGGATACCATGGCTTCCAGGGGAACAGCTGTGAGCCTGCGGGAGCGGCTCAGTTCAGTACAGTTGGTTGCGACCCCGGCGGCCAAAAGTATGATCCTGGAGTATGCCGCCGGGAGTGACAGCAATATCCTGCTCTATCACAACGGCCGGTTTGTCCGGAGGGTTTTTTTCCCGGCTACCGGCGGACCGGGGTCCGGATACGAAAAGAAAAGAATCAATCTCACCTTGGCCCAAGGAGATACCGTCGGGTTTGTTCTGGAGAAGACCGGGGATATCAGTATTGATTGTATTACTTTTATCTCCCGGGAGGGACAGGCAAACGCTTTGAAAAAAGGCCCGACTGAACGTTTTGCAGAATAGAACTTAAGAAAAAATAGACCGGACTGAAAAGGAACAGGTAGAGGACTGGTTCGACTGGTTCGTGCCCCTTACTTATACTTATTCCCGGTCCAAGGCCCGGATCCAGACCCTCATTTCCCCGGGACTCCTGTTGCCCCAGGTATAGTAGGGGACGGCTTTTATCCCCACCTTCTCCCTTTGGCGCGAAAGCGGCCTGTATAATTCGTTCTCCCACCCGGTCTCCACGGTCCGGAAGGCTTCGCCTTTGATTACTACCACCTTGCCGGGGAAGTCTTCGGCAAACTCCGTTGTAAACCCGGTTTCCGTGGATATAACCAGGTTGTGAAGGTTGGCGCCATTATCAACCTCCTCCAGGCAATAAACCACCGGCCCCCGTTGCAAGGCGATTTTGCCCGCATTTTCCTTGACACCGGGGTGGGCTGCCATCTTTTCCACAGGCATCGCCAAGGTCAACTCGACCGTATCCCCGTTCTTCCATTCCCGGCCGATCAGGGCGTAACCATTCTCCATAATCCCCGCAAGGGCTATTTCTTCACCATTAACAGAGACGGCCGGTCTTTTGCACCACCCGGGCAGGCGTAAGGCCAGGGTAAAGCGGGTGGCTTCCGGGGAGGATATCTCAATCCGGACCTTTTCTTCCCAGGGGTAATTGGTCTTTTGGGTAAGGGTTACCTCCCGGTCTTTTATCCGGCACCGGGCTGTATTGTTGGTATAGAGGTTAATATAAATCCTTTCATTATTATATAGATATATATAGCCGCCGATGGAAGCAAAGAGGCGGGCCAGATTCGGGGGGCAGCAGGCGCAGCCGAACCATTTTTGCCGGACCGTTTTCACATGCCGGTGGTCGTATCTTTTGGCGCAAGTCTCCGGGTGAACCGCCAACGGGTTGACGTAGAAGAAACTCTTCCCGTCTTCTGCTATTCCGCTTAAAATCCCGTTGTAAAGGGCTTTTTCCATCACATCGGCATACTCGGCCGCCGGTTGCAACTGCAGCATGCGCCAGGCAAAGAAAACAAGGGCAATCGCAGCGCAGGTTTCGGTGTAGGCGGTATCGTCCGGCAGATCATAGTCAAAGGTAAAGGCCTCGCTGTAGGCATCGGCCCCAACGCCGCCGGTGATGTAGAGCTGTTTTCCGGTGACATTCTCCCAAAGTCTCCGGCAGGCCGCAACCCAACTCCGATCGCCCGTTTCAGCCAGGACGTACGCGGCCATGTCCGCCATTGCGCTGTACATATATAAGGCCCGGACGGCGTGACCGACAGCGGTTTCCTGCTCAAGGACGGGTTTATGGGCTTGAAAATACTCTTTTCCCCTATCCGGCTCCGTACCTGAACTTGGCCAAAAACCGGTCCGGCCCCTTTTTTCCCATTCCAGATCAAAGTAATGGGGCTCCCGCCCCCGTTCCTCAAGAAAATACCGGGCCAGCCTTATATACTTGTCATCACCGGTCACCTCAAATAATTTGACCAGGGCCAGTTCGATCTCTTGATGCCCGGGGTATCCCCTTAGTTTACCGGGGTCCGGGCCGAATTTTCCGTCAATATGATCAGCCAGACGAACGGCAATGTCCAACAGTTTTCTTTTCCCGGTGGCCTGGTAATAGGCGACCGCAGCTTCGATCAGATGGCCCGCACAGTAGAGTTCATGGCATTCCGCCAGATTGGTCCAGCGTTTCTCCGGTTCGGCAATGGTGAAATAGGTATTCAAGTAACCATCAGGTTGCTGGGCTTTTTCAATCAGGTCAATGACGTTGTCTGACAGATCTTCCAGCTTTTTTTCAGGATGGGTTGCCAGGCTATAGGCTGTGGCCTCCAGCCATTTGTAGAGATCGCTGTCTTGAAAGACCAAACCCGCAAATTCCCCCTGGGACTCCCCGGCGGCGATCCGGAAATTTTCCACGGCATTACTCTGATCAGCGCCGGGGATATCGTTGTTCAATGCTTTCCACTGGTAAGGAAGGACTTCTCTCCGGATCAGCTCGTTTTTCCGCCCCAGCAACCCGTTGCCGAGGCGGACATGCTTTAGCGGTACTGTTTTTAGGTTATTTTTCATCATGCTGATTCCTCCCGGGTACATTCTTTGCTGTCAAGACCCCATTGGAGAAGGGGATGCATGAGATCCGCCTCCTGTTTCTACTAACTGTCTGTGTGCTTTTTCGTATCTTTTGGCATTATCATATATAACCTTTGCAAAACTTTCAAGCACAAAAAAAATTATCCTCAATGTTCCTCCTTGGAAATATTTTGGCCTGTTCATACAGGAATTTTTATCTTTGAATAGAAAATTTTAAAAGGGAAATATTGTATTTCTTTTGAAAACCAATTGAAAAGTAAAGGCGTATATAATATAATGCCCATATATTCGGAATCCAGAGATTACGCGCGTACGGTATCCTAGAGAAATACCGGCAGGATCTGCGGGAAGGTTTAATGGAGGGGTATTTAAATGATTGATTCACCACCGTTGTCTTGAAATATATTTATAAGAATGGCGGTTGCGCGCGTAAATAAGGGAAACATTGCTTAAGAGGTGTCTTTCTTCAAGAAATTTTTAATTAAAGGAGGCCGGGGATATGCAATACAAAAGAGGCCATTTTTATCTGATGACATTGTTACTCCTGGTTATTACATCATTACCGTTAATGGCTACGGATCTCAAGGGTACATATGTGGACTTATTGGTGCGAGGGGAATATGAGGAATTGTCCCAGCATCTTGCGAAATGGGAAGAGATTGCTCCGGATGATCCCGAATTGTATATAGCCTATTTCAACTACCACTTTAACCTCAGCAGACAGGAAGGAATGATCATAGGTATGGACCCGCCGGAAGATGAAGAAGTAATAGCCCTTAAAGATCCTGAGACTGGAGAAATAGCGGGATATGTATATAATGAAATCTATTACGACGAGGATCATATGGGTCTGGCTTTAGAATATCTGGATGAGGGGTTAAAAAGGCATCCGGATCGATTGGATATGCATCTAGGCAAAATTCATACACTGGGATTGGTATCAAGGTATGAAGAACAAAAAGATGCATTAATTGCAGTACTGGATATCTCTTATCAAAACGGGAACAACTGGTTATGGCAAGACGGAGAAAGACTGGCTGATGGATTTAGCAATATCCTGGAGAATACGCAAAGCAGATTATATCAGTATTTTCAATTGAAAGATGAGAATGGATATGATTACATAATTGCGGTATCCGAAAAGATCATCGAGTTATACCCCGAGGTGGCATACTCCTATAACAATATCGCAGCAGTCCATTATCACCGGAGAGATTATCAAGAAGCGATTAAGTATTTTAAGTTGGCGGAAGAAAAAGCGCCCTATGATACCATAGTAATAAGTAACATAGCTTACCTGTCCAAGGTAACCGGGGATATCGAGACTGCGCTGGAATACTATGAAAAGCTGAA
>DUNX01000142.1 GCA_012839115.1 Bacillota bacterium
AGATCATACTAAAAAATGAATCGTTTAGGGAGTCAACTACATTTGGTGAAGAAGGTTTAGGAGAACCAGAGGAGATAGACGAGCTTATAGTTGTATTTGATGATGGGATTGAAAAAACCTTTAAATACATGAACAAAGTAATTCACTATTTTTTTAAAGGAGACGAGGCTCTTCGACCTGTATTTATAGTGTTCGCATATTTCATGGGGAAAGAAAAAGAACGCCAAACGCCACATTAACAGCACGATTACCGCTTGCCATGGACCTAAGCGCAATTGTGCCCGGCTTGTCCGTGCCTAAGCGGCATTGTACTAAGACCGCTTGCGCCTTAATGTCCATGGCCGTCGAGAGAAATAATTTACAGAAAAGATAAGAGGAGAAGCTTGATATGAATGATGCAAAATCGATACCTGTACTACAGTTAAAATTGTCTTTACGAGATTCAGACCCATTGATTTGGCGCAGGATTATAGTTCCTACGAGCACAAGATTGCATGGATTGCACAGGATGATTCAAATACTAATGCAATGGTGGGACTATCATTTATATCGTTTTGAGTTTAGGGAAGAAATATACGAAGAACCAGGTCTTGAGACAACAGGAAAGGATTCAACAAGAATTAAACTGGCAAATTTAAAACTTAAGCAGGGTGATATATTTACATATACATATGATTATGGTGATAATTGGATAATTGATATTCTTGTAGAGGAAACCAGAACTGCAGGTAAAAATTCAATCCTTCCATGGTTAATTGATGGTGAACGTTCTGGTCCGCCGGAAGATTGTGGTGGTATACCTGGTTTAGAAAATATATTGAAAGTATGCAGAAATCGGAAAAAAAGAGAATACAGAGATATTCTTGAGTGGTTGGGAGATGACTATGATCCCGAAAGATTTGATAGAAGAACGATCAATCATTTTTTAGTATTGGCATCGGCTTGGCTGGGGCTTATTTAACTAATGTCTATATATTGCTCGCCATTGCCGCACATTTTTTCGCTCTGTTTATCTGTGGTTTTAGGGACCCTGCCGAAAGGCAGGGCCTTTTGTTGACCTCCACGGGCTTTCTGACCGTAAACAAGATAAAATTATAAATTTACATATATACATATATTGAAAATATGTATATAATAATATATAGATATATGATTTTGCCTTTTTGGGAAATAAGTCAAAAGGAGGATAAATAAGTGAGCAGCGAGAACATTAGCTTAAATTTGCGCCGCCTGCGCTTGATGAAGAATTTAAGCCAAGAGAAGCTGGCTCAAGCAATCGGTATTACTCGCGCCGCTTATATTCATTTAGAAAATGGAACCACTCAACCTCGCACCTCAACGCTGCAAGCCATAGCGAAGGCTTTAGATGTGAAGCTGGCGGATTTACTGCAGCCGCCCATGGAATTGAAGGCAGTACGTTTTCGGGCGAAAAAGAAGCTGAAGAGAAGAAAACAAGTGCTTTTTAAGGTTTCAAATTGGCTCAGGAAGTTTAACTCTTTAGAAGCCTGTCTTGGGGCAAAGCAACCTTATGTTCTTGGGGAATTGGCAGAGAGATTAAGGGGAGAAAAACCAGGAGCAGAAAGGGCGAAAATGGCGGCAAGGCTGGCCCGGGAGAAAATGGGCATTGAGCCGGGTGAATCAATTCGCGATCTTTGTGGGCTCCTTGAATCCAGTGGGATCAAGGTATATCCAATAAAGATTGCCGGCAATGATTTTTTCGGGCTGTCCGTAGCTCCACAAGAGGACGGCCCGGCAATCGTTGTCAACGTCTGGGAACGGATTTCCGTTGAGCGTTGGATTTTCAGCGCTGTTCATGAATTGGGCCATCTTCTCTTGCACCTTGATTCATTCAACGTTGAGTTGGAGGAGGAGAACCCAGAAGAGGAAAAAGAAGCCGATTTGTTTGCCGCCCATTTTTTAATGCCGGAAGAAGTATTTATAAAAGAATGGGAAGAAGCAAAGGGCTTATCTTTATTTGACCGGGTGATGAAGGTAAAGCGGATTTTTAAAGTAAGCTACCGGACGGTCTTGTACCGGCTTTATGAAGCGGGGCATCATGATATTTGGAAGCAATTCTACTATGAGTATTACCGGCAAGAGGGTCAGGCTTTACGTCTGCACGAGGAGCCACAGGCTTTAGCGGCTGAAGCCTTTTCGGAATGGGAACCGGTGGCGGAACGTGAACCGGATTATAAACTAGCTGAGATTGATTTTCTGCCCGACCGGTTGGCGCTACTTGTCCGTGAAGCAATTGAAAAGGAGCAGATTACTCTCTCAAAAGGTGCGGAAATTCTCGGACTAACGGTTGAGAAAATGCGTGCTTTAGCAAATTCATGGGTGGAGTAAATGAGTGATAAGGCGGGTTTAAAAGGTGAATTCATCATTGATGCTGGGGCTCTTATTGATTTTGTTAATGGCGATCGAACTCTTCTCCTATTAATCTCGCGGTATCTTGGACGCATTTGGATTGCCACAACAACGTTAGAAGAGGTTGAACAGGTTGAAGAAGAAGATTGTGTGGAATTAGGGATGTGCCTTGTAGAACCGAGCATACAACAATTGAATGAAGCATTGGCTTTTGCGGGGCCGTCTCTTTCGGTTCCTGATTCCATTGCTTTAATTTTGGCGCGAGACAATGATTTGACCCTCATTACTAATGATAAAGTATTACGAAGAGAGTCTCAAAAAAGAGGCGTAAGATTGCTTTGGGGTTTAGAAACCATTGTTCTTTTGGTGGAAAGAAGTCTTTTACCATACGAAGATGCCATAGAGATTGCTCAACGGATTCACTTGGGCAATCCTAAATATATCACTGAAAAAATTCTTCAGGATTTTCATAACAAAATCGAAAAATTCAAAGTTTAGTGAGATGAAGCTGTTTGTTTTGCCCGTCAAAACCTTTTTGTTCTATGACCGGGAAGGTTAGTATACTTGCCCGGTTTTATTTTGTCTAAATCGTCTATTCATCTTGATAAACAGTAGTGCAGCCGGCTTTAAGAAGGTTTCTTCAGGATATCTTACCGTTTTATGGCAGGGGAAAACAAAGGCTATAAAGAATATTGTAAAAATACTAAGGGATATTTTCACTTCATTTGCAGTGGCGTTTGTCAAAAAAGGAAAGGGTGGCGGTGATGAAAAGAGTTATTCTGGTATTGTCACTTGTTTTTACGCTTTGTGCCATAGCCTGTGCCGAGGATGCTTATACATATCCAACTGCCTTTTCATGTGTGATTGAGGAGGAAATGATCAAAGAAGGTATTGCAAAAGAAAAACGTAGCTTTGAATACTACCAACTCGGTAATATGTACCGTTATGATGCCTTTGGTATCGCATATATTCTCGATGATGCGGGGAAAATGCTTTATAACTTATATATAAGTATTGATGTTTATACTGAGAGTAAAACCAGCCTTTCCGCCAAGGATGTGCTGAACCATTTCGAGATTGACTTTTTAAACCCATCATATAACGAAGTTGAAGACACAGGGAAAAGAGAAGTTATTAATGGATATGAATGCAAAGTAGTAAAAGTTATTGACCAAGGGGACAAAACGACAAAGCTTATTTGGCAAGCTCCGGCCCTGGGGGATATGGGACTAAAGTATGAAGTAAGTAATAGTGATTCGAAAACCATTAAGATTGTAAGGGAATTGAATATAGATTTTAGCGACCAGTGTTTGACCTGCCAAAAGACGGGAAGGCGAATGAAATAATAGTGAGATAGCCAAGGGGACTGGGTGGTAGAATGCATGGATATGTGTTGGGGGAATTAACCATGAAAGCCGGGGCAATGTGAATAAACCTTTTTGATGAAAGGGATGAAATTATGGAAAAAGTGAAGAAAAGAAATCCGGTTATTGCTTTGGTTTTTTCGATAATATCTATAGGTTTAGGCCAAATCTATAATGGGCAGCTAGTTAAAGGAATAATAATTTTTATCGGGGCTGTATTATTGAGTCTTTTAAATTTTGCTTTAGTCAGGATAAGCTTTCTCTGCCTTTATGCTGGGATAATGATTGGAATATTCTATATGGTTGTTGCTATTATTGATTCTATAAGAAATGCTATAAAAAACACCGATTATACTCTAAAAAGATTCAATAGATGGTATGTTTATTTAATGTTTTTCTTGTTATCGATTATTTCTAGTAATTTAATTTTATCCCTTAATCCCTATCAAAGCTGTAGAGCGCTGGGAGATTCAATGCTACCCAATCTTGAAGATGGAGATCGGGTTTTGATTGATCAAAGGTATTATGATTTTAAGAATAGTTTTCCTATGCGTGGAGATATTGTTCTTTTCGAAACCCCTTCCCACGAGGGCGCGTTATTTTTAAAAAGAGTAGTAGCAGTTGAGGGTGAAACCCTTGTAATTAATAAGTCTGGTATATATATTAATGATTTACCGATTATGAAGAACTGGCTATTTTATGGAGAAGAAAATGGCGGCTTAGATTTATATGGTGAAGGAAAGTGGCTGGTGCCTGATAATTCAGTGTTTGTGTTAGGAGATAATTTAAACCGTAGTTTGGATAGTAGGTTTTTTGGTCCAATTGATATTGATAATATTAAAGGCAAAGTCTTATACATATATTGGGCAAAAAATAAAGACCGGATAGGCCTTAGATTATGAATGAGTTCACGACATTGCCGCTTTGGATTGTGGCGGGCTAACAGGGTTTGTTTTTATCTTTTCCCGCTGGGATCATACTTCGTCCGGTATCCCGGATTCGTCTCCGGCCGCAAAGCATTGGGGAAATTCCAGTCGGTCTTGACATCCACGGAGAGTTCTTTAATCTTCTTAAATACCTCATAGGGGTCGCGAATCGCCATAAACCGGTCGTAGATCCGCACCCCTTTGGCGGTCGTATTGCCGGTGAAAGCGGAGACGGTTCCGACACCGAAGATTTTCTCGATTGGGTTGACGGTTACGGTCAGGTCCATGATCTTATCATAATCAATGGCTTTAAAATCCGTTCCCCAAAAGCCGCTCCGCATCATCAGCCGCTTGTTGGTATAGGCATACCAGGTGTTGCCATGAACCAACCAGAGGCGAAGCAGATTGAGAATACTTCCCCAACAGGGAAACAAGTGAATGATGAAAAAAATAGTTAGAAAAGCGGACATTTCGCCCATCATCGAGTTCTTGGTAAATACGCGGAAAAGGCTGATATCCAGCACGCCCCAGATCAAGCCAATGATTAAAAATGGAATCCCCGAAAGAATAAAGGGAATAAATGCCGGTTTACCCATCCAAAGAATCTCTTCGTCACTGTCCCGTACCGCTTCAAAATGGGGGAGGTTAGGCTTTTCGGTTGACATGTAATCACCTCAATATTGACAATTGCCTTTCTCGCAAGATGTTTCTATTATATCATCAAAATATAAGTTTTTTAACCTAGTATTCCATAAGTTGCCTATTTTCCTGAAATTTGATCCAGTTGAAATGAAAAAAGATTAGCTGCATTTGTATTAATTATTTTGGCAATGCGGTTGCAAAAGGATGCTTATCGTAAATTGATTATAATCTGCGGCGTACTTGGTTTTTTTTATGCATACGGCATTTATGCAATAGAGCAAGTACTTCATTGTACCCACTTTAGGCTCTACACCAGTTTCGCGATTCAGCAGAATTTTGCCTGGCTCGTCAATCTTCCGGAAGATAGTGTTGTTGAAAAATCCAACAACATGGAGTTGTATTGAGATCGGGGAATCAATGGCAGTCATTGCAAAAAGGTATCTGAATGATGGTTATTCCGTGGAAGAAACAGCAAAGATTATCCAGCATCCAGTTGAATTTGTCGAAATGGTGAAATCTTTATGATGGCGAGTGGCATAATCTCCGGAATTAGGGGGTCAGGGCGCCGGCAACGCCGAACGTTATATGGAACCAGCGCAAAAACTACAATTAAAAATAAAAAAATACAGGGGTGAGTGCGTGTATGAATTTCGAGGAAGCAGCAGACTTTATTTGGAAACATGGAAGACTATTGGAAAGAAGAATATTTGAATATTTTTTTCTTGGTGGATCAAAAGATAGCATCCTTACTTCACTTATGGCTTATCAAAATGATGATGGTGGTTTTGGAAATGCAATTGAACCTGACCTGCGTACGCCTAATAGTCAACCATTATTTACAGAATTTGCCCTCCGGGTATTATACGATTGTAATATAAAAGATTTAAAAATATCATATAAAGCTTGCGATTACATTGCGAAGCATGCTGATCTAAATAAGGGGATTTCAACAATACATATGGATTCTGGGGAATATCCACGTGCCAGCCATTGGAACAACCCACTCTCAACAGAACCTTCAATGGAACGTTTGACCGGACTGGTTGGTTTACTCAATTGGCAGGGGATAAAACATCCTTGGCTTGATAAAGCAACTGAGGCTTGTTTAGATTTCGTCTCGACTAATAGATATGATGATGCGCATACGATTCTAACTACATTTTGTCTCCTTGAGAGTCTGCCACAAACAGAACAAATCACTAGACTTTACGATAAGCTAGCAAACGATCTCGCTTCTGCAAATTTTTTACGAATGGACGCATACTCCGAAAACTATGGACTTTCGCCATTAGAGTTTGTCCCATCACCAACATCATACTGTAAAAAGATATTTCAGGAAGACATAATCATTCAACATCTTGAGGCATTAAAATCCCAACAGGATAAAGATGGTGGATGGCATATTAGTTGGGATCCTCCAGGAGAAACCGCAAAATTTGAAT
Source organism: Bacillota bacterium (assembly GCA_012839115.1). Taxonomy (GTDB): domain Bacteria; phylum Bacillota; class UBA4882; order UBA10575; family UBA10575; genus JAAYGG01. The sequence goes on from DUNX01000142.1 coordinate 6,742, forward strand.
GGAGAGCTATTATCACACTTAAGAATCTAATTATACTTAAACAGTATAAGAAATTGAACTTTTGAAAGTGGATCGAAGTAGCCACTGGCATTATATAACACGAGCATTGCCGCACACGGTATTTGGAGGCGATCGTGATTGCGAAGGATAATTTCTAAGGCAGGGCCCTTTTGTACTTCCATGGGCCTTCCAAACTTCGCAAACCTGACGCACGTTATCGGAGATATTTTTAGTAAGAAAATACAATTCATTCATGGTATAATAAGAAAATAGCATAATGTGGGGAATTGAATCATTAATACATGGTGTAGGGATTAGACTAGGCATGTATGCTGGTGACTGGACTTTTGGGGTGGGGTATAAAAGCATAGATTTGGCGGTTATGAACCGAGATAATTTAATCATCTTGTTGGGATTTATATTTAATTTTCCCCAATCTTAACCGTCATATTCTTGAAGCAACAAATAGAAAAGGGAAGTGTTATACTTTATTTTTATTAAAGCCGTAATATCTTAGAAAAAGGAAGGTGCGGGAGATGATCAAAGGTAAAGTATGGAAATTCGGGAATGATGTGGATACCGACCAAATCATTCCCTCCCAGTATTTGTTGTTGCCCACGATTGACGAGATGAAACAATATACCTTTGAACCGCTGGACAAGGAGTTTCCAGCCAAGGTTTCCGCGGGTGACATTATTCTCGGGGGAGAGAATTTTGGCTCAGGCTCCTCACGCGAGCAGGCCCCCAGGGTTTTAAAGGCTCTCGGGATCAGCGCGGTGGTGGCCAAGTCCTTTGCCCGGATTTTCTTCCGGAATGCGATTAATATCGGCCTGCCTGTGCTGGTTTGTAAGGAGATTTACGATTCTGCCGAAACCGGGGATTTTTTGGAGATCGATGTTAAGCGGGGGATCATCCGGGAGCCGAGAACCGGAAAAGAATACGTCTCCACCAAGTTGCCCGTGCATGTGATGGAGATTTTAGAAGCCAACGGCTTAATCGAATATTTAAATCAAAAGCAAGGGAGATAGGGTCAATGGGAATGACAATGGGTGAAAAGATTCTGGCCAGGGCCAGTGGGAAAGAGGCGGTAAAACCCGGTGAAATCATTACGGCCAGGGTTGATTTGTGTATGACCAACGACGCCACGACGCATATAAGTATTGATATCTTCGAAAAGCAATTGCAGGTAAGAAAGATTTTTGCCCCGGAAAGAGTAGTCTTCATTATCGACCATAATGTCCCTTCGGAGAGTGTCAAGACCGCAGAGGTTCAGAAGAAAATGCGCGACTTTGCCCGGGAACACCGGGTAAACTTCTATGAGGGCGCGGGTGTCTGTCACCAGATTATGATTGAGGAGTTCGTTTCCCCGGGCCAGCTGGTGGTCGCCGCTGATTCGCATACCTGCTCCTACGGGGGAATCGGCGCTTTGGGAATCGGGGTGGGTTCAACGGATTTCACGGCGGTGATGAATACGGGAGAAATCTGGCTGATGGTCCCGGAGACCTTGAAATTCAATATCTACGGGCAATTTAAAAAGGGTGTTTATGCCAGGGACCTGATCTTGAAGATCATCAAAGATATTGGCGCCAACGGGGCCAATTATAAGATTATGGAATTTGGCGGCCCGGCCATCAAGGATTTCACGATTGACGACCGGATTGTCCTTTGCAATATGGCAGTGGAAGCCGGCGCCAAGAGCGGGCTTATCGAACCGGACGAGAAGGTTGTGGATTATATAAATGCCAGGGGCCGCAGGGAGATGTATTTATTTAAGAGCGACGAGGATGCCGTTTATGAAAAGGTCTATGATTATGACCTTGCCATGCTGGAACCAATGGTGGCCAAGCCTCATTTTGTCGATAATGGTTGCCCGGTTTCGGAGATCAGCGATGTCAAGATCGATCAGGGATTCATCGGCTCTTGCAATAACGGGCGCATCGAGGAGCTGCGGGTTGCGGCCCGGATTCTTAAGGGAAGGAAGATCCATCCCCAGGTCAGGTTGCTGGTGACGCCGGCTTCGAAAGAAGTATATCTACAGGCGCTTAAGGAGGGGCTTGTCGATATTTTCGTGGCAAGCGGGGCCATGGTCCTCAACCCCAACTGCAGTGTTTGCTGGGGTGGTTGCCAGGGAGTGATCGGCGAGGGTGAAACCCTGATCTCAACCGGAACCAGAAACTTCAAAGGCCGGGCGGGTCATGCCGATTCCTACGTTTACCTGGCTTCCGCCGCAACGGTTGCCGCTTCGGCGCTTACCGGGAAGATAACCGATCCGAGGGGGTGGGAGCATGAATAAGCTGATTCAAGGCAAGGTATGGAAATTAGGCGACGATATTGATACCGATATTATTATCCCGACCCAGTTCTTGGCCTTGCAAACCATTGCGGAGATGAAAAAATTCGCTTTTCATCCTTTGCGCCCGGAACTGCCGGGTTTACTCAAACCCGGCGACATCCTGGTCGCAGGTAAGAATTTCGGGTGCGGTTCTTCAAGGGAGCAGGCGCCTGCCATTTTGGCGGCGCTGGGCGTTGGCTGCGTCATTGCCAAGTCATATGCGCGGATCTTTTATCGAAATGCCTTTAATAACGGGCTGTTACTCTTGGAAAGCGCCGGGTTGCCCGATGTCGCTAAGGAAGGGGATACGGTTACGGTGGACCTGGAAACCAACGGGATTTCCTTGGGGGATCAGCACTTTGAGATAATGCCGGTTCCCGATGATTTGCTGCAGATGGTTGTCGCGGGCGGACTGGTCCCTTTTATGAGAAGGCTGAATGCGAAGTAGATTATTTGCCAAGTAATTACTATTGAAAGGGAGATTACTGTGGGTTATACATTGGCCGAAAAGCTGTTAATGAAAAATACGGGCAAGACTCCGGTCAAACCGGGGGAGATTTTGACCGTGAATGTTGACCGGGTCATGGTTCACGATTTATTTGCCCCGTTTGTGATCGAAAAGTTTAAGGAGATGGGGTTTGCAAAGGTTTGGGATGCCGGCAAGATTGTCTTTATCTATGACCACCTTGTCCCTGCCAGTTTTACCGAAGACTCCCGCCATCATAAAATAACCGACCAATTCGCGGCGGAGCAGGGCATAAAAAATGTCCACCGGGCGGACGGCGTCTGCCACCAGCTGATGCCGGAACTCCGGTATGTTACCCCTGGAAATGTCGTCTTCGGGACTGATTCGCACACCACGACCTACGGGGCGGTTGGCGCTTTTGCCACGGGGATAGGGTACACCGAGATGGCGGCGATCTTCGGAACCGGGAGGTTGTGGCTTAAGGTCCCGGCAACGGTGAGGATCA
>DUNX01000051.1 GCA_012839115.1 Bacillota bacterium
CCTATATATGTATGCCATGCCGATTCAGAGGGCCTGAATTTCCGGGCAGCGTTCAAGGAGGCGGGCTGGGATCTTAAACAATGTATTATATGGGTCAAGCAGCACTTTGTGATGGGCCGACAGGACTATCAATGGCAGCATGAGCCGATACTTTATGGTTGGAAACCAGGAGCGGCACATAAGTTCTATGGCGATCGCAAACAAACAACGGTATGGCAGATTGACCGGCCGATGGCGAGCAGGGAACATCCAACAATGAAGCCTGTGTCTCTGTGTGCCAAGGCGATAGAGAATAGTAGTAAGGCCGGAGATATCGTTCTTGATTTATTTGGCGGCTCTGGTTCAACACTAATAGCATGCGAACAGCTAAACCGTATCTGCTACATGATGGAGTTGGACCCGATATACTGTGATGTCATAATCAAAAGGTGGGAAAATCTTACCGGGCAGAAGGCGGTGCTGGCTGAATGAAAAGGGTATTTATATCTCACCCCTACAAAGACGACCCGAAGGGGAACAAAAATCTGGCAGACACTATCTGCAGGGAATTAGCGAAAAAGGACGATATTCTCCCAATAAGCCCCCTACATTTATTTAGTTTTATGGAGAATGACGATAACAGAGAAGAAATACTCCAGGTGTGTTACAGGCTTATTGACATATGCGATGAGGTTTGGATATATGGGGACAGCGAGGGATGCAGAAGAGAAGCGAAATATGCCAAGAGCGTTGGTAAGCCAGTGAGGATGGTGATGTGATAATGAAAGCATTCTTGGAACAATTGAAAGGCTACAGACACCTTATCAACAAGCAGCAACTCAAAACTCTGCGTGGACAGGCTCTTGCCGGAGATGTGGAAGGAGCCAGAAAAGGACTACAAAAGATACTCGACAGAAAAATGAGTAAACGGGACATGTTCGTAAACGCGCACAGAGGAGCAAGGTACATGAAGGATGCAGATTACAGCGCACAGTTTGCGTTGAATCTAAAATATATACATAAGCTCGAAAAAATGAAAGCAGGTGATTAAAATGGGCAGGCCGTCAAAGTTAACACCTGAGGTTATAAAGAGATTAACAGAAGCAATCAGGGCCGGAAACTATTATGAGGCTGCTTGCGGTTACGCAGGCATAGGGTACTCTACTTTCCGGACGTGGATGGTCAAAGGCGAAGAAGCTAAATCCGGGAAATATCGGGAGTTTATGGAGTCCATAAAAAAAGCAGAACACGAAGCAGAGGTCCGGATGGTGGCTATGTGGCAAAAGCATATGCCAGATAACTGGCAGGCAATAGCGACTTTCCTAGAAAGACGCTATCCTGAAAGGTGGGGCCGTAAAAGGCTGGACATAGAACATAGCGGAGAAATCGGTATAAAGATAGTGGATGATATAGATGACGGAGATTAGGTTATCCGGGCTTATTGCTCCTTCGTTTCGCCGGCTGCACAAAGAACTGAAAGCGGAAAAATTCGACGAGATATGGCTTAAAGGCGGCAGAGGTTCGACTAAATCAACCTTTGTCAGCATACAAATTATACTTGGCCTGCTGAAAGACTCAGAAGCAAACGCTGTCGTTACCAGAAGATACCAGAATGAACTGCGGGACACGGTCTACGGCCAGTTTGAGTGGACTATAGCCAAAATGGGTCTGGGAAATTATTTCAAATTTCAGGTTGCGCCGATGCAGATAATCTACATTCCAACCGGGCAGAAGATAGTTTTTAAAGCAGCGGACAACCCGCTCAAAATGAAGTCTATCAATCTGGGCCGCGGCTACATCAAATACGCTTGGTTTGAAGAGGTTGACCAGTTTGCAG
>DUNX01000052.1 GCA_012839115.1 Bacillota bacterium
AAACTCCAGAGTAACATTATTGCCGATGCCTTCAACCGCCTTGCCCTTGACCTGATAACTATCGCCGTAGATCTGGTCGGCGTCACCGGCGGCGATTTGCATGAAGGCCCGCTCCGGTTTGGCAAAAGAAAACCCCTTGATATGCATCTTCTGACGCGTGACAAAACAGAGCGAAGTAAGGCCACGCAGACGTTTTGGCAACAGGTATGTCTCGGCCTGATAATGATTGTACTTGGACTCCTTCTGGTAGATTACATCCGCCAGTAAAGAGCTGCCCTCTTCGCCCGGCATCCCTTCCCAGATCTGCAGGGAATACGGTTCATTGGATAGGGTGAAGATGGGGATGGTGATCGTATCGGAGCCCACCGGGCCAAAATCAAGGTTCCTGAAACCCACTTGCGTCTCACCATCACGGCCGGTGGCCACCCCCTTCTCATTACCGTTCCCCACTTCCCCTTTGCTATAATCGTAAAGCCCTGCGGAGATAAACTCATAAGGGTTCTTGTGGACCATGCCAAGGCCCTCGCCGGCAAATTCCAACTGTGAGATGAGGCGGATCTTGTTCGATCCGTTCTTGCTCATACAACGAAGGCGAAAGGCGCCGCCCCCCAAAGCGGTCACCTTTGCTTCAAGGCCATTGGCTTCCACTTTGGCCAGGGGCGACTCAATCCCGCGGTCATTTACGACTCTCCATTCCACCTCTTGGTAAGAGGCGTTCTCCGGGTATAGTTTCGCCCGGACCAGAACCTCCCTGTTGGATTTGGTCAATACCCGGTCGCCGTCGCAGATGAGTTCAATCTTGCGCAGAGGGATCTCCTCCCTGTGCCCCAAAACACAGGGGACCTCTTTATTCCCCATCTGCGTGGAGATGCCGGTGAGATCCTTCCCTGTTGCCGGCAGGGCTTCATATTCCTCCTCCACACTGGGCAGGCCTTTGGAAGAGACCTCAATCCGGATCTTCCCCGGCTCAAGGGTCGCGCCAATAATCGCCATCAACTTGCCGTTAAAGAGCCGCCTGCTTACCCCCTTGTACTGGTCATAATCGGTGCTGTCCCCATTATCCAGGCCAATTAAGCGGCCGGCCCCCGTAACCTCAACCCGCACCCGGTTGCTGGCGTTCTCCACCGGGTTGCCGCCTTCATCCTCCATGGTGATCTCCACGAAGATCAGATCCGTACCGTCGGCGTAAACCTGCTTTTTATCGGCTTGCAGGCGGATCCTTGCCGGGTCTTTGAAAGACCGGCGCACAGCGGTGGCGATGACCCGGCCGTGCTCATCATAGGCGATGGCCTTGAGTTCCCCTTCTTTATACGGGATCTTCCACCAGCCCACCAGCTGGTCACCGTGCTTATGGTCAATATCAAAAGTACCAATTGTGACCCCGTTATGCTGCAGTTCGATCCGGGGCGCATTGGAACAGACCCGTACGTCAATCATCTGCCCGGGGTTGAAATCCCAGTAGGGAAAGATATGAACCATGGGGTTGGTTTTATAATCGGTCCAGCCCGCCTGGTAGATATAATAGGAGTCCTTTTTAAAAGTGGCCGTATCCACCTGGCCGAAGTAGGAGTTCTTGGTATGGTAGGGCGTGGGTTCCCCGATATAGTCAATACCGGTCCAGATGAACTGGCCAAGGGAGAAGGGGGTATCCCGTTCCGTGATGATACAGGCCTCCGGCGACCTGGCGCCCCAACTGACGGAACTGTTCCCCAAAGCGGAGCACTGTTCATCATCATCGGTCAGCAGGGGTTTTTCAAAGGGAAAATGGTAAACCCCCCTGCTCTGCACGACCGAACCGGTCTCACTGCCGTAAATCACCCAATGCGGGTACTTGGCGTGGTGCTCCCGGTAATACTTCTCCCCGTAATTATAGCCGGCGACTTCCACATGTTCCGCGCATTTTTGCGCATTCTCCCACGGCATATAATTGGAGCCGATGGTAATCTTGGCGTTGCCCTTGGGATCATATTTGCGGACATATTCCACCAGCATCCTTGTTATCTCCTGCCCCCTGGCATCCGCGTGGGTATCGTGGATCTCATTGCCGATACTCCACATCAGGAGGCTGGGGTGGTTCCGGTCCCGCATCACCCAGCTTTTTACGTCCTTGTGGGCCCACTCCTTAAAAAACCGGGCGTAATCATACGGGGTCTTGGGGCGTTCCCACATATCAAAGGCCTCCGCGACCACCAGTAGCCCCATTTCATCGGCGAGGTCCATGAACTCCGGGGCCGGCATGTTGTGGGCGGTCCGGACCGCGTTCACCCCCATCTCCTTCAGTAATCGAAACCTCCTGCGCATGGCGGTTTTATTAAAGGCGGCCCCCAAGGCCCCCAGGTCATGGTGTTCACAGGTCCCCTGTAGCTTTATCTTCTTCCCGTTCAAAAACAAGCCCTGGTCCGGGTGGAAAACCGCCTCCTTGAAGCCAATGCGGTGGGAGAGGGTCTCAACCTTTTGCCGCCGGCGGTTCCCTGCTTCGTCCCGGGTAACTATGTATAACTCGGTGACGAGTTCATAAAGCCTGGGGTTCTCCGGGCTCCACAAACCGGGGTCCTCCACAAAAAGCCGCTGCCGGTTGGACCGGCCGGTATCTTTCCCCGTCACAACACTCCCCGTCACGGCGATCTCCCGGTCGCCGTCCAGGAGGCGGTGAACCAATTCCCCCTCTTCACAGAGGCGCGGGTCCGTGTCGACTTCCACCACCCAGCGGTTCTTCCCCTCCTCTTCCTTGCGGGTGGAGATATAGACCCCGTGGGTTTCGATATAATTCTCCCCTCTTATTTTCAGCCAGACATTACGGTAGATGCCGGCCCCCGAATACCACCGGCTGTTGGGCGACTGGTGGACCACTTTTACCAGGATTTCATTTTCCCCCTCCCTAAGGGCCCCGGTGATCTCATGCTCAAAGGAGGAATAACCGTATTTCCATTCCCCAACCAACTGTTGGTTAAGATAGACCGTGGAATCCATATAAACCCCATCAAAACAAAGGAGGACCTGGCGGGCCTTGGGGGCAACAAACCGTTTCCTGTACCAACCGGTGCTATTTTCATACAGGTTCAAGGTGTCATAGATCAGCCAGTCATGGGGCAGATCCACCGGTGCAAACGCCAACCCCTCCGGGCTGGAAACCCCCAGGCCGCTTTTGGCAAATTCCCAGCCGTCGTTGAAAAGGATCTTCTGATTCATCGCCAGCCCCCCTGTATTTGTTGAGGATATTATTCTCCCGTATCGCCTTAATTACTTCTTGATTACTTATTAAATCATGGTGATTATTATATGTTATTATTATATTTGCCTAAATAATTGGGATAGATATCAACTCAACTTGTTGAGAAGTTGCACAATAGATGGCATGGATACGCATATGGCTTATATGAACCGGTACCGCCTATTAATATACTCCCGGTCTTGCCGGGCTTCGCATGTCAATTACCTGACTTGCAACGGCTCGCTTTTTCTTTTTCCTTTTCTAGTTCTTTCAATCTTTCTATGACTTCTTCCCTGTAGTCAACATTGCTCTCGAGCGCTTTGCGGTATATTTTTTCGGCTTTCTCATAATCACAAGGAGTTTTATCATTAATTCGAAACAACCAGTACAAATCGGCCCAACCAATATAAACAAAGGCAGAATTGGGGTATTCTTTTATAAGGACGGCAAAGGCTTTTTCTCCTTCATCGATCTTTCCTAAGGCAAATAAGGATTCCGCCTCCGCTCTTTTCATGTTTTCAATTATCAATGGATCCGATTCCGGTAATAATTTGACAAACTCCCGGCAATATGTTATTCGCTTTTTGAAAAAAGACAAATCTTCAACACCGGCATTTTCCAACTCCATTTCATAATCCTGACACCAGTTTTCCACGTTTCCAGCGTCTCCCAGAGAATAACCCAATTCTGTTACAGATCGGATCTCCGGGGTAAGCACTTTTTTTATTTCTTCCCATACCTTTTCCCATATAAAACATGCTTTTGTTATCTTTTGTTCTTCTAGAAAATCATACCCTTCCGCTATGAGTTCATCAATCTTCCATGGCTCATTTTGTTCCCCCACTCAATTTACCTCCCTCATGTTTTTCCCCACATCCAGGTATTTTTTCACTCCTTCTTTATCACGTTTCGCGGTTCCAGATTTGTACCAACTGATCTCCCCATGACAGTCCCTTTTCGCCTGCCCACTTCCACCATGTCTTCTTTCAGGCGGGCGCACGCCCACGAATAATCCGCTGACAACTGGCTCCCCCTTAAACTATTCAATATATCTCTGGAATCTCCTCGTATTTCAAGTGCGCCGTATATATCCTTATCCTTAAAGTACTGTCGTGCCTACATGCACTAAAAAAGAAAAAACCCCATTTACAATGGGGTAGGATACGAATTATGCCTCCACATCAAAAACCATTTCTAGCTCTTCTTTTTAGCAAGAACATAATAATCCCAACTATCATTCTTCTTGCCATTATGGTACAGATGCGATCTCTTTCTCTCAGTTCTTTTTGGGTTTTCTCCATTAATTATCTTTTTCTATAGTTTATACCAGTCTTTTCATCTTGTAAAACTCAACCATTTACTGTATAAATAAAAAAACTGTTATATTTTCCCCATTAACTACCGACATTTACAGTACATATATCATTTAGTGATTCGTCAACTAATTAACTATTCTGAAAGAGGTGTGAGCAAGATGAAAAAATGGCTGGCATTATTGGTTTTTTGTATTTTAAGTATTCTATTCTGTTTATGGCAAAATAGAAATAGAGCAAATGGCAAGATAGAAGTCTAGCAGAAAAATGGAAAAATCCATTGCCAGCACCCTCAAATCACACCGGCATCCGCATCTGGCAAGAATTTCTCCAGGCATTTTAATCCCCCCGTTGCGTTTTTTGTATAATCGTACCATATTGAATATGACAACAGTCCGTCATATTTTAAAATGAGCACCCA
>DUNX01000053.1 GCA_012839115.1 Bacillota bacterium
AAAAGTACCACACCACCGGGGCTCTTTGAACTTCTCCGCATCCCGGGCCTGGGACCGAAAAAAATCAACCAGCTTTTTGCGGCATTGAATATTACCAACCTGGAAGAGTTGGAGGAGGCCTGCGCCGGGGGCCGGTTGGCGACCCTTCCCGGGTTCGGTCTGCGGACCCAGGAGAAGATCTGCGCAGGCATAAGGTTTGTTAAAGACCAGCGGGGCCATTTTTTATGGGTGGAAGCAATCGCTGCCGCCCTGGAATTACAGGGAGAATTAGCCCGTCACCCGGCGGTCTCCCGGGTGGAGGTCGCCGGCAGCCTGCGCCGGTACAAACCGGTGGTGAAGGATGCCGATCTGGTCGCCGCTAGTGGTGACCCCCGCGGGGTGATGGCGTTCTTTACCAACCTGCCCCAGGTGGAGAGGGTGACCGCGAGCGGTGAGACCAAAGCCTCGGTGCTGTTACGAAGCGGGCTTGCCGTGGACCTGCGGGTCGTAGGCGAGGAGGAGTTTTCCTCCGCCCTCTTGCATTTCACCGGCAGCAAAGAGCATAATACAGCCCTGCGCCGGCTGGCCAAAGGGCTGGGGTACAAAGTTAATGAGTACGGGTTGTTCCGCGGGGAAGAACAGTTGTCCTGCAGGGATGAAGAGGAGATCTACCGGCAACTGGGGCTTTTGTGGATACCGCCGGAACTCCGGGAAAACCTGGGCGAGATCGAGGCTGCCGCCGGGAAGGAACTGCCGGACCTGGTCGCTACTGAAGAGATCCGCGGTGTCTTTCATGTCCACAGCAACTACAGCGATGGCGGTACGCCTTTGGCCCAGATGGCGGAGGCGGCTCTAGCCGCCGGTTACCAATACCTTGGTATGGCCGACCACAGCCAGGGCGCTGTCTATGCCGGCGGTTTAAGTGAAGAGGAACTGGCCGCGCAAGGCCGGGAGATCGACGGTTTGAACCGGGAATACCAAGAGCGGGGAGTGGGTTTCACGATCTTCAAAGGGATTGAGGCGGAGATCCTTCCTTCAGGAGAATTGGATTACAACCCCGAAGTGCTGGGCAAGTTGGATTTTGTTGTCGGGTCGGTTCACTCCCATTTCAGCCTGGACAGGACCGCCATGACCAAACGGATCCTCACGGCCATGGAGAACCCGTACCTGACCATGCTCGGGCATCCGACCGGCCGGCTCCTTTTGGAAAGACCCGCGTATGAGGTGGATCTGGAAGCGGTGCTGGCAAAGGCGGCGGAGAAGGGGGTTATTATTGAATTTAACGCCAACCCCTACCGCCTGGATTTGGATTGGACCTGGATCCGCCGGGCCAAGGAGATGGGGGTCTTGGTCTCGGTCAACCCGGACGCCCACAGTCCGCATGAGTTGGAACTGGCCAGGAGCCACCTGCCGGTAGCCCGCAAGGGCTGGCTGGAACGGGAAGACGTCTTTAATACCAGGACCATTGCGGAGGTGGAGGAGTATTTCTCCAGGCGGAAACGGCGTTAAAAGAAAATTAAAGAATTTTTTAACTTCGCCGTTTCTTCCTTCTGCCCTGGAAACCCAGGGGGTTAAAGGTGGTTGCCGGCGGGAATAAGAGGATTCATACGCGGGAGCTAACTGGTAATTTTTAGAATTTGGCCGTTGACGATCGAGTATGGTTAGGGTATAATAAACGTAGAAAAAATGCGAGAGTGGCGGAACGGCAGACGCGCCAGATTTAGGATCTGGTGGGCAACCGTAGGGGTTCAAGTCCCCTCTCTCGCACCAATCAAAAAAAATACCGGGAAGGTCCTTTTTATGATGAGGGGCCTGTTTTTTATCAGTGTGGTAAAAGTTTGCGTCTTTGCTTGACACTATAGATTATTAAGGGTAAAATTAAACGAGATTTTCTTTGAAGTATTTTTCTTTACGGGCCGATAAGACGTGAGGTTTTATCGGCCCCTCATTCCCCGGCAACAACCTGCCGTCCGGCGGGCAATAGCCGCAGAAGAATCTCATATATTGTAGCGACAAGGGGAGGAGTATAGATGGAGTCCAACCTGACCAAACTAGAGAATAACCAAGTTTACTTGGAAGTTGTTGCCAGCCCCCAGGATGTCGAGGCTGCCGTGGCCACAGCCTGCAGGGAGATAGGGAATAAACTCTCGCTCCCCGGTTTTCGTCCGGGGCGGATTCCACGGCATATTATAGAGCAGCGGGTGGGGAGAGACTTTCTTTACCAGGAAGCAATGGAAGAGTTGGTCTCCAGGGGCTATCTCCATGCCTTGCATGAGCATAAACTTCATCCTGTCGCCGAACCCGAACTGGAGATCGAGGAAAAACTGGAGGAAGAGAAAGAATTTGTTTTCAAGGCTAAAGTCGAAGTACTACCTGAAGTGAAATTGGGGGAGTATAAGGGTTTGCAGGTGAAAAAAGCACCCGTCAACATCACCGATGAGCAGTTGGAGGAAGAAATCCAGCACCTGCAGCAGCAATACGCAGAATTGGTGACCGTTGAGAAAGAGCAGCCGGAAAAAGGGGATTTTGTGGTTGTTGATTTTGACGGTTATGTAGATGGGGAGCCTTTCCCCGGCGGGGCGGCCCAGGGGTTTATGATGGAAATCGGCGCCGGCCGGTTCTTCCCGGAGTTCGAAAAGGAACTTCCGGAGATGCGGGTGGGTGAAGAGAAAGAAATCAAGGTGAATTTTCCGAAGGATTCCCGGCCGGATCTGGCCGGGAAAAAAGGCGTCTTCAAGGTTAAGCTCCAGGAAATTAAGGTCCGGGAGCTTCCGGCGGTGGACGATGAGTTTGCCAAAAGCCTCGGGCTGGGGGAGAATGTTGCCGAATTGCGGGAGATTGTCCGGAAAGGACTACAAAACCAGGCAGAGCTTGCCGCAGAGAGAGAGTTTCAACGCGTCGTGGTTGAAAAGGTGGTTGCCGGAAGCGAAGTCGCGGTGAGCGAAACTTTGCTCCAACGGGAATTGGATCATCTGTTGCACGAATTTGAGCATGATCTTGCCCACCGGGGGATAAAATTAGAGCAGTATCTTGAGGAAGCAAAAAAGAGCAAGGATGAGTTTGCAAAAGAACTGCGGCCAACGGCGGAGAAAAGAATCAAAACCGAGTTGGTGCTCTTTTCTATCGCCGATAAGGAAGGAATTGCAGTTACGGAAGAAGAAATTAATAAGCGGAAAGAGTTCTTCCAGCCCCATTTGGAAAAAGTAGCAAAACGCGACCGGCAAAGGCAAGAAGAACTCCTGACCGACGGGATCAGGACCAATCTTTTGAAAGAGAAGACGGTCCGTTTTCTCACTGAGAAGGCAGAACCGGTCTTACCGGAAGAAAATGGAGAGGCGGTGGAAAAATGAATCTCGTCCCAATCGTAGTGGAACAGACCAATCGTGGGGAAAGGGCTTATGATATTTTTTCCCGGTTGTTAAAGGACCGGATAATTTTCATCGGCGGGCCAATTAACGACGCCGTGGCCAACCTGGTCATTGCCCAGTTACTTTTTTTGGAGAGTGAAGATCCGGAGAAAGATATTTCTATCTATATAAACAGCCCCGGCGGGTTAGTCTATTCCGGACTGGCCCTTTACGATACCATCCAGTATATTAAACCAAAGGTGGCGACGATTTGCATGGGGGTCGCCGCCAGTATGGCCGCCCTGCTGTTGGCGGCGGGAAGCAAAGGGAAAAGGTACGCCCTGCCCAATTCCAGGGTAATGATCCACCAGCCGTTGGGTGGAGCGGAGGGGCAGGCTACGGATATCGAGATCCAGGCAAGAGAGATCATTAATTTGCGCGAGATCACCAATAATCTCCTTGCCAAGCATACCGGCCAGCCTTTGGAGAGAATCAGCAGGGATGTGGATAGAAACTTCTGGATGAATGCGGAGGAAGCCAAGAAATACGGACTTATTGATGAGATCTTTTATAAGCGGGTATAAATGCGGCGGTTAATGCAGCCGCCAGCAGTGAAGACGCCCGGCTTGGGAGTGGCAAACAGTTGGTACGAAAGGGAGAACCTTGGGAGTTCAATCCTTCGAGAAAGAGGTGGTGAGGGATGTTTAAGTTCGGCGATGAAAAAGGGCAATTGAAGTGCTCTTTTTGTGGGAAAGCCCAGGAACAGGTGAAAAAGTTAATCGCCGGTCCCGGTGTCTATATCTGTGATGAATGTATTGAACTCTGCAACGAGATAATTGACGAGGAGCTGAACGACGAGGTTTCCCTGGATATGGGGAATCTTCCCAAGCCCAAGGAGATCAAGGCAATCTTGGACCAGTATGTCATCGGGCAGGAGGAGGCCAAGAAGACCCTGTCGGTGGCGGTTTATAACCACTATAAGCGGATAAAATCCGAGGAGCACTTTGACGATGTGGAACTCCAAAAGAGCAATATCCTGCTTCTGGGGCCGACCGGATGCGGGAAGACTTTGCTCGCACAAACACTGGCCAAGATCCTCAATGTCCCCTTTGCCATTGCCGATGCCACCTCGTTGACGGAGGCCGGTTATGTCGGTGAGGATGTTGAGAATATACTCCTCAAGCTAATCCAGGCCGCCGATTATGATGTGGAAAAGGCGGAAAAGGGGATCGTCTATATTGACGAAGTCGACAAAATTGCCCGCAAATCGGAGAACCCCTCGATCACCCGGGATGTCTCCGGGGAAGGGGTCCAACAGGCTTTACTCAAAATTCTCGAAGGAACCGTGGCCTCGGTACCGCCCCAGGGCGGGCGGAAACATCCGCACCAGGAGTTTATTCAGTTGGATACCACCAACATCCTGTTTATCTGCGGCGGCGCTTTTGACGGCCTGGAAAAGATCATCGAGAAGCGGGTGGGGAAGAAGGCCATTGGTTTTGGCGCGGATATCGAACCGCGGCTGGGTAAGTCCATCGGTGAGGTCCTGCGGCAGGTCATGCCGGAAGATCTATTGAAATACGGGTTGATTCCGGAGTTTATCGGCAGGCTGCCGGTGGTGGTGGCTTTGGATGCCCTGGATGAAGACGCACTCATCCGGATCTTGACCGAACCCAAGAATGCCCTGGTGAAGCAGTACCGGAAAATTATGGAGCTTGACGGAGTGGAGATGGAATTTACCACCGACGCCCTGCGGGCTATCGCCAAACTTGCCATTTTACGCAATACCGGTGCGCGCGGGCTACGGGCGATTATTGAAACCCTCTTGCTGGAATTGATGTATGAGGTCCCGTCCCGGACCGACATTAAAAAATGCGTGGTTACCAAGGAAATGGTTGAGGAGCATAAAGCGCCCCTTCTTACCACCAGTTCGGAGCCGAGAAAGAAAAAGAAGGAAGAAACGGCTTAAGAAATTGGTTGAAATCAGTTAACCGGAATCTTTGCGAACAAAGAACCCGCAGATGCGGGTTCTTTGTTTTGCCGCGCAATACCGGCCGTGTAACGGATAGGCGGCAGGGGTTTGAGGGATAATATACCGGAAGAAAGGAGGGGCGGAGGAATGGATTTTGCCACTAATATCCTTGGTTTGATTAACCTTTTTTTTGCCGTGGTTATTGGGATGTATTTCTGGAACTTACTCCGGAGCCAGCAGAGTAATAAGACGGCAGTGGAAAGAGAAAGCAAAAAAGAGATGGAACGCCTGCAGCGCCTGCGCAGTATCTCCCTTACCGAACCGCTGGCGGAGAAGACCCGTCCGGTGAGTTTTGCAGAAATTATTGGGCAGGAGGATGGCTTGAAGGCTTTACGCGCCGCCCTTTGCGGGCCCAATCCCCAGCATGTTCTGGTCTATGGCCCGCCCGGGGTCGGGAAGACTGCAGCTGCCCGTGTGGTCCTGGAGGAAGCCAAGAAAAACTCCCTCTCCCCTTTTTCTCCGGAAGCACGGTTTGTGGAGTTGGATGCCACCACCGCCCGTTTTGACGACCGGGGGATTGCCGATCCGCTGATCGGTTCGGTCCATGACCCCATCTACCAGGGGGCCGGGCCTTTGGGCATGGCCGGAATCCCCCAGCCCAAGCCGGGGGCGGTCACCAAAGCCCACGGGGGGATCCTCTTTATTGACGAGATCGGTGAACTCCATCCGGTGCAAATGAATAAACTCCTGAAAGTCTTGGAAGACCGGAAGGTCTTTCTGGAAAGCGCCTATTACAACTCGGAAGACAGTAACATCCCCGGGCATATCCACGAGATCTTCCAACGGGGTTTGCCTGCTGATTTCCGCTTGGTGGGGGCGACCACCCGGCTGCCGGGGGAGATCCCGCCGGCGATCCGTTCCCGCTGCGTGGAGATTTTTTTCCGGCCGCTTTCCACCGGGGAAATACAGACCATCGCCGCCAACACGTTAGAAAAGATCGGTTTTACCATGGAAGAAGGCGGTATGGAGGTACTGGTGAAATATGCGGCCAACGGCCGTGATGCCGTCAATATGCTCCAGATCGCCGCCGGGATTGCCTTTACCAACGGGAAAAGGGCAATATCGAAAAAGGTGATCGAATGGGTGGTGAACAGCGGGCAGTACAGCCCGCGGCTGGAGAAGAAGGTACCGCCGCAGCCGCAGGTGGGGTATGCCAACGGGCTGGCGGTCTACGGGCCCAGCACCGGGGCGCTGGTCGAGGTGGAAGTGGCCGCAATTTTCGTGGGGGAGGGCAAAGGCCGGGTTATTGCCACGGGTATGATTGAAGAGGAAGAGATGGGCGAGTACGGGCGTACGGTGCGGCGAAAAAGTATGGCCCGGGGGTCGCTGGAAAGTGTTCTGACGGTCCTGAGAAAGCATTTTCATATTGAATGCGGCGATTACGACCTACATATCAATTTCCCCGGCGGCGTGCCGCTGGACGGTCCGTCGGCCGGCGTGACGCTGGTGACCGCGATCTATTCCGCCATTACCGAAGAACCGGTGGACAACCGGGTGGCAATGACCGGCGAAGTCTCCATTTTGGGGCATGTCATGCCGGTAGGGGGGGTCTTGGCCAAGATTGAGGCGGCCCGGGAAGCCGGGGTGGAGAAGGTGTTGATTCCAGCCGAAAACTGGCAGGAGGTCTTTGCCGAAACGCGGGAACCCGAGGTTATCCCGGTGCGAAGGATTGAAGAAGTGGTTGCGTTGGCGAGGGCCCAATAATGTCACACCGTACCCCGGGAGCATATAATAAACTGCGGTTTGCGCGTAAAAATTCTGGTTTCTCATGCATGTTTGGAGGTATGGTTGTGCCGCAATCACCACGTGTCGTTTGGGCTTTAGGGGGCGGGGGCGCCCGGGGCTTGGCGCATTTAGGCGTCCTGCGGGTTTTGGAAGAAGAAAAAATCCCCATCAGCGGTTTGGTCGGTACGAGCATGGGGGCGGTGGTGGCCGCTGCCTATGCCGCCGGAGGCAAGCTGGATTATCTTTCCCGGGTGGCTACTGCTTTGTCCTGGGAGCAGCTCTGGGATTTCCGTTTTCCCAGGTTGGGGCTGATTAACGGGGAAAAGATCATGGCCGTTTTGCGTCTCTTAACAAAGAAAAAGAAACTGGAGGAACTCAACCCTCCGGTTTGGGTGGTGGCCACCGATCTCTTGACCGGTACGGAAGTCGTCTTTAAAGAGGGCAGCCTCGAGCCGGCAATCCGGGCCACCATCTCCATTCCCGGGGTTTTTATCCCGGTCAAGCACGGGAATTACCTGCTGGTTGACGGGGGTGTGGTCGCTGGCGTCCCGGCGGGAATCGCCCGGCAGATGGGAGCGGATCTGGTAATTGCAGTCAACGTTTCTTATGATCTCACCCCTTTGCCCCCGGGGAATATTTTTGAGGTCTTAATGAAAACCGCGGAGATTATGGGCGCCCGCCTCAAGGAGGTTCAGGTGGCCCAGGCCGATCTGGTAATTACCCCCCGTGTCGGGCATGTGGGGACCGTTCATTTTTCCCGGGCCGCTGATTGTATTACCGCCGGTGAAGAAGCGGCCCGCCGGATGCTGCCGGTGATCCGCCGTTTGCTTGGGAGGACGCACCCGGGTCCGGACGGATGCGGATGCGTCCAAGATGAAGCATTTACACGCGCGTGCGATAATGCCGGCCCCGCTGGATCTGTAAAGAACACCCCCCAGGAAACCGCCGGTGATACCTTTGTAAACGTAGGGTAATTCCGGTTCAACCTCCTTGAAACAATTGGCAAGTGCAGAAGTAATTGGGTGTAACGGCTCCCCGGAAACAATAACAAGCGTAGGGGTAATTTGGGTCCGGTGGCCACCCGGATACCATTTTTCGCAAGGGGAAAAAGCCGCCCGGGTCTTGTCAAAAAGAAAAATATGTGTTATTTTGTAGTATAAAGTATAACCTGTCGATCTGGCGCGCAGCCGGACGACGTTGTACAGTGCGCATTGCTGGACCCGGTAGGATGGTAGAGCGGTGAAATCATAAGATACCGACAGAGCGCTCCGGGGAGCGTTTTATTTTTTTACAGGGGGGTGCCGGAATGGAAAGTAACAGCAAACAGGTGGCCCGGGCGGCCTTGCAGATGGCAATGACCGCCTCCAGGGAAGAAGAGAATGCCCTTAAGGAAAAACTGAAAGAGGAAGGGATTCGCGCGGCGGCGGTCGACTACGGCGGTGAAGCCATCAATGCGGTACGGACCATTATTGAGCGGGCGGTGGTTGCCGGCAAGCGGGAGTTTTTAATCAGAGACTGCCATTCCGAAGAAGGGGCGGTGGCCGGCGCCACCCACGAGGCGTTTCTTCAGATCCTCCCGAAAGCCCTGGGCTTGAGTATCGGTGGTAAGATCGGCCTGGCCCGCCGTGGCGAGCACGTCAGCGTTGCGGTTTTCTGCGGGATCGGCCTTTTGCACCTGGACGAGGTGGCGGTGGGCATGGGGCACCGGGCCATTGCCTGAAAGGGGCGGGATGATGAGGTTGATCGGGGTCCGCGGGGCGACGACGGCAGCAGCCAACGAGCGGGAGGCGATCCTTTCCGCCACCGGTGAACTTTTAACGGAGATTTTTGCCCGGAACAACTTCCAACCGTCGGCGATTGTCAGTGCGATTTTCACCGTCACTCCCGACCTGACCCAGGCCTTCCCTGCCGAAGCCCTGCGCCGGCAGGGGCTCGGCTGGGTAGCGGCCTTGGGCGCAGTGGAAGAGGAGGTGCCCGGCGCACCGCGGTTCTGTATCCGTGTCTTGCTCCACGTCTACGCCGATTGCCCACTGGAGGAGATAAACCATGTTTACCTGCACGGGGCGAAGGTTCTCCGCCCCGACCGGGTCCGGGAAACGGACTGATTTTTGCCTGGTCCGCCATGGTTGCACCGCGTGGAATTTGGAAAGCAAATGCCAGGGACGGCATGACCTCCCCTTAACAGAGAAAGGGCGGGAGCAGGCGACGGCGGTCGCGGCTTTTTTGCGCAACAGCCGGTGGGAGGCGGTGGTGGCCAGTGATCTGCTCCGGGCAAAAGAGACCGCAGAGATTATTGGCAGGCGGTTACAACTGCCGGTATTACTCTACAGCAGCCTGCGGGAGAGGGATTTTGGGCTTCTTGAAGGATTGACCACAGAAGAGATCCGGGCGACCTTTCCGGACTGGTTCCCCGAGAAAGATCTGGACCTGCCGGGGGTGGAACCCCTCCCCGCGTTGGCGGAAAGGGCAAAAACCGCCCTCAACACCTTGGCGGCGATCTTCTCCGGCCACCGGGTAGTGGTCGTATCCCACGGCGCGTTCTTGCGGGCTTTTTTCGTCTCTTGTCTGCAGTGGGACCGCCCGGCGCCCGGCAACGGTGACGCGGTGGAGGTGATTTGGGAAGAGGGAGTATGGAAGCGCGGCGAGATGGTGGGAGAGGAGTAGGACTTACGGGTTAGGAGGTGAAAAAGATAACAGTGAAGTATGGGGAATTAATCCGCGAGGAGATTTTGGCGATCAAACCCTATGTCCCGGGGAAACCCATTGAAGAAGTTGAGAAGGAACTGGGGATTACTAACGTCATCAAGCTGGCCTCCAACGAAAACCCGTTGGGGCCTGCACCCAGCGCGATTAGAGCGATGCAGGCAGCAGCGGCTGGGATGCATATCTACCCGGACGGGGGCTGCGTGCAATTGAAGGAAGACCTCAGCAAGCATTTGGGCGTTTCCCCTGAACAACTGGTCATCGGGAACGGTTCGGACGAAGTGATCAAACTGCTGGCGGAGGCCTTCTTCCATCCCGGTGATGAAGTGGTGGTGGCCACGCCAACCTTTGGGGAGTATGCCTATGCCGCCCGCCTGATGGGCGCCAGTTTGGTGGAGGTTAAAGCCGCAGAAGGCCTGGAACATGATCTTGAGTTGATGGCGGCGGCGGTGACCCGGAAAACAAAGGCGGTTTTTGTTTGCAACCCCAACAACCCGACCGGCGGGATGAAGACCAGGGCGGAATGGGAGAAGTTTCTTGAGCGGATCCCCGACAGCGTTTTAATCGTTGTTGACCAGGCCTACCGGGAGTATGTGGAGGATCCGGATTACCCCGACGGCCTGGACTACTTAGAGAGCGGGAAGAAACTGCTGGTCCTCAGGACTTTCTCCAAGATTTACGGCCTGGCCGGCCTGCGGGTAGGGTATGGCGTGGGCCGGCCGGAACTGGTGGCCTATATCAACCGCGTGCGGGAACCGTTCAATGTCAACCTGATGGCCCAGATTGCGGCCAGGGCCGCTCTGGGTGATGAGGAGTTTCTGGAGAAGAGCCGGATAATGGTGCGGGAAGGGATGAAGCAAATTAACAGGGGCTTGGCGGAAATGGGCCTGGAATACCTCCCCAGTGCCGCGAATTTTATCCTCTTTGCCACGCCCTATCCCTGCCGGGAGCTTTATCCGCGTCTCTTGCAGAAGGGGGTTATTATCCGCCCGGCAGAGATCTTTGGCCTGCCCCGGCATTTCCGGGTTACGGTGGGGACGGAAGAAGAAAACGCCCGGTTTCTCCAGGCGTTGCGGGAAGTC
>DUNX01000054.1 GCA_012839115.1 Bacillota bacterium
CAAGAATAAAAAAAGAAAGGCCAAAAAGCGAAAATCATCTGTTTTCACCGCAATAGATAAATTCGACCTCACCTGCCCGGACCAGATCACCTTCCTTTACTCCCGCTTTTTTCAGGGCTTCATCCACTCCCCGGCGGCGCAAATATTTCTGTAGCCGGAAAACGGCTTCATCTTGATTTAAATCATAACGGGCAATCCTCTTCAGCAACTGCTCGCCTTCTAAACGAAAGACCCCGTCCTCTTCTTTTATAACCCGGAAACCCCCGTCTCCTGTTAAAGCGGGGTCTGCGTCGCCCGCGTCCACCACCGGCACTTCGGCTTTAGGGACCGGTAATTCCTTTAAACAGGCGGCCACCCGGTAGAGCAACTCCTTGACCCCTTCCCCGGTAACAGCAGAAACCGCATACACTTCATAACCTTTTTCCATAAGCGCCTGCTGAAAAGTAGGCCAATTATCCCGGGCGCGGGGGAGTTCTTTTTTGGTGCCCACAACGATCTGGGGCTTATCCGCCAGTCCACTGCTGTAGGCGGCCAGTTCCCCATTGACCAGTTCCCAGATGGCCAAGGGATCTTCATCCTCCGCCGCCAAGTCCACCAGGTGTAAAAGGAGACGCGTCCGTTCGCTGTGGCGGAGAAACTGGTGGCCCAAACCCACGCCCTTGTGGGCCTCTTCCACCAAGCCCGGGAGGTCGGCTGCGACAAAACTCTCTTCGCCAATATTCACAACGCCCAAAACCGGACTTAAAGTGGTAAAAGGATAATTGGCTATTTCCGGCCGGGCAGCGGAGATCACCGATAACAAAGTGGATTTGCCGGCATTAGGGTACCCCACCAAACCCACATCGGCCAGGAGTTTTAACTCCAGGCGCAAGGCTTTTTCCTCCCCGGGTTCGCCTTTCTCGGCAAACCGGGGCGCTTGGTATGTAGGGCCGGCAAAAGCCGCATTCCCCCGCCCGCCCCGGCCGCCGCGGGCCACCAGGAACTCTTCAATCCCGCCGGTGAGATCGCAAAGCAGTCTTTCGCTGCCGGGTTCATCCAAAAAGACCATCGTTCCGGGAGGGACACGGATTACCAGGTCATGACCGCTCTTTCCTGTTCTGTTGTTTTTTCCCCCATTGGCGCCGGCCTCCGCTTTAAAACGCCGCCTGTACCGTAAATCACTGAGGGTGGAAAGACCCCGGTCCGCCCGGAGGTAGACATGGCCGCCACGGCCGCCGTTACCGCCGTCCGGCCCGCCCCGGGGGATATATTTCTCCCGCCGGAAGCTTACCGCACCATCGCCGCCCTTCCCGGCGGCAACCAAAATCCGCACTTCATCAATGAACATTTTCAGGAGTTCATCCCAACTATTGTATTCTCGCCCTCCGGCAAATTTCCTGCCCCCGCATAAAAAAACCGCCCTCAGGCGGTTAGGCCGTCACTGCGGGCTCAGGATAGACACTGACCTTTTTATCTCTCTTCCCTTTCCGTTCATAAGCCACATATCCGTCGATCAGGGCGAATAACGTATCGTCTTTGCCGATCCCCACGTTACTGCCTGGGTGAATCCTTGTTCCCCGTTGCCGTACCAGAATACTGCCGGCATTGACCTTCTGCCCGGCATACCTCTTAACGCCAAGCCTTTTTGCTTCACTGTCCCGGCCGTTTCTGGTACTGCCCATCCCCTTCTTGTGGGCAAAAAATTGCAAATCAAAATGTTTCAGCATTATTGCCACCTCCCCTAATCGTGACTCGCAAGTATTCAGAATATTCATCCGCCATCCGCAGCAAACCCCGGTGCGCGCTGCGGAGTAACAGATCGGCTTTCTCCCGTTCTTCCCCGGTCAATGCCGCCGGCAACCGGCAAATGAAGAGACCGGTCTTTTTTTCTGTTTTCAGTTCCACCGGAATCGCCAAAAGCTCGGCCAGGGCAATAACTGTGCTCTGGAGGAGAGCCGAGATTCCGGCGCAAACAATATCGCTTCCTGCCGGGGCGTATCCGGTATGACCTTCCGCCCGGAAACCGGTAAAGAGATCCCCCTCCTGGAAAAAGGAGATCCTGGTCATCCTTCCACTGCCTGGATGAGCAGGCGGGTGTAAGGCTGCCGGTGACCGTAGCGCTTGCGAAAATTCTTCTTCGGTTTATACCGGAAAACCAAAATCTTCTTTCCTTTTCCGTGTTCGACAACTTTCGCTGTCACCTTAGCCCCTTCCACCAGAGGCTTGCCAACGCGGACCCCCTCGGTGTCGCCCAGGAGCAAGACTCTTTCCAGAGTAATCTCCTGGCCTTCCTCTTGGGGGAGCTTCTCCACGGTGATCACATCGCCGGGCGCCACCCGGTATTGCTTGCCACCGCATTCCACTACCGCATACATAAAATTCAATCCTCCCTGTCTAGACTCGCCGGTTGCGGTATCTCCCCGGGCCTCTCTATTCAAGCGGCCCCTTATGGCCCATGCGACCCGGAAAGGAGATTTTAACACCGGAACCGTGCGGTTGCGACCGGTGCGGCGCACAGATGCGCCCGCGCAACTGCGAGGCGCATGATTGCGCGCGCTTAATGCGCACGCGCTTTATGCGCGAACCTGCCTTTAATATCTTAACACCAAGGATCGGTCTTGTCAACCGTTAACCAACCGCGCCCGGGCATATGTCCGGTAGACTTTTTCAATCATCACCTTCACCGTCTCCCCCAGGCGGCGGCCGCCATTTTCAATATCAAGCACATACCCTTCGATGCGGGCAATCCCGTCAGCCGGGTTGTTGGCATGGGCCTCCAGAACCTTAACGGTTAAAACCTCGCCCTCGCTCACCGGTAAGGCGGCTTTTTCCACCAGGGACAACTCACCCACCGCCAGGACCTTCACATCCTCTGTGGCGAGCCCTTCCTGGCCCCGGATAAAAATCGTCTTCCCGGTCATCTTCTCCAGGGCCTCCAGGTGACTGCCGCCCGGCCCGATCAATAAGGAGGCCACCGCGGGATTAACCCCCACCAGCAAAGCTTGGTCTTTTTCGCTTTCTACCGCCAACTGGATAATCCGGCGTTCCGCCGCGGCCGCCTGCGTTTCCAGGGAAAAGTGATAGCCGGTACCGTTACAATCGGGGCAAGGCTGTTGCAATTGCTCGCGCAGGCTGGGACGGATTTTTTTCCGGGTCATCTCCAGTAAGCCCAGGCCGGTAAAACCAAGGATATTTGATTTTTGTTTGTCCTTCGCCAACTCCTTGGCGAGCACCTCCAAAACCTGCCGCCGGTTTTTCTCACTGCCCATATCAATAAAATCGATAATAATGATCCCGCCGAGGTTCCGCAGGCGGATCTGGCGGGCGATCTCCTGCGCCGCCTCCAGGTTGGTGGCTAAAACCGTATCCTCCAGATTCGTGGAACCGGTAAACTTACCGGTATTAACATCAATCATCGTCAAGGCTTCGCCCTGGTCAAAAACGAGGTAGGCCCCGGACGGCAACCAGACTTTATTCTGTAACGCTTCTTTTATCTGGTGTTCTATACCGTAATAATCGAATAGGGGACGGCTCCCCCTGTACAATTCCACCCGGCTCTTTAAACGCGGGTTCAGGCTGTTCAAAAACTCCAGGGCTTTTTTATAGGCTGATCCCTCATCAATAACCAGCCGCTCAATATCTTCGGTAAAAAGATCCCGCAACATCCGGTATAGCAAGTCATGGTCATGGTAAAGCAGGGAGGGAACCGGCCCCTTCCGGGCTTTTTTCCGCACCTTCTGCCAGAGGTTCAAGAGGAAATCCCTGTCCGCCCGCAATTCCTTCTCGTCGACCCCTTCGGCGGCCGTCCGGACAATCAACCCCATCCCCCGTGGTTGCAATTTCTGGGCCGCCGCCCGCAGGCGTTCCCGTTCCTCTTCATCTTCGATGCGGCGGGAGATCCCGATGTAATTAACGGAGGGCATCAAAACGAAGTACCGCCCGGGCAGGGTCAGGTTGGTGACCACCCGCGCCCCTTTATTCCCTATCGGTTCCTTAACCACCTGGACAATGATCTCCTGTCCTTCGCGGAGCAGTTTGTTGATGGGGGGCGCCGGGCCGTTAACCTCTTCTTCCTGCCCTTTAAAAACCTGCAGGTCATCCACGTACAAAAAGGCGTTCTTTTCCATGCCGATATTAACAAAAGCCGCCTCCATACCGGGGAGGATATTTTCGACTTTTCCCCGGTAAATATTCCCAACCCGGCGGGAAACATGAAAGCGTTCAATGACAATCTCTACCAGTCTCTTCTCTTCCAACACGACCATGCGGGTCTCGCTGAGACCGGCATTAATCAAAAATTCCTTGCCCATTCCTTTCTATGCTCCTCAGTCTACCCCCTATGAACAGCAACGGGGAGAACGGGTTCCCCCCTACTCCAGGCCTGTGCCCGGATGACCTTCTGCAGCCGCCACCCGGCAGGGAAAAACGGCAGCAATTCATCGGGGCGCAATGTCCCCTGCGGCCCGTAGGCCACATCAACCACTACCTGAAGCAAGCCCTGTTCAATAAAGGAAAAATTATAATTATACCAAAAGGGTCGCAGATTAACCCTTTTTTCACCGCTTTCTTTTCCGCCTTTCTTTTTCCGTACCACCGGCAGTTCTTCCTTTTGCCACAAAGCCGCGAAAAAAGCGGCGGTCTTCTCCTTGGCCCATGCGGTGGTGTCCTCCGGAGAAATAATGAAGAAAAAAATATAGGTAAAACGGTCAACCAAACCCATTAAAGACGGGGTCTTTGGCGGCAGTTTCTGCACGCCCGTGACCACCAGGCCCGCAGGCAAAACCGCATTCAGCCGCCGGACGATCTCCGCAGCCGCCAATTCCCCGGTAAAAGCAATATCCACAAACTCCGCGTCACTTTCCACGCCAACGGGAAGCGGAGGCCCAAAGGCCATTTTCGGGAGGGGATGAAAACCTTGGGAATAGGCCACCGGCAGTCCCGTCCGGCGCAGGGCACGGCCCAAAGCCCGTCCCAGATCCAGGTGGGAAGCAAAGCGGGCGGGGCCAAACTTGGCGTAGCGGAACCGGTACTTATGCATCCTGCCCACCTCCCGCCTTTGCCCCTTTTGCCGGCGGGAACGGGAGGTCAAAGACCGTACAAACCCCGCACCCGGTACAATGCTCGCGGCAGTCGGGGGTGGAGATCCCCTCTTCCGCCCGGCGGTTCTCCTCCCATAAATAATCCGTGCTCACCCCGGCGCTCAGATGGGACCAGGGCAGGATCTCTTCCCGCGGGCGGGAACGGGCGGTATAAAACGCCGGGTCCAGCCCGGTGGCGGTAAAAGCCGCTTGCCAGAGGTCCCACCGGAACTTATCCGGCCAAGCGTCAAACCGGCAGCCCAACCGGAAGGCCTCGGCAAGGACCGCGCCTAACCGCCGGTCGCCGCGGGCAAAAACCCCTTCTAAAAAACTCAGCTCCGCCTCGTGCCAGGAGAAGGCCAGTCCCCTTCCGGCCCCCGCCAGGCGGCGCCGGAGGAACTCCTGTTTCTCCCGGATCTCCTCAAGCCCGGCCTGGGGGCGCCATTGAAAAGGCGTATGGGCTTTGGGGACGAAATTCGCCACACTGACCGTTACCCGCGCCCGGCCCCTGTGAAACTCCCGGCCGATTTCGTATACCCGGCGCGCCAGGGACACCAACCCTTCCAAATCCTCCTGCTCCTCGGTGGGGAGGCCGATCATGAAATAAAGCTTCAACCGCTGCCAGCCGCCGCCAAAGGCCGTGCGGGCCATGGTAATAATCTCTTCATCCGTAAGGTTCTTATTAATCACCCGGCGCAAACGGTCGGTTCCCGCCTCCGGGGCAACCGTCAGGGTGCTTTTCTTCCCCCCCTGCAGGCGGGCGGCGAGTTCCGGTGAGAAGGCGTCCAGGCGCAAGGACGGCAGGGAAATGGCAACCTCCGGTGTGTAGCAGGCGGCCAGCCGCCCGGCCAACTCCGTGATCTCGCTGTGGTCCGCACTACTGAGCGAGGTGAGGGAGAATTCTTCATAACCGGTATTTTTCAGCAACTTCGCCAGGTGTTCTTCGATGAGTTTCCCTGTCCGCTCGCGGACCGGCCGGTAGATCATTCCCGCCTGGCAAAACCGGCAGCCCCGGGTACAGCCGCGCATAATCTCCAAGGCCAGCCGGTCGTGGACAATCTCCAGCCACGGGACGAGATCTTTTTCGGGAAGATAAGCCCGGTCAAGATCGGAAACCACCCTTTTGTGGACGACCGGCGGCGCCCCGCTCACCGGGGTAATGGCAGCCACTGTCCAGGAGGGAAAATACTCCACCCGGTAAAACTCGGGAAGATAGACCCCGGGTACGGCTTGGAGGTCTTTTTTCAGTTCCGCCCGGGATTTCCCCTTTTCTTTTCCTGCCGCCATGACCGCCAGGATCTCCAGGATGGCATCTTCCCCGTCGCCCAGGAGAAAAAAATCAAAAAAATCCGCCAGCGGTTCCGGGTTAAAGCTGCCGGGACCGCCCCCGGCAACCAGGGGGTATTCTGTCCCTGCTTCGTCCCTCTCCGCTCTACGCAGGGGGATCCCGGCGAGCGCCATCATGTTCAAGATGTTAACATAGCTCAACTCGTACTGGAAGCTAAAGCCGAGGAGATCAAAGGCGGCCAGACTGTGCCGGGTTTCCAGGGAAAAGAGGGGCAGATTCGCCTGATGGAGCTCTTCTTCCATATCCTCCGCCGGGGCGTAGACCCGTTCGGCCAAAAACCCTTCTTCATCGTTAATCCTATGGTAAAGCAGGCGGAGACCAAGGTGGGACAGGCCGACTTCGTAGAGGTCAGGAAAGGCCAGTACGACCCGGATCTTTGCCTTCTGCCAATCCTTGACTACGGCATTAAGTTCTCCCCCGGTATACCTGCCAGGCTTTCTTACTTTGTCAAAAAGGGGCTCATAGGCATTATACATGAATTTGTCTCCTCTGTCAGTATTTTTCCGGTGGGAGACGCCAAAGTTTACCATTATTTAAACGGGCGCGCGAATCTACTATCTACGGGTTGTCTACTTTTTTCGACAGAAAGAAGGGATCTCCTTTTCTCTTCCGCCATAACCGGTAAAAGCTTAGAGATAAATTCTCCCCGGAAAGCGAAGATAATTCCTCCTCTTTAAAGAAGCCAAAGATCCGCCCCTTCCGGTCGCGCAGTAAGAAAAGGTGATAATCCTTACCCAGTAAAAACGGGAGCACCTCACCGGGACGGCGTTTGGCGTCAATCAGCCAGACCCTTGCCGGCAACAGGCCTTTCTCCTTCAACAACTGTAATTTCCGGTCTTTCTGCCGCCAATAGGCGTAAAAAAGATTCTCTTTGCGGGCGGCCATGTACAAAAAAACCAGGAGGAAAGGGAGGTAAAAAGGGACGGGTGTTTTTTGCACCAAGATAAAGGAAAACGGGATCCCCACAGCCACCGTGTATTTGGTCAACCTCACCGCCTGCCGGGTGGCAACGGTGTAACCCCGCGCGGTCGCCAGGAAAGCCCGGAGAACCCTCCCCCCGTCCAAAGGGAAAAGGGGTAGCAAATTAAAAAAGGCCAAACCCAAATTGATCCGGAGCAACTCCCCGCATACCGGCAGGTAACCGAACCAACCCTGCATTGCTTTGGCCAGCAAGGCAAGGACCCCGCTCTGGACGGGCCCGGCCAGGGCTGTGACTGCTTCCGCCCGGGGGTCGTTAAAAAGGGAATAATCCATCCTGGCCACGCCGCCAAAGGGAAAGAGTTCCACAGCGGTTGCCCGGTACCCGAAACCAAAGGCGGTCAGGATATGCGCCAGTTCATGGAGGAGGACAGATAAAAAAACCAGGATCATACTGAGATACTTGCCGGTTACCCCGGAAATAAAGAGGGTCAGGAGAAAAAGCGGGTGAATTCTGATCCGGATCACCGGTTATTTCCCCGTTTCCTGCGCGGGCCTGCACGTTAGAAAACGCCGGGGAGGAACCGCCTCTCCCCCGCGCCAGACCTCCCAGAATAACTTTGTTTCCCCGTTTTCGCCTGTTGCACAAGAGCCCAGTTTCTCCCCGGCCCGTACCCGCCCGCCGCGGGCAACGGTCAAACCGGTCAGGGGATAATAAACGGAGCTCCACTCGCCGCCGTGATCCAGCCGTACCTGCCAACCCCCCTTGACCGGGAACAACTCCGCAACAAAACCGCAGGCTGCTGCATAAACCCCGGCCTTTTCCGGCAGGGTAAAACCAATCCGGTCCGGAAGCAACTCCTGTTTTTCCCAGGACAAAACCGGGAAATAGACGCCTTTTTTCTCCGGCATGTGCGCCCGCGTAAGCGGGCGCGCCAATACCTCCTTAACCTCACCGGCCAACCCGGCAATTTTTTTACCGGCGCCAATAACAGACTCCCGGGAGGCCGCCCACCTCTCCTCCCAGCCGGGCAAGACTTCCTGCAGCTTCCCTGCCAGCCCGCGGCCGTTTCCGGCTCCGGCCTGCATTCCGGTGAAAAAAAACACCGTAAACAGAAGGAGGAAGACCAGACAGCCCGGAACCTGCGAATAAACCGGCCTTGACAAGAACGCCGCCCCCTTTTTCTTCTTTATGCGCGTGCGCATACGCCCACGCAATGCTGCGGACAAAACCGTCCCCTGTCTCCACTGGCCCATATCCGGCTTCCCTCCTAAATATATGGAATAAACAGGCGAAATAGAACAAGCAGTAGGCCGGCGGGAGGTAAAATCCCCGAAAGAAAGAGGAAAAACTCCACTTTAAGCGAAAATAACAACCAGTCCGGTTCTTTCCTCAGAACAAATCCAAGGACTCCGCAGTAAAAGCGAGGTTGTCGCATGGGGATTATTATTCGTTTTGTCAACCGGGAGCAACCGGAAGAGAGCACCAATATTGCCCTTGAACAAGTTAAAGAGAGTTTCATGCGCCAGGGTGTGACCGCGGAGATTCTCTTCTCCCCGCAGGAAGCGCCGGCCGATTTTTTCATCGGAACCCTAAATGAAAGTCCTCTCCTGCAAAAACTCGCCGCCCAAAAAAGAATCGATCTCTTACCCGGGAAAGAAAGCTTGACCATTCAGGAATTGGCAGTAAACGACAACGGTCCGCCGGCGGTTGTTGTCTGCGCCGCCGATACCAGAGGGTTGAATTATGCCCTTTATGAACTGGCGGAGCGGATTGACTCCCAACCGCTGAATGAATTGACGACGCCGGTGACGGAAAAACCGTTCCTCCCCATCCGGGAGGTCTTCACCTTCCATAATTTCCGGCGCCCGCAACAAACCTTTTTCACCCCGGCTTACTGGGACCCGTATTTTTCCTTGCTGGTAAGGACGAGGTTTAACCGTTTCCGTCTCCTGCTCACGGCGGCAGAAAAATTCCCTGGCCTGCCCTTCCCCTATTTCCTGGATGCCCCGGAATTTCCGGAGATCCGGGCGGTCGATGCTCCGCCGGCGGTTAAAGAGAAAAACCTTCTCTTTCTCCAAAATGTTTCCAGAGCGGCCCGCCGTCATGGTATAGATTTCATTCTCGGTCTGGAGCAGGCCCTGCCCGCGGCAGACCTTCCCTTCCCCCCTTTTCCCGTTACCGGCCTGGCCCAGGGGAAGATTATCCCTTATACCTACGCCGTCCTCAAAGAACTTCTCACTCTCTGCCCGGAGCTTGACGGGATCTTTCTCCGCTGGAAAGGCGCGTCCACCATTCCAGTGGAACAGCAGATCGATTTTCTGCTTGAGACCTACATACGCGTACTGAAAGAAAATCCGCGGAAAGCCGGGTTAATCCTTGATGCGGAAGGATTGGCCCAAGAGACGGTTGCCGCACTCCGCCGCGAGGAGGTCCCCCTTGCGCTCTCCGGAAAATACCAGGGGGTGTTTTTTACCCTTCCCTGTTACCCGGTGAAAACGCCGGCCGAGGCAGGATACGACGGCTTTGACCCTGAAGACGCCCCTCTCCCCCTGATCCATGAATTATGGACCGCCTCCCACCGGGTGCTGCTGTGGGGAGACCCGGAACTGGCCCGCCGTTTTGTTCTCACCTTCCCCGCCAACGGTCCCCGCGGTTGCGCTGTTGCTCCTCCCCTGGCCTGGAAAGACGCGGGCTACGACCGGCGGGACTGGCCGCTCCTCAGGTACGGCCAGACCTATTATACTTGGGAATATGAACGGTATTGGTATTTCTACCTGCTCTTTGGCCGCCTATGTTACAACCCGTACACCTCCGGAAAAGTATGGCTCCGGGAATTCAACCGGAGATTTGGCGCAGCCGGGGTGGACCTGGCTGAACTTTACAGTATTGCCGGGAAAATTATTACCCTTTACGTTACCGCCCACGCAGGCGCCGGGCGAAGCCTGTTGTGGCCGGAGATCGACACCGGCGGGCTGTTGGATTATTATCTGCAGGCCCCGCCGGGGGTTCCGGAGTTCTTCAGCAGCATCACCCAGTACGTCCGGGATTTTTTGGACGGAAAAACCGGCAGCCGGATAACCCCGGAAGATGTGGCGCAATACCTGGATGAACTGGGCGAGAATCTTTTGGAGAAAATCACTCTCTGCCGGGGGAACAAGCCCTCCCCCCGGTACCTGACAAGGCGGGAGGTTGCCCAAGGAGAGATTTGCGAAGACGACAGCACCCGGCGGGATTTTATGGTTCTGGCCAATTTTGCCCGCTACCACGCGGTAAAAATCCGGTCTGCGTTGGCCCTGGCCTTCTTTTACGAGACCGGAGACTGGACCCAGCTCCTTCTTGCCCGGGACCTCCTGCGGGAAGCAGGAAAGTTCTGGCGGGAAATAATCCGCACCACAAGCAACCTTTATTTCCACCGGATGGTCACCGGCCCGGGCGAAGCCGGCCACTGGCGGGATAAACTCCTCTTCCTGCTGGAAGAGGAGAGAAGAATTAACGCCGTAATCCGCGAACACCAGCAGCAGGGCCTCTTTTTGCTGGGTTTTGATTTTGGTTCCTCCCTGCTGGGCGCCGGGGGAACCGGAGACCACGGCGTGGAAAAACGGTTTTACTTTGCCGGGCCGCAGACTGAATACAATATAGAAGAAGGGTTCGGCTGGTTGGAAACCACGGGTTTGCATGGGGTCTCCCCGCCCCCCGCCCGGTTGAGTGAGAAGGACTTGGTCACCGGGACTGCCACCTGTAGCTACGGACTGCAATTATTTAACGATCTGGTCTGGGGGCGCAAGCCGGCCGTCTTCCGGGTGGATCTTCTTCCCGGGACTTATCAAGTGCGTTTGAGCTTGTGCGACCAAACCTCCCGTCCCCTGATCCGCGGCCCCTTGAGTATCAAGCTGAACGGGACGGTGATCACGGAAAACCTGGTGGTTCCTGCCGGAAAAAGGATTGATCTGGTGGAAATCATCACCATCAAGGAAGGAGAACATCTGGCAGTCGAATTCTCCAGCCGGCAGGGGGCCGACTGGTTCATTTCCGCCTTGACCATCAGGCCCGCCGCCCCTCTGATCGCCCACAGCCCGGCCGTGCTGAAGCCCGGCTTTTCCCAGGTTTTCCAGGCCACGGTCACCGGAGTCAACCCGGTAACCGGCGTAACCCTACACTACCAGGCCGCAGCAGCCGGCGGCTACGCACAGACGCCAATGCGCCCGGCCGGCAACGGCCTTTACCGGTGCGAATTGCCGCCGCCCGCAACCGCCGACGGAAAAATTACCGCCTATTACATCACCGCCTTTGACAATGAAGGCGGCGAGGCCGCGTGCGGGAGCCCGGAGGCGCCGCTGACCCCCAGGTGGCAAAGGCCGGTCCGCCAAATTCCCTACCTCATTCACCACCCGCCGGAGAAGATCTCCCCCCAGCCCGGGTCGGCGTACGGAGCGCAGCCCATAACCGTTACTTCCCGGAACCCCGGGGAGATCAAAGAGATCTCCCTTTGCTACCGGCTGCTCCGGGAGAAAAAAGCCACCGTCCTGCCCATGGCCTTTGACGGGGAAAAATTTGCCGCGGAAATTCCCGGTTCTTTTTTCCGCCGCGGGCAACGGCTGGTCTACTATTTCCAGGTCATTACCGCCGGCAACGACGGTTTTATCCTCCCCGACCCCTTGCACTGCCTCCCCTTCTACATGGTGGAAATTGAATAAGACCGGTTTTTAACCGGTCTCTATGGCATCCGTAGGGCAGTTTTCCGCTGCTTCCTTCACTCTTTCCTCCAGTTCCGCAGGGACCTCCCCGGCCTTGGCCTCTGCTTTATCCTCCTCGTTCCAGGAGAAAACCTCCGGACAGGTATCTATACACAGCCCACAAGCGATACACAGGTCAGGAATGACTTCCGCCCGCAATGGTTTTTCACCGCCAATCTATGAAGGTGAAGGCTGGGGAACAGCAGGTGCCATCGTCTCTTCCTTGTTCCTGTTGTTCCGGCCAATCAAGTTCTGAACTTTCCCCAGAAGCTGCGGAGCCAGGTCAATAATCCGGTCGGCCAGGACATTACCGTCCACCGGTAGCAGGCGGGGCTGTTCCTTCCCTACGACCAGAAAGGCCACGGGGTTCAGGGTAATCCCGGCGCCGCTGCCGCCGCCAAAGGGCATCTTTTCCCCTTCACCGTCCCCGCCTCTTCGCTCCCCGGTCCGGCGTATACTCTCAAATTCACTGCCGCCGGCGGCAAAACCAAAGGAAACACGGGAAACAGGAATTATGACATCGCCGTTCGGGGTCTCCACTGGATCGCCCAGGATGGTATTGACATCAACCATATCTTTTATGCTTTCCATGGCCGTTTTCATCAACCCTTCAATCGGGTGGTTCGCCATGTTTTTCGCCCCCCATCATGCTGTAGATAAAACCTTTCACGCCGGCAAGGATAATATATCCCACCTGGACAGCAAATATACAGTCCAGCATGGTCTCCCAACCCGGCGTTTTAAACCGGGGCAGGATGACGATGCGCGGTCCCTCCGGGCCAAACCGGTAATCACCCAGAAAAAACCGGAGGAGCGATTCTTTTACGCCCCAGAGGACCCCGGCGGTAATCCCGGTCAGAGCGGCATCATTGCACCCGACGACCGTTCCCCAGTTAAAACGGGAAAACCTCCCCCGCTTCTCCAGGTGCTGCGCCACGGTTAACCACCGCCGGTAACCCGGGGGTAAAAGCAGATACAAAAAGGTCCCTCCAACCCCGTAATGGCCCAGTAATTTATGGATCTGGTTAAAAGCGGCGGGAATTAGCCCTGGAACCGCCGGCAACTCCCCTTCTTTGCTGAGTTCCAACGCGTGCCCGGGCGCTCCCGCTCCCTCCCGGGGTGTTCCTCCGGGTTTTTCCGGCGGTTCCAGGGTCAAGAAGAAGGTGCGGTCGAGGAAACGCCAATGCGTGAGGCTCATCTCGATAAAAAAGAAGAAGGTGTTCCCCCTGCCGTGCAGGTGCAGGTGGAAACGGACTGGCAGGACCAGGGCGCCGAAGAGAAAAAGCAGAAAAAGAAGGTTCACAAAAATTCACACCTCAATTAAATTATGTCCGGCTCCCGCCTCCTTTTTTCGCCTATGTACGGTTCGGCTGTTGATTAGGTATGTTTTCGTATGCATGGCTGTACGCCGGGCGAGTACGGCGTTGGCCAGTGGCGTTGCCACAAATGAGACAGCGGCGGCGCCCGCCACCCACACCCAGTCGTCCAAGGCCAGGGGAGAGGTGCGGAAAACTTTTTGCAAAAAAGGAAGGTAGACCACGGACAATTGCATAAGGGCAGAAAGGAGCACCGCCGCCGCCAGCGGGGGTGTTTTCTGTGCTTTACCCGTCCGGGTTTTGCCCGCCCGGAAGGACCCGCTCTCACTGCGGCAGACAAAGGCGTAGCTCAACTGGGAAAAAACCAGGGCGGAAAAGGCGACGGTGCGCGCTTTTGCCAAGGCGACGCCTTGGAACAAGGTGAAAAGAAAGAGGAGAACGGTGGTAAGACCAATCACCACCCCCTGCCAAAGGATCTGCCACCCCATGCCGTGGCTGAAGATACTCTCTTCCGGCGCCCGCGGGGGCGCCTGCATCAACTCTTTTCCCGCCGGTTCCATACTGAGGGCTACCGCCGGCAGGCCGTCGGTCACCAGGTTGGTCCAGAGAATCTGGATGGGTACCAGGGGAAAGGGGATCCCGGCGGCGCCCGCCAGAAACATGGTGATGATCTCCCCGGTATTGCAACCCAGAAGGTAACGGAGGAATTTTTTGATGTTGCTGTAAATCCCCCGCCCTTCTTCCACCGCCGCCACAATCGTGGCAAAATTATCATCGGCAATCACCATGTCCGAGGCCTCTTTTGTCACATCCGTACCGGAAATCCCCATGGCCACCCCGATTTGCGCCTCTTTCACCGCCGGGGCGTCATTGACCCCGTCGCCGGTCATGGCCACCACTTTTCCCTGTTTCTTAAAGGCCCGCACCACCTGCAATTTGTGATAGGGGTTGACACGGGCGAAAATATCAACCCGGTCGATGATCCGGGCCAATTCATCCCCGGATAATTGGTCCAACTGGGCCCCGGTCAGGATCAGCCCGTCCGGGCGCAACAATCCGAGTTCTTCGCCGATCGCCCGGGCGGTCCCAGGAAAATCCCCGGTTATCATTACCGTCCGGATCCCCGCCTGCTTGCAGGTTTGGATGGCGGCTTTCACCTCAGGGCGCGGCGGATCGATCATCCCGACCAGTCCCAGAAAGACCAGGTCCTTTTCCTCGTCCTCCCCCACCTTTTCCAGATCCGGCAGCGGGCGGTAGGCGAGGGCCAGTACACGCAAGGCCCGGGCCGCCATACTCTCCACCGCCCTCAGGACCAGCCGCCGGTGCATCCGCTGCAACGGTACTTCCTTCCCGTGCCAGCGGATACGTTCCGAAAGGTTCAGGAGCAGGTCAGCTGCGCCTTTGGTGTAGAGGGTTGTTTTCCCGTCCTCCTCCACCACCACACTCATTCTCTTCCTTTCCGGAGTAAAAGGGATCTCCTGCCGCCGGCGGCCCTCCTCGCCGGTGAGTCCCGCTTTACGTGCCAAAGCAAGCAATGCGCCCTCTGTGGGATCCCCGGTCACCTTCCAGTCCGGACCATCCCCGTCCCCGGTCAGGACCGCATTATTACATACCAGGCCGGTCTTGAGCAGTAGCCGCAACCCCTCCCCATCCGGGTAGCACGCCCCTGCTCCGTCGCCCTCTTCCCCTGCCGGCGCCGGCCGGGCTACTGCACCAGGGACCGGGAGAGCCAGGGGAGCTAAGGGCGCCAGGGGCCTTCGCCGCCAGTATAAACGCCCGTAGGGGGCAAAGCCGTTGCCGGTAACAGAGAGTTCTTCCCCGCTTAAAAAAACCGCTGTCACCATCATCTGGTTCCGGGTAAGGGTTCCGGTTTTATCCGAGCAGATGACCGAGGCGCAACCCAGGGTTTCCACAGCCGGCAGTTGCCTGATGATCACCTGGCGCTTTATCATCCGCTGGACCCCTAAAGCCAGAGAAATCGTGACGATCGCCGGCAACCCTTCAGGAATGGCGGCCACTGCCAGGCTGACTGCGGAAAGGAACATGCTCCGGAAGCTTTCTCCCCGGTAAAGGCCGAGCAAACCAACGCAAACACAGACAATTATGCAAAAGGCGACCAGGACTTTGCCCAGTTGGTCCAGGCGTTTTTGCAACGGTGTGGGGCCGCCGGCGGAAGTCTCCAAAAGCCCGGCGATCTTCCCCAGTTCCGTAGCCATTCCTGTCGCGACCACCAGGCCCTTTGCCCGCCCGCGCGTAACCGTCGTCCCGGCCTGGACCATATTCCGCCGCTCCCCCAGCCCCGGGTTCTCCTCTTTCAGCGGCGCCGTCTCCTTGGCCACGGGTAAAGATTCGCCGGTCAACGGGGATTCATCTACTTCCAGGCCTTCGGCTTCCACTAAACGCGCATCAGCGGGCACCCGGTCCCCGGTCTCAAGGACCAGCAGGTCCCCGGGGACCACTTGCACTGCGGGGATGACTTGCAGCTTTCCCCTTCTGAGGACACAGGCCTGCGGGGCTGACAATTCTTTCAAAGCTTGCAGCGAGCGTTCAGCCCGGTATTCCTGGACAAAGCCTAAAATCGCGTTGAGAAAAACAATGGCCAGGATCGTAAAGGCGTCATCCCATTCTCCCAGTGCACCGGAGATGATTACCGCCCCCAGCAGCACCAAAACCATAAAATCGGCAAACTCGGAGAAAAACAGGCGCCAAGGGGAGAATTTTTCCCTTCTCTGCAGGCGGTTTTCCCCGAAAATCCCCAGTCTTCTGGCGGCTTCCTGGGGTGTAAGACCGGCGGCCCACCCGCGGGTACCGGCAAAGGGGACCCCCAACTCTTTCGCGGTCTCTTCCGGCGACATCGTCCACCAGTGTTTCGGCAAATTCCTCAACCCCCCCTTTTAGTCGCCCAGCCGGGTCGCACAAGAAGCTAACGATCTTTATCTCGTCCTAATTCTATGCCGGGCCCGGTGAAAAATGCTTCCCTGGGGAGGGTTGCCAAATGGCTTCCAGGAGTGTTATACTGTTTACGAAATGGGGGATTACCATGCCTTTTGACGCCCTGGCCGTTACTGCGTTGCAGCAGGAATACAAGCAAGCTTTGGTCAACGGAAGGATCGACCGGATCTTTCAGCCCAGCCGGGAAAAAGTGGCCTTCTCGGTCTTTCATCCCTTTCCCCGGCGGGATCTTTGGTTGCTCTTCTCAATTCATCCCCGTTTTTACCGGAGCCACCTTATTGAGAAAAAACCGGTTTCTCCCCAGGAACCGCCGGCTTTCTGCATGCTGCTCCGCAAATACTTACAGGGGGGAAGGTTCTTGGCAGTAAGCCAGCCTTCTTCCGAGCGGATTCTCCATTTCAAAATTGAAAATTACAACGCCGGAGAAAGATTAACCGTCTTCACCCTGATCTTTGAAGCCACCGGCCGCTTTGCCAACCTGCTGCTGGTTGACGGGGAAGGCCGGATCCTGGATGCCCTGAAGCGCCTCCCGGAGCGAGACGGCCAGTCCCGGCCGGTCTTGCCGGGCGTTCCCTACACCCCGCCGCCCACCCCGGCCGGGCGGCGCCTGGAGACCCTGGCGCCCCAGGATCTCCAGGTGATCATCGACCGCTCGCCCGCGGAACGTCCTCTCCGCCAAATCCTGGTCGAGGAGGTCCTGGGCGTCTCCCCGTTCCTGGCCACAGAGGTCTTGTCCCGGGCCGGCCTTGATCCCAAAACCACGGCGGGCGCCATTTCCCCGGAGCAGACACCGGCGCAGGCGGAAAAGATCCACTCCGTCCTGGACGAACTCTACCGGCAGGTCAATGCGGGAGAGAGCCATCCTTATTGCTACGAAAAAAACGGGCAACCGGCGGATTTTTTTCCCTACCGCCCCCACTCCCTGCCTGAACCCGCGCTGGTCCCTGTCGCCAGCCTGAGCCAAGCGGTGGCAAAGACCCTTGACCGCCGGGAACACCGGGAGGAAATGGCCTCCAGGCAGCGTAAGCTCCTCAAGATCATCACCCGGGCCAAAAAAAAGACGGAAAAAAAAGCCCAGAGGCAACGGGACGAACTGGCCCAGGCGGAAGATGCGGATCTCTGGCGTCTCTACGGGGAACTTCTCACCGCTTACCGGCACCAGGTTCCCAAGGGCGCCGGCCAGGTGGAACTGGTCAATTATTACGATCCGGAGGGCAAGACCGTAACCATCCCGTTGGACCCGTCGCTCCCGGCAAATCAGAACGCCCAGAATTACTATAAGAAATATGCCAAGGCCAAGAAGGGGCAGACCCGGATCGCCACGGAACTGGAAAAGACCAAAGAGGAACTGGCCTACCTGGAATCCC
Source organism: Bacillota bacterium (assembly GCA_012839115.1). Taxonomy (GTDB): domain Bacteria; phylum Bacillota; class UBA4882; order UBA10575; family UBA10575; genus JAAYGG01. The sequence continues at coordinate 17,696 of DUNX01000054.1, forward strand.
TGGAAAGTTCCTTGCAGAATGATTTGGACCTTGAAGAACTGGCGGCAGTGGAAGCGGAGATGCAGGAGGCAGGACTCACCAAAGGCCGCCGGATCCCGGGCCGTCCCCGGCAGGCGCCCGGCGGGCGCCCGGCGCTCTTCCGCTCCAGCGAGGGGTGGGAGATTCTAGTGGGGAAAAACAACAGGCAAAATGACCAGTTGACCTTTAAGCTCTCTACCCCCCGTGATCTCTGGTTCCATACACAAAAAATCCCCGGCAGCCATGTCCTGATCCGCTGCGGGGGAAAGGAACCCGGTAAGGAGGCCTTGTTGGAAGCGGCCAACCTGGCCGTCTATTTCAGCAAAGCCCGTCATTCCAGTAAGGTACCGGTGGATTATACTGAAAGACGCCATGTGCGCAAACCCGCCGGCGCCCGGCCCGGTTTTGTCTTGTACAAGAATTTTCAGACCTTAACCATTACCCCGGATCCGGAGCTTCTGAAACGCCTGGGGATCGAGGTGGACAGGAGCGAATAGGGCAAAACAAAGCCGGGCGCAATCCCGGCTTCATCCTGTATATACCAGCGGTATATGCCTGTTTTTATTCCCTTTCTGCCTTCTCTTTCCCTTTCTCTTTTGGTGTTTCCGGTACCGGCGCCAACGCCCGGATCTCCTGAAGGATATCTTCCAGCCCCAATTCCGCGGCCACCCTGTTCTGCAGGGGAAGAATCTGTTTTTCCCAAGCCGCTTTCTCTTCCGGTGTCGGGTTAAGCGGGCGCACCCAGTACTTCCGTGACAATTCCTCGTTTATCTCCTTGTTTCTGGTAAAGGCCCGGCGCGCCTGCCACAAGCAGGCCTCTTTACCGCAGGAGACCACCGCCGTCCGGAAATTCGCCGGGATCCGCTCCCAAGCCATCCCGCTTAAAATAAAGGGGTAGGCTTTGATCATGTGACAGGTCCGGATCACGCATTTGGCGCCCTCATACAGTTTCAACCGGTTATAATCAAAAAAGTCGCTCCCCACCGCTTCCACCCAGCCGCTCTGTAGGGCGACGTTCAATTCGGAATCAGCAACCACCACAGGCTCCAGACCTAAAACCCTCCAGGCTTCCAGGGCCAGCGCAGACGAGCCGGCACTGATCTTCATCCCGCGTAACCCGCCGAAGCCAATGAGATCCCGCCGGGTGAAAATATTCTGGGAACCCGTGGTCATATAACCCATAACCACTTCCCGCCGGCGTTGAAAGGCGAAATCCCCCAGGCGTTGGCCGGGGCGGCCGCTTAACGCCTCTTGCCAGTGCTCTTCGGTGGCGAACAACAACAGCAGGCTCAATAACTCCATCTCCGGAACCAAAGCCTTGTACTTGGCGGAAGTGACCAAAACCGCATCCACCATCCCGCGGCGCAACCCCTCGAGCAACTCCTCCTCCTGCCCGCGGGTACCGGCTGTATAGAGTTGGACCTTTACCCTCCCGTTGGTTCTTCTTTCCACCAATTCTTTAAACCTGTACAACCCCTCCACTGTCGGTGACCCCTGGTCCTCCGCTGTAGCAACCCGCAGGATAAGGGGGTCGCGGGCAAAGACCGTGAAATTTGCCAACAGAAAAACCACAAGGATGGCCGGGAGAAATTTATAACGCACTATATCATCTCCCCTTTTTTATCAGATCGATTAAGCCCGGATCCTGCATCACACCGGCGATAAAACCGATCTTCTTCTCTCTTCCCCTGGTTGGCACGGTCAGATCGGCAAGGCGCAGTTCACCGCCGTAAAAAAACTGTAACGCATAATCAAAATGGGTTTTTAAATAGTAAAAAACAAAACTCTCGGCAAAATCCTCGGTCATCCCTGTGCTGCTGTATACGCTGAAAAACGAAGAATTCCCGGCAAACCAGGTTAAAAACTCCACCAATTCCTCGTATTCCCTGATGGTTTCCAGCCGTAAGAGGATCTTTTCCCGGTCCCGCCAGTTGTTCTCCTCATCCCAGGAGATCCCGACAAAATCCCGGTTTAGGTCGTTGCCAATAAACTCCCCTTGCCAACTGAACCCTAAAACCTTGTACTCAATCAGATGACCCACTTCGTGAATGATAATCCGCAACAAATTAGGGAGCTGCGGGACTCCCTGGAGATGAACCTGCCCATCAGAAAAGGCCAAACTGGGAGTAAACTTGGATAACTTGTTCTGCCAGTCATCGGCTACGGAATAATCCGTATTAATCTTCTCCCGGTCAATATAAACCGTCATTTGGGGTTTGTCGGCGAAGGAATACGGGCAGTTCACCAGGACAAACCGGCCGGGGATCTCCATAAGGTAAAGCAGGTTCTCCTTTTCCAGCAGATCGACAATACCCATCAAAGTCTTCATTTCGACAGGGGTAATCATAACCTGCTCCATCTCAACCCCACGGGCCAACTCCGGAGTGGGTTTGTGTTTCTCCGGGTTAAAGCCTTCGAAGAGAATTCCCCGGTATGTAAAGGCGGTTACTTCCTTCTCATTTTGCCAGGTAAAGAAAATAGCGGACACAAGAAGAATTATGGCCGCCAAAACCACCCCGGTTGTCTTCTTCACCCTCTCACCACCGTTCCCGCGCG
>DUNX01000136.1 GCA_012839115.1 Bacillota bacterium
ATCTTAGTAGACCTAGGATTTACTGATGAGGTAACCATTGCTAAGCTGCTACAGCAGCAGCTTAACTTAGACTACATACAGCTCTCGGGTATATTTATTGACCCCTTAATTGTAGGTCTTGTGAACGGCAGTTAATTGTAATCTGAATTTCCATACCTAATAATTCAGGTGCTAAAATATTTAATAAATTAATCGTTAAAGAGAGAGGTATGGATTCTCTCTTACAAATAAGATCAGTAAAAATGCTGGTCTTATTTTTTATGTTAAAATAATTAAGCTAGCGGTATGAAAGGAGCCACTATGTCTAATTATTTAACTTTTGATAATCGTCTTGAAATTCAACAAGGACTTAAACAGCAACTATCTTTCGGTAAGATTGCAGAAGCAATCGGGAAGGACAGAACAACTGTTGCCAAGGAAATCAAGAAATATGCTTATGAACAAAAAACTGGTTGTTCTAGTTATCCTTATAATGCCTGCATTCACAGAAAAACCTGTACCAAAAAGAATGTTTGTCCTTTAGAGTGCACCACACCATCTAAATACAAATGTAGTATTTGTAAACTGTGCAATGATGTCTGTGATGATTTTCAAGAAGAAGTATGTTCACACAGAAACAAGCCGCCATATGTTTGCAATGGGTGTACTGACCACAGTCGTTGCACTTTGAAAAAGTTAATATATGATGCGGAAGACGCTCACCTTCTTTGCCAATCTCGTTTGTCTGAGAGCCGTTCAGGTATCTTGTGCAATGAGCTTGAACTTGCCCGGATAAATGCACTAGTTACACCTCTTGTAAAAAATGGTCAATCTATACATCAAATATATGAAAGTAACAAAGACGTTTTAATGTGTAGCGAAAAAACGCTTTATAATTACATTGATGCATGTTTGCTCGATGTTAGAAACATTGATTTGCCTCGTAAGGTAAAATATCGACCACGATATAAAAAACCAGAATTCAAGGTTGATAGAGCATGTCGCAATGGACGTACATATAAAGATTTTCAAGCATTTATGGCAAACCATCCAGAGTATCCTGTTGTTCAAATGGATAGTGTCTGCGGTAATAAAGGTGGCAAAGTCTTGTTAACCATTCATTTTGTTGATACTAGTTTAATGCTCGCATTTATCCGTGATGCCAATACATCCAGAAGTGTAACTGATATCTGGGATATGATATATCGAGCATTAGGTCGTAAAAATTTTGAAAAACTTTGCCCTGTAATACTCACAGATAACGGAAGTGAGTTTTCTAATCCGAAAGCCATCGAGTTTGGTCCTGATGAAAAAGGTATTAGAAGAACCAATGTATTCTATTGTGATCCAAGCTGTCCTTATCAAAAAGGGGCTATAGAAGTTAATCATGAACTCATACGGAGGATTGTTCCAAAAGGTTATAGCTTTGATAGCTATAACCAAGATGACATCTTCTTAATGATGGATCATATCAACTCTTATAAAAGAAAAAAGCTGAACAACCGTAGCCCATACGACGCGTTCAGCTTTTATTACGGAGAAGACATCTTAAAGCAGTTAGCATGTAAACCGGTTGCCGCCGAGAATATCATACTGAAACCAGGCCTTCTCAAAAAGTAACTCATAAAATAACACATTTAAAGCCGCTAGCAGATAAATAAATATCATTTTGCGAAGTATGGATTCTCCAGTTACAAAAAAACTGAGCGAGAATCGATGCTTGTTTGCTATGCGAATTTTTATGACTTAAAGCTATTATAACACGTCTAAAAGGAATATAAACTATGGATTTTTAATTACAAAATGGGATTTTCATTTACAAAATGGGATTTTTG
>DUNX01000055.1 GCA_012839115.1 Bacillota bacterium
AAGTACCCCTGGAACTTCTTTCTTATGGTTCCTTCCTGCGTTCCCGCTTCCCCCTTTGAGGCCGGCGGCGCCGCGCTGACCAGTGAAACCCTGAAACCGCTGGCGGAGAGGGAAGACCTTTTTGGCCTGGGGGAGATGATGAATTACCCGGGTGTGGTTTTCGGGGACGACGAAACATGGAGAAAACTCGAACTTTTCCAGGGGCGTTTCCGGGACGGCCACGCCCCGCAGGTGGTGGGGAAAGAGCTCAACGCCTACCTGCTGGGGGGGATCGGCGCCGACCATGAGGCGGTGAGCGCCGGGGAAGCCCTGGAGAAAATCCGGGCCGGGATGTACCTGATGATCCGTGAAGGTTCGGCCGCCAGGAACCTCAACGATCTTCTCAAGGCGGTGACAGCCCAAAACTTTTACCGGTTTCTCTTTGCCACCGACGACCGGCACCCGGAGGATCTTATAGCGGAGGGACATGTTAATTTCCTGATTAAACGGGCGGTGGCCGGTGGCTGCCCGCCGGAAACCGCTTTACGTTTGGCGACGATTAACGCCGCCACCTGCTTTGGCCTCCGGGATCTGGGGGCAATCTCCCCGGGCCGGCGGGCCGACCTGCTGGTGATTGATGATCTCAAGTCCTTAGAGGTTCAGGAGGTCTATAAGGACGGCGTTTTGATGGCGAAGGACGGGAAAAACCTTTTCCCTGTTTATCCGCTCAAAAAGGGAAAAATGGGGAAGACCGTGAAAATAAAGGCAGTGAAAGAAGAGGATTTCCACCTGCCGGCGGGGAATTTATTTAGAATTATTAGGTTACTCCCGGGACAGATCGTTACCGGACAGGAAATAAAAAGCCTCCGGGTTGAAAAAGGACAAGTTGTCAATCTGGTGGAAGAAGGCCTGGCAAAGATTGCGGTCATCGAGCGCCACCAGGCCACCGGCAGGATCGGCCTGGGGCTCCTTGCCGGGTTGGGGTTGCGCCGGGGAGCGCTGGCCACCTCCGTGGCGCATGACGCCCATAATCTCCTGGTCACCGGGGTCAACGATACTGATATGGTCATGGCCGTCAAGGAGGTTGCCCGTATGGGCGGAGGGCTGGCCGCTGTCTGCGATGGCCGGGTGGTGGAAAGCCTCTCCCTGCCTGTTGCCGGCCTGATGTCGGAGAAACCGGTGGCAGAGCTCGCCGGGCAACTGCGGAAACTCGAAGCAGCCGCCCGGGAATTTGGCGCAGCCATTGACAGTCCTTTTATGGCTTTGAGTTTTTTGGCACTTTCGGTCATACCCGCATTGAAAATCACCGACCGGGGCTTGGTTGACAGTGAGAGTTTTCAACAGGTTCCCCTGGTGGTGACAGAAGGGGGTGATTAATAGGAAACCAGGCCGCAAGGGAAACTATATCTGCAAATGATGAAAAGAAACAAGGAGGTAATAGGGTTTTGAGTTTTTTTAAATTGAAAGAAAACAATACCAATGTGCGGACGGAGATCATCGCCGGTATCACCACCTTTATGACGATGTCGTATATTATTTTTG
>DUNX01000056.1 GCA_012839115.1 Bacillota bacterium
GGCATCCAAGAAGGCTTTAGCTTTGTTGCAATGAGGGCAGGTGGGGACAGAATAAATTTTTACCTTTGCCATGCCGGTTCCCTCCTTTTTAATCCTATTATTGGTTTTACGGAAATAACTCTATACTTTCTTATTCTTCCTCTACTAGTTCCATCGGCTGATTGCAACAGACCAGTTCGCCACCGCCGACTTTGGTCACGGTGACTTCATTCCCACAGATGGAGCAGTAATAACGTTCACCGACGTTTTGAACGTTCATCTTCGCACCCCCTTTCAACAAGACTTTCAAACAAAAGCTCCTGCTTCTGTCTTGATGTTGCCTTTATTTACTGCCGGCCAGGATCTTTTCGATGAGCGCTTGGCGCTCCTTTGCCGCAGTCCGGCTCTCCCGCGTTGCTTCTTCCCGGTTCCCCCCGCCGGCCGGTGACAACCTCCGGGCAAAGGTGGGGGCCTCTTTTTTGTAGAGGATTCCCAGGGGGATTCTCTCCTTTTCTTCCCCGCCGGGGTTGGCCTTGCCAGGACTAGCGCCGCCAGGACTAGTTCCACTAGGACTGGCGCCATAGTCCCATTCCCTAATTTTATTCAGGGCCTGGAAATAGTCGGCCGGATCGTGGTCTTCCACCGTATAGACCCGTTCTGCGTAGTACTGGTGGAGGTTAAAAAAGGTGACGCAGACCTGGAGGATATCGACTAAAGCAAACCCGCGGTGGTTTATGGCCTCCCGGATAATTTGCTTCATCTGTTCCGGTTGGGAGGAAAATCCCCGGGCCAGAAAGGTCGCGCCGCTGGCCAATAAAAGTTCCAGCGGGTTCAGGGGCGGTTCCGGGCTTCCCGCCGGGGTGGAACGCCCCGGAAAACCCAGCGGCGAGGTGGGGGAGAACTGGCCGGTAGTAAGGCTGTAGACCCGGTTATTATGAATGATAACCGTGATGTCAATATTCCTTTTGGCCGCATAGATCAGGTGTTCCAGGCCTTCGCCGTAGGCGTCGCCGTCACCCGCAAAACCGATGACTTCCAGGTCCGGGTTGGCCAGTTTAATGCCGGTGGCAACCGGGAGCACCCGTCCGTGGATACTATAAAAACTGTTGATGTTAAGGTAATCAACGATCTTGCCGTGGCAGCCGATGCCGGCAACCAAAACCAGGTTCTCAGGAGGCGTGGGCGTCTCTCCTTCGCCGGGTTCCTGCAGGACTGCTTTTACGGCGTTTAAGAGAGGGAAGTTCCCGCACCCCGGACACCAGGTATTCGGGGTAGAGGTTTCAAAATTGTAGGCGGTCATGCCATCGCCTCCTTTACCTTTTTCTCCAATTCTTCAATACTAAACGCCCGCCCGTCGGTTTTCAGGATTTCCCCGTTGGCCTGAAAACCGTAATTTCGGATTAACCGTCCGAGCTGGGCGGTGGCATTATTCTCTACGGTGATGAGTTTCTTTACCCCGGCAAGGGCCTGTTGAAACTGGCGGGTTGGGAAGGGGTTGAGCACAACCGGTTGGATTACTTTGAGTCCCAGCCGCCGTCCCACCTCGAAACAGGGGCCTTTATTGGAGCCCCAGCAAAGGAGGGCGGTCTGGTGCGCGTGCGCGCCATGGTCTTCTCCTTCATAGGTATTGACGGTTTTTACCGCTTCCAGGGCCCGGGCTAAATATTCCGCCTTACGCAGGCGTTTTTCTTGCATCACCGTTGTTTGGCGGGGATCTTCCGTGGTGATCCCTGCTTCATCATGTTCGTAGCTGTTGACTTTGATGACGCCACCGGCAAGCGGTGGAAAGGCCAGAGGCGAAACCCCGGTTCCGGTCAACTCGTACCGCCGGTAGGGAAGGTCTTGGCCGGCGCCCGCGCCGGGTTTATTGTTTTCTCCCGCCGGCAGCAGGTCCGGGGCTTCCGGGTCCTCAACCAGCTTCCGGTCGAAATTAAAGAAGCTTTCGCCCAGATTCTTGTCGGAGAGGATAAGGGCGGGGATCTGGAATTCCCAGCTGATCCTTAAGCCCAACGCCGACCAGTAGTAGGCCTCTTCCGCATCTCCCGGCGCCACCAGGAAACGGGGGAACTCGCCCTGGCCTGCATGTAAGGCAAAAAGGAGATCCGATTGCGCCGAATAGGTGGGAAGGCCGGTGGAAGGACCGGTCCTTTGTCCCAGGACAACCAGGATTGGTAATTCGGCCATCCCGGCCAGGCTCAGACCTTCGGTCATCAGGCAAAAACCGCCGCCGGAAGTACCGACCGCCGCTTTTTTCCCGGCGTAGGCATAGCCTAGGGCGGTCAGGATTACGCTGATCTCATTCTCCAGGTGCAGGACATCCAGACCAAATTCCCTGCTGACACCGGCAAGGTAATGTAAGATTGGGGTGGTCGGGGTCATGGGGTAGGAGAGATAGGCATCGAGACCACCCCTGACCAGTCCGAGGGCGATCGCCTCGTTGCCGGTGATCAGCGGCAGGACCTCCCGGGGTAAGGGCTGGATCGTCAGTACTTCATTTACTGCATCATAACCACGTTTCGCAACTTTGATATTGAGTTCCGGTTCTTTACGGAGTTCCTGCCGCAAGATTTTTTCCAAAGGAGGGAAGTCAATCCCGGTGGCTTTGGCAAAAGCCCCGATCATACAGGTGTTGGTCATGACGGCCGGGGCCTTTTCTTCCCGCAAAATCTCGGACAAAGGGATTCCGAAGGCCCGGGGGTCCGGCAAGGCCGTTTTTTCCCGGGCATCGCAAAGGCAGATGCCCTCTTTTTTCAGGCGGTGCTGATGGTGAACGAAGGTCTCCCGGTCCAGGGCCAAGATGATATCCACCTCATCCCGGTGGGCGACAATCCGGTCTTTAGCCGCTCTGATTATGGAGAAGGTATGACCGCCCCTGATGATCGAGGGATAATCCCGGTAGATAAAAGTCCGGTAGCCCAAACGGTTCAGGAGTTTTCCCAGAATCGTACCGGAGCGATCAATCCCCGCACCGGCCTTCCCGCCCACTAAGACAGATAAATTATCGAGCCCAGCTATGGCTGGTGTTTCTTTCATCATCATCACCTCACAAAATTCCTGAACTTCTTCAGCGCACCTCATATTCAACTGCTGCCCATTTATAGATGCGCCCGCTTACCCGGATTTTTCCCCCGGCCGCCTTTGCTTTAGTTTGCCAAGGGGGTGGCTTACTCAATCGCAATCGCCTTGCTGACTTCCCAGAGGCCGTGGAGGTTGCATTTCTCCCGTGCCCGGAGCGGCCCGTGGGCATGGGTAAGTTTAACAACAAAGACAGCTTCCGGGTAGCTCATCCCGGCACTGAAAGCGGCCCGGCCCAAATAAGTGTCGCCGCAATAAAGCTCAACCCATTCTATGAAGTGGGCTGGTTCGTTGGGATGGGCCAGTAACTTGCCAACTGTTACCTTTACGGTGAATGGCTCGTCCTTTTTAACGCGGTCCGGCGCTTCGATCACAGGCACGTGTTTTTTATCAAGATCCGTAAGGTTTTCCCAGTCTTTTGGGGTGTTGATCCCGCATAGAATATCGTCGTCACAGGTCCACTTTTTTTTCACCTTTACCCCTCCTTTCCTTTATTTTTTTGGGCTATTGACTCCAATAAGCACAAAAGTATTTTGCCGTCAAAAGGTTTGGTCAAAAAACCCTTGGCCCCGGCTGCCAATGCCCGTTCCCTGTCTCCGGGCTGGGCGTGGCCGGTGATAAAAACCACCGGTAGTTGCGGGCAGAGGGTTTGCAACCTCTTCTGTAGCGTAAAGCCGTCGATCCCCGGCATCCGCAGGTCGAGAAGGAGGATACCGTTGCTTCCCGCCGGGACCGCCGCCAAAAAATCCTCAGCCGAAGCAAATGCTTCTCCCGTATAGCCGGCGGCTTTAAGCAAGCGGCTGAGGGCTTTACGCACTGCGTCGTCGTCATCAACCAAATAAATTTTAGGCTTAGCTGTTATTTTTTTCATCATCTCTCATCAAGAAGAATATACCAGAGCGGGTAGGGTCTTGTAAATTGGACCTTAGTCCAATATCTTCCGGCAGAAGGGGCTTGGAAAAACTGCAGGAAGGGGAGGGTGGAAGGAGATAAACACCGGCGGGTTCACGAGCAGTTCAAAAAAACCACAGGAAGAGGCGGGTGGAAGGAAAACAGCAGGGAGACCGCAGAGGAAACGTGGGGAACCGGCTGGGAAAAACAGGAGATGACCGGGAGATTACTGGGAAACGGAAAAACACCGGTACAGCACTGGCGGGGTCGCGCGCATGATTAATTCCCGGACGAGCTGCGTTTCTCAGAAGCGATGCCGATTTTTTCGGCCAGGCGGACCAGGTCGGCGAGGGAGGCTGCTGCCATCTTCTGCATTACCCTGGCGCGGTGGACCTTGATGGTCTTCTCGGTGACCCTGAGTTCGGCGGCGATCTCTTTGTTCAGCATGCCCGTGATTACCCAGCGGAAAACCTCATATTCCCGGGGGGTAAGCGTATTAACCCTGCGGTGGATCTCCGCCTTTTCCGCCGTCTCTTCTTGCAGGCGGGCGGCTTTAGTGAGGGCCTGTTCAACCGCGGCCAGCAGCTCCTTTTCGGCAAAGGGTTTGGGTAAAAAGTCGATGGCTCCGTCCTTCATGGCCTGTACGCTCATGGGGATATCCCCGTGTCCGGTGATGAAGACAACAGGCAGAATGATCCCGGTTTTGGCCAGTTTCTGCTGGAGGTTAATCCCGCTGATCCCCGGCATCCGTACATCCAGCACCAGGCAAGCAGGTTCCTTTGGGTTTTGACAAGGCCGGCAAGCCAAAAAATCTTCAGCCGAGGCAAAGGCCTGCGTCGTGAATCCGGACGCCCGGAGTAACCGCTCCAGGCTTTTACGGACCGAAGGGTCATCGTCAACAATGAAAACTGTTGGTGGCATATCTTCAATCCCCCCCATAAACGGGTAGAATAAAAGAGAAGGTGACCCCGGGCCCACGGTTGTTTTCCACTTTTAAAGTCCCGCCGTGCGCTTCGATAATGCTTTTGTTGACGGCAAGGCCCATGCCCATCCCCTCATTCTTTGTGGTAAAGAACGGTTTAAAGAGGTCTTCCGGGTTATCCACGGTAATTCCCGTACCGGTATCTTCTACACTGACGGTTACTGTTTTTTCGTTGCCGGTAGTCCGGATGGTCAGTTCCTTCTCTCCCTCTCCGGTCATGGCCTCAAAACCGTTGAGGGCCAGGTTGACGATGACTTGCTGGAGCTGGACCCGGTCGCCCCTGGCCGGCGGGAGATCCGGGGCAAGCTCAATATTTAAGGAAACGTTTTTGATCAATGCATTACTCCGGATCAGGGGGAGAATCTCCCGGATCGCTGTGTTGAGATCCAGAAGGACCGGTTTATGCAAAGACTTTTTCAAATATACCCGGATCTTCCGGATGATCTCAGCCGCCCGTTTGCTGTCTTTGACCACATCGGCAAGGATCTCCCTGATTTCCTCGAGGTCCGGCTCTTGGCCCTGGGCGTCTGGGGCCAAGAGCCTCTGGGCAGCCTGGACGTTGCCCATGATCGCCATGAGCGGCTGGTTCATTTCATGGGTCAGGGCGGCGGTGAGTTCACCCATGGCCGTTACCCGGGAGACATGGAGTAACTCCCTTTGCAGGCGGGCTTTATCCGTCTCCTGCTGTTTATAGCCGGTGATATCCTGCACCGTACCGATGGCCCGCAGCGGCTTGCCGTTCTTGTCTGTCTCCACTTCGGCTTTTTCCCGGACCCATTTGACCTGCCCGTTGACGATGATCCGGTGCTCGATTTCATAGGGTTCTCCGGCCAGTGCTGCCCGCCATTTCCTCGCGACATACTCCCGGTCCCCGGGATGAACCTTCTGCAGGAACCGGTCATAATTGACCGGGGTTCCCGGTTCCAGCCCGAACAGGCGGTAAGCCTCATCTGTCCAAAGCATGGTGTTGGTCAGAAAATCCATGTGCCAACTGCCGACACGGGCCACTTTTTGTGCCCTGTCCAGGATGTCTTTGGTTAACGCCAGTTTTTCTTCGGCTTTTTTCCGTGCGGTGATATCCTCAAAATGCAACAAAATCTTACGGCCGGAAGGCAAGGCCAGCAATTCAGCGGAGATTACCAGGTGGCAATCGTGGCCGTCCGGGCTGAGCGTCAGTTTCACCTCTTTTTGGCGGCAGGGTTGGCCGGTGGCGTAAATATCCAGAATGGTTTTTCTTACCGGGCACTTCCCGCAAAAGGGAGTATGGCCGCAACCCCGCGGATCATCTAAACAGTGGATGCAATTGACCACCCGCCCGAAGGTGCACTCATCACCGCCGGCTGATTCGGAAAGGCCGGAAAAAATGGCGGCAGCGGCAGGGGTCATCTTTTCCACGCGCCGGTCCTCATTAAGGAGGAAAACCGGCACCGGGATGCCCTGGAAAAATTCGTCGATCGTCAACCGTTCCACCTGGGGAAGATCTCTTTCTTTTTTCACTTTTTTTCTCCTGCATTTAAGAGATGGGCAAGGGAGAGACGGCGCAAACATATCCACAGGTAAACCTGTGAAGGATCTTCGTGGTCACCGGCATCTCCGGACAATAAAGATCTATTTATTTATGTTAAATATAACAGAAAAATGATAAATCTGTCAAACGCAAACGAAGAAAGGCCTGCGGGTTTATGCCGGTTCGTACGCGCGTAGCAGATTTTACCGGCGGTTGTTTTTACAATAGCTTTACAACCAACCAGTGGCAATTCTGGTTTTCCTATGGATTTTGTGGTGAAAATGTATTAATATAAATACAAGGAAAAGAGCATCACGCCAAGAATAACAACGAAAAAGGAGGATTTCCCCATGGGCATAAAATTGCGTGAAGATGCCAAGTACGCATTGGTTGTTCCTACCAGCATGGGAGTGCGCCTTTCTCCCCTTCATGGGCAACCGGTGCATAGCAGCGATACATTTCTCATGCACGTAACCAGCGCTGAAACCAATGTTGCCAGCGTCTCTTCTTATCTTGGCCTTCCGGTTAAGGTTTTGACCACGTTTGTGCAGGGGAGCCCCATTGCCCAAATAATCAAGAACAACCTGCGCAGCAGGAATATGGAATATGAGGGGCCGGAAGTTCCACAAGGAGGCCCCTGGGGTTATCGCCACCAGTTCAATATCGCCGACAGCGGTTACGGTCTCCGGGGCCCCAGAGTATATAATGACCGCGCGGGGGAAGTCGGCCGCACCCTCAATGCGAAGGATTTTGACCTTGAGCGGATTTTCCGGCAGGAAGGCGTCCAGATCGTGCATATCTCCGGCCTGATCGCCGCCTTGTCCCCGGAAACCAGCGTTTTCTGCCTGGAGTTGGCGCGCGCCGCCAAGAAATACGGGACCCGGATCTCGTTTGACCTGAACTACCGGGCTTCTTTTTGGGAGAACCGCAAGGAGGAACTGCGCAAAGTCTTTACAGAGATCGCCGGGCTCGCCGATATCCTCATTGGTAATGAAGAAGATTTTCAACTGGCTTTGGGTTTGGCAGGACCGGAAGCCGGCGGGAAAGACCTGGCCGCAAAGGTTGAGAGTTTCAAGGAGATGATCGGCCGGGCGAAAAAGGCCTTCCCCCAGACATCCGTCTTTGCCAATACCCTGCGTGAGGTCATCAGTGTCAACAGCCACCTTTGGGGGGCCATCCTGTCGGCGGGGGAGAACTGGCATGTGGTGGAACCGCGTCCCATCACTGTTCTCGACCGGATCGGAGGCGGCGATGCCTTTGTCGGCGGGTTGCTTTACTCCATCTTAAGGGGCTGGGAATCGGAGAAATGGGTCCAGTTTGCCTGGGCGACAGGCGCCATGGCCACCACCTTCCTCACTGATTATGTACAGCCCGCCGATGAAGAGCAAGTCTGGAGTATCTGGGAGGGAAATGCCCGCGTCAAGCGCTAAATAGGACCCGGTACTACGTGAGGCAAGGAAGGCGCAAGCGGGTTTTTTGGAGGCCCCACTTAATATTGAATAAAAAACGGTGTAAGCCGTTTTTTTTTATGAAACAGTTTACTTCTCGTTGCATTAGTAGTATACTATAATGAGAAAAAATGGATAAAGTGTCAACGGATAGAAAATTTTCCCCAGCATGACCGCAAATAAGTGTAAAAGAGGTGAGCGGTGGGAGATGGGAACCGTCTATATTAATAACCGGCTTTTCGGCGAGATCAGCAGTTCCGGCATAATTATAGATATCAACGGGTCAAAAATCGGGTATTACACGGGCGATAAAATCCTGGCATATTCGGGAATATTGATCGGAGAGGTAAACAACGGTTACATCCTCGATGCGTGCGGGAATAAGATCGGCTGGATCACTTAAAGATCCTTGCTTAAGGATCCTTGCGTAAACAAGAATCTTTATACAAGAATGCTAAAGAAAGAATACTTAGCTTGAGATTCTTTACCTCAGAAAAGTGGTTTGAATCCGGCAGGCCGGAGGCTGTTCAAGTTTGGACCCGGCAAACAAAAAACGCTCCGGTTATCATTTGCTTTTGACGAGGAAACACTTGACCTGGTGCCCTTTGCCGGCGGTAACCAACGGCGGCTCTTCCCGGCGGCAACGGTCCTCCGCATAGGGACAACGCGGGGCAAAACAGCAGCCTTCGTCTACACGCGTGCGCGCGAAATCTGCCCCCATCTGGGCTTCTCCGGATAAAACCAGGCGTTCCCGTTTGCACTCCGGATCCGGGACAGGGACGGCTGCCAATAAGAATTTGGTGTAGGGGTGCAAGGGATTGGCGAACAACCTCTTGGTGGGGGCAACCTCCATGATTTGGCCCAGATACATCACGGCGACCCGGTGGGAGATATGCTTCACCACCGCCAGGTCATGGGAGATAAAAAGGTAAGCCATCTTCATTTCCTGGCGTAGTTTTATTAAGAGGTTGATGATCTGGGCCTGGATGGAGACATCAAGGGCGGAGACGGCCTCGTCACAGATGAGCAGTTCCGGCTGGAGAAGAATCGCCCGGGCAATGGCGATTCTTTGCCGTTGTCCCCCGGAGAATTCATGGGGGTAGTGGTACAAGATCTCCGGAGAGAGACCGACCCGCTCTAAAACCCCAACCACCAAATCCTTCTTCTTCTGCAGGCTCACACCGTGCAACCCTTCGCCTACCAGATCCAGGACTACCATCCGGGGGTTAAGCGACGAGTAAGGGTCCTGGAAGACGATCTGCATCTTTGGCCGGAAGAGCCGTACCTTCTTCCCGGCCAGGGAAGTAATGTCCGTGCCTTTGAAAAAGACCTTACCGCCTGTAGGTTCGATCAGCCGTAAAATACTCCGGCCAACAGTGGTTTTACCGCAGCCGGACTCACCCACCAGGCCGAGGGTTTCGCCGGGGGCAATGGTAAAACTCACCCGGTCAACGGCTTTCACCCATTTCCGCCCGAACCCCAGCGGGGCGGAGCGGACCGGGAAATATTTCTTCAGGTCCTTAACTTCAAGAAGTTTTGCCATGCCTAACCATCCTTTACTTCTCCTGCAGCCAACAGGCGACGGTATGACCGGGGGCAACTTCCCGTGACATAGGATACTCTCTATGACAAACCTCCATTGCCTTTGGACAACGCGGAGCAAAGTAACAGCCGGCGGGAAGGCGCAAGGGATCGGGAACCATCCCCGGGATCGCCGCTAGAGCCTCCTCCTTGTCCAACCGGGGGATGGAGGAGAACAAACCCAAGGTATACGGGTGCAGGGGGTTATGGAACAACTCTTTGACTGAAGCCAGTTCTACGATGCGGCCCATGTACATCACAGCCACGCGGTGGGCGGTTTCAGCAATAATCCCCAAATTATGGGTGATCAAAAGAAGCGACAGGTGATAGGAGGCCTGGAGTTCTTTCAGCAATTCCAAAATTTGTGCCTGGATCGTCACATCCAACGCGGTGGTGGGTTCATCGGCAATCACCAGTTTTGGCCGGCAAATCAGGGCCATGGCAATCATTGCCCGCTGCCGCATTCCACCTGACAGTTCATGGGGATAAGCGTCATAAGCCCGCTCCGGGTGGTGGATGCCCACCCGGGTTAGCATCGCCAGTACCTCCCGGCGGATTTCTTTTGCCGCCGGCGTTTTTTCCGCGGAATGGATGCGCAACGCTTCACCGATCTGCCGGCCAATCTTCATCACCGGGTTAAGACTGGTCATCGGTTCCTGAAAGATCAGGCTGATCTCTTTCCCGCGGAGTTTAAGCAAATCTCCATGGGGAAGTTGCCAGAGGTCCTTTCCCGGCCGTTTCTTCTCCGGCCGGTAGATCACTTCCCCGCCCGCCAGGATGGCAGGGGGCGTGGGCAGCAATTTTAAAAGGGACAAGGCGGTAACCGACTTTCCGCAGCCCGACTCGCCCACCAGCCCGAAGGTTTCACCGGGCAAGAGCTGGAAAGAAACCCCGTCGACCGCTTTAATAACGCCGGCGGAGACCCCGCCGGCGATACCGGCGCCGCCCGGCTCTCCGGCGGTTTGGAAATGCACCGCCAGGTTCTTAACTTCCAAAAGCGCTGTTTCCATCTTTACTCCATCCTCTGGTATTCTTTGGGGTCAAAGGCCTGCCGTACCCCTTCCCCCACAAAGGCAATAAAAAGCAAAACCAGGGATAAGGCCAGTACCGGAAAGAGAGAAAGCCAGTAAGAGAAGATATTGCTCATCCCTTGCCGCATTAACTCGCCCCAGCTGGGGGTCGGCGCCGGGAGGCCGAATCCCAAAAAGTCCAGAGCCGACAGGGAACCAATGCCCCCGATTAAGTTAAAGGGGAAAAAAGTAATAATCGGTGTCAGGGCATTGGGCAGCATATGCCGGAACATGATCTGCCAATCACTGACCCCCAGCGCCCGGGCGGCCTCAACAAACTGGACCTCCCGCAGGCGCAAGAATTCCGCCCGCATAAAATAGGAGATCCCAATCCAGTCAAAGACGATAAAGATCAAAAGTAGGGTAAGGAAGCCCGTACCCAAAGAACTGCCGATAATAATGACAATATAGAGAAAGGGCATGGTGGAAAAGATCTCGATCATCCGTTGCATGGACAGATCGAACCAGCCCCGGAAATAACCCTGCAGCCCGCCGATGATTACCCCCACGGTCATACTGCAAACAGTGATCAAAAGGGCAAAACTGAAACTGATCCGGTATCCGTAGAGCAACCGGGTGAAGATATCCCGCCCCCGGTCATCGGTGCCCAGGATATTTTTGGCCGTGGGCGGCGTTGGCGGGTAGCCCGGTAAATCCCTAATGGTTTCGTTGGGGCCGTAAGGAACCAGGGGAAAGAGCATGAAGTTACCGGCGCCTTTCGCAAAAGCGGGCGAACGGTTCATCTCTTTATAATTAGGCTTTTCAGCCGGGTCCAGCCCAAAATGACTCCCGTCATAAAAACGGAGTACCGGAAAGAAATATTTCCCTTCGTACCTGACGATAAGCGGCTGGTCATTGGCGATAAAATTGGCAAAAAGAGAGATAAAGTAGGTTACAAAAAGGATTATTAGGGAATAATAGGCCCGTTTTATTTGTTTAAATTTTTGTATTCGCCGGTGCGTAATGGGAGACAACCGCAAAATTCTATTCCACCTCCAACTGAGGGGCGCAGGGCGAGCACCCGCGCACACAAAACTGCTAAACTGCAAGAAAACGGAACAATCGTAGGCCGGCGACCGGCCGTGCTATATTTGTTACCATGGTTTTTACCCACCCGCACCCGGCTTACCGGAACCGGATCCTGGGGTCAACCAGGACCAGACAGAAGTCGGAAATGATCCGCCCGACCAGCATCAGAAGGCTGGAGATGACCAGCAACCCCAAGGCCACCGGGTAGTCCCGGTTAACAATGGACTGGTAGCCCAGAAGCCCCATCCCGTCAATGGTAAAGATGGTCTCGATCAAGAAGGACCCGGAGAGGATCACCCCAATAATCATCCCGATATTGGTGACGATCGGAATCAAGCCATTACGCAAACCATGCCGGAAAACCGCCTGGCGGTAAGTGAGGCCTTTGGCAAGGGCGGTCCGGATATAATCCTTATTTAACTCTTCCATTAAAGAGTTCTTCATCAGCAGCGTTAAAGTGGCAAAACCACCGATTGTATAGCAGACCAGGGGTAAAAACATATGGTGGAGGATATCCAGGACCTTCCCGAGGAAAGTCAGGTCCTCGAAATAATCGGAGACAAACCCGCTGGTAGGGAAGAGCGCCAAAAAGCTGCCGCCCGCCAGGAAAACGATTAAGAGCACACCCAAGGCAAAAGCAGGGATGGAGTAGCCCAGGAAAACCAGGATACTGGTCCAGTGGTCGTAAGTTTCCCCATGTTTGAGGGCTTTTTTTATCCCCAGCGGGATGCAAACGAGATAAGTCAGGAAGAGCCCGGTTAAACCAAAGGTTAATGAGACCGGAATCCGGCCGGCAATCACAGTCGATACCGGCTTTTCGTAGGTGTAGGATGTTCCCAGGTCAAGGCGGAGCAGGTTCTTAAGCCACCGGAAATACCTGGTCAACACCGGCTGATCAAAACCGTAATATTTCTTGATGTTCTCCAATTCCGCGCTGGTAACGGCTGTTTGCAAAGCGCCGCTTCCGAAACCCGGTCCGCCTTCGGTTTGCGCCGCCATCTTCATGCGTTGCAAGGCCTGTTCCACCGGTCCTCCTGGGACCATCTGCATGATTAAGAAAGAAACCAGGGTGATCCCGATGAGGGTTGGGATAATTAAAAACATTCGCTTGAGAAAATAGGCCCACATCAAATCTCACCTGCGTAATCATGGTAGTGGATTTCTTCCGGTTCGGCCGGGAGGGCTCGCCGGCTTTTTACAGCCCGCTCGTACTCTTCAGCTTTTTCAGGGTCAATCCACCAATACTTAATAATCCCCGAACCGTATTTGGAAAAGACCGTCTCCGGGCGGCCAAAGATATTTTTATAGAAAATCCTGCTGTAATCGGCTTCCCAGAATAAGAGGTAAGGCACATCCTGATAGATGATGCGGTCGATCTTTTTGATGATCTCCGCCCGTTTCATCGGGTCATAAATGGCCGGCAGGGAATCAATCAAGCGGTCGACTTCAGGGTTTTGGTAGCCCGGAAGGTTACTGCCGCCAGCCTCATTGATGTGGCGGGAATGCCAGAGCTGCTCCGGATCGGGGAAGAGGGTGCCGCTCCAGCCAATCATCACCGTATCAAAGTCGTATTGATCCATCTTCTTGATCAGGGTGGCCCAGGAGTATCGCTCCAGATTCACTTTGACACCGGCATTTTTACAGTCTTCAACGAAGACGGTTAAGAATTTTTCAGTTTCTTCACTCACATAGGCAACGGTAAACTCTAAGCGCCTGCCCGCCTCGTTCACCAAATAGCCGGTTTGGTCCAGGCGATCATACCCGGCTTCCCGCAATAGGCTTTTCGCCCGTTCCGGGTCAAATTCCATCAGCGGGTTGGACTGCTCGTCCTTTTCGTAGAGGTAGGGCCAGTACGAGGTTAAAGGTTTATATTCACCGAACATAATCTTCTCCAGGATCAACTCCCTATTCAGGAGGTGGGCTATGGCGCGGCGCACCCGGAGATCTTGAAATAACGGCTGGCGTATGTTCAAAGCTAGCCCCTGAAAACCCCGGGCGGCGTAATTATAGATCTTCTGCTTGACAAGCCAGTTTTTGGCAAAGTGTTCGCTATTGGTATCCTCCACCCAGCGTTTAGCCGTGATCTCGGTATATATATCAAACTCGCCTTTCTTAAAAGCCTCAAAGGCCACCACCGGGTTCATCACCCGGAACCGGATCCGCTTGAAGTTATATGTTCCCTTCCTGTGGGGCAACTGATCGGCCCAGTAATTTTCCTTCCGGGTCAGCACATAATACCTTCCTTCTTTTACTTCCGCCAAATCATAAGGGCCGCTGCTCCCGGGGAGACTCATATTAAATTCCTTGTTAAAATCTTTCCCTTCCATCAAATGCTTGGGCAGGATATTAAATCCGGCGACAACCTCCAGGTTTTTATAGTGCGCTGTCTTTGCGGTAAACCTTACCGTATGTTCGTCAATAATCTCCGGAGGATTTAGCCGCCCCAGGTACATGCGAAATACTGAGGTGAGGTTCTCCGGGTTCATGATCACGTCGTAGGTGAATTTTACATCCTCGGCAGTGATCGGGGTACCGTCCGACCATTGGGCGGCGGGACTTATTTTTACCGTAATCTCCTTTTGGTCCGGTGAAATACTCCAGGACTCCGCGATCAGCGGCTGATATTCCAGGGTCTTGTCGTCCAACTCCATCAGAGTGGCATATACCAGGTCAAAGACCTGGGAAGCATCGGTTGCGTTATTCACATAGGCGTTGAAAGACTTGGGAAACTCCGAGGTGTGCAAGGTCAATTCATCCGTATTTACGGATCCGGGTTTCATAACAAAGAGGTCTTGGGAAGCCAAAATATATATGGTTACGGCAATTACCACCAGAAGGCCAATTAGGAACAGAATTTTTTTATTCTTCATTAGATCCCCCTCCAAATACAAAAAAAGACTTTCAAATATTTTCGACAGAAGTGCGTAAAACCCTTTTAAAAGAGGGAAACAGGTACAGTGCTTGTTTTTGCCCCGGGTTTGGCTGGGTTATTAGTTATTACTTGACTTTTTTCTTTCAGAGCGCTATACTTACATAAATTACAACCGATCGCGTTCATCCTTGTGTGCTATGACCCTGTGTAATTTTTCGCCGTTGGCATGCGTGTAAACAAACGGTTTTTCTTAATCCAGCGGTTGCTGGCAAAAATGTTTGCAACACGAGTTTGTCAATAGATTTTGTGAGAGGGGTTGAAAAACGTGCAAGAAGAGTTGAAGACGGTAGCGGCAAGGCTCAAGGGCCTGCGGGAGATTAACGGCGTATCCGTGGAGACGCTGGCTAAGGAGTTGGGGGTGACCAAGGCCTTACTTACGGAATACGAAAGCGGTGAAATTGATATCCCCGTAGGGATCCTTTTTAAAGTGGCCCAACGCTTTGAGGTTGAGCTTTCCTCCCTGCTGACCGGTGAAGAACCCCGGTTACGCACTTATGCCGTGACCCGCAAGGGCAAGGGGGTCTCGGTCGAACGGCGCCGGGACTATAAATACCAGAGCCTGGCCTACAATTTTATCAACAAAAAAGCCGAGCCGTTCCTGGTGGCCGTTGAACCGGAAACAGAACCGGCGCCGGTCAGTTTCAACAGCCATCCCGGCCAGGAGTTTAATTATGTCCTGGAAGGTACCCTCAAGGTGATCCTCAACGGCTATGAGGTGGTCTTAAATGAAGGTGATGCTCTTTTCTTCGATTCCAGTATGGAACACGGCATGAAGGCGATGGGTGGCCGGACAGCCAAATTCCTCGCTGTTATAGTGGGAGAGTGATGAATGATGTTGGAAAAATACCTGTCACGTGTGGAGTTTGATTCCTATGAAGATTTTAAAGAAGGATTTGCGATCAAGGTTCCGGATAATTTTAACTTTGCCTATGATGTGGTGGATGAATGGGCCCGGGTTGAACCGGAGAAGACGGCATTGGTCTGGTGTAACGAGCAAGGCGAGAAAGCCAGTTTTAACTTTGCCGAATTAAAGCTTTACAGCGACAAGACGGCCAATTTCTTTCGGGGCCTGGGGATTGGCAAGGGCGACCCGGTAATGCTGATCCTTAAACGCCGGTATGAGTTCTGGTTCGCCCTTCTGGCCCTGCATAAATTGGGCGCGGTGGCTATTCCCGCCACCCATCTTTTGACCACTAAAGATATTGTCTATCGCAACAACGCCGCGGATATCAAGGCCATTGTGGCAATAGCCGACGACAAGGTCCAGGATTGCGTCGACGCCGCACAGCCCGACTCACCGACCCTGGCGTTAAAGATCATCGTCGGCGGGCAGCGCGAAGGATGGCACAATTTTGACGCCGGGCTCGCGCAAGCCCCGGCGGAGTTTACCCGGCCTGCTGGAGCCGCGGCCACCTGCAATGAAGACACGCTCCTGCTTTATTTCACCTCCGGCACCACCGGTTATCCAAAGATGGTCCGCCACGACCAGACCTACCCCCTGGGGCACATCCTGACGGCCGGGTATTGGCAGAACGTACGGAATAACGGCCTGCACCTGACTGTTTCCGACACCGGCTGGGCCAAGTCCGCCTGGGGAAAGATTTACGGTCAGTGGCTGGTAGGGACCGCGGTTTTTGTCTACGACTACGACCGGTTTGTTCCTAGTGAACTGTTGCGTGTGGTTGCCGAAAACGGGGTGACCACTTTCTGTGCGCCACCAACGATCTACCGTTACCTGATTAAGGAGGACTTGACCCAATTCAACCTGGAAAAGTTGGAGTATTGCGTTGTGGCGGGCGAGCCGCTAAACCCGGAGGTATACAACCAGTTTCTCAAGATGACCGGCCAGAGATTGATGGAGGGTTACGGCCAGACCGAATTGGTCGTCATTGTGGCCACCTATCCCTGGATGGATCCGAAACCGGGATCCATGGGCAAACCTTCTCCCGGCTATGATGTGGATATTGTGGATGAAAATGGCCGTTCTTGCGAGGTCGGCGAGGTTGGCGAGATTGTGATTCGTACGGACCAGTGTCATCCGGTGGGCATGTTCAAGGGCTACTATCGCGACGACAAACTCACGCGGGGCGTATGGCATGACGGCCTGTATCACACGGGCGACACAGCCTGGCGTGATGAGGACGGCTACTACTGGTTCGTGGGGCGCACCGACGATATCATCAAGAGTTCCGGTTACCGGATCGGCCCCTTCGAAGTGGAAAGCGCCCTCCTGGAACACCCGGCGGTGCTGGAATGCGCGGTTACCGGCGTCCCGGACGAGTTGCGGGGTTACGTGGTCAAAGCCACGGTGGTGCTGGTCGCCGGATACGAACCCAGTGATGATCTGGTGAAAGAATTACAGGAGCATGTAAAGAAGGTAACAGCTCCTTATAAGTACCCGCGGATCATCGAATTTACCAAAGAACTCCCCAAGACAATCAGCGGCAAGATCAGGCGGGTGGAGATCAGGGAAAAGGATCATATGGAGTAATCAAAGATGACGTAATCAAGGGCGAACAGTGGGACAGGTACAGCCTTTGGTTTAGCAAACAAAGGGACAGGCATGGTGTTTGGTTGCCGTAAGCAGAAGGACAGGCACGGTTTTTGTTCTTAACAAACAAAGGGAGAAGGCCGGTCTTTCCTGCCAATAAAGGGACAGGGCCAATCTTTGTTAGGAGCAAAGGGACGGGAAACAGACCCCGTCCCTTTGTTTTTCATTATTGGGCGCGCAGCGCAAGCGCACTTTTAACCGATGGTATCTAACGGTTGGGTTTAGTCATCTCCGAATCCTCTGTACCGGCAGTGGAGAGTGCCCGCGACCGCTGTTCCACGGGCAGAGGCGGCTTTTTCAAGAGGTTCACCGTGTTGCGCTTGGAATTGACAGCCCGCCGGATACTCTCTCCTGTCAGCAAGTTGTAGTATTCAAAATTGCCCAGGGTGTCGTTGAGGGGGAGGATCTCATAAACCAGCCGCCCCTTTTGCGCGTACTTATGAACCCAGGTGGGCAAATAGGTGAGATTGGCGATGAAAACCCCACCGGTATGTAAATCCTTCTTGATCTCCACATAGACAATGGCCCCGTCTTCTGTGTATTCTTTCTTCAACAGTTCGTACCTTTGGTTGGAGAGGAAATTGCCCAGGGAAAAAAAGACCAAAGCGGCTTTACTGCCGTCATCGGACCATACATATTCAATGGGTTGCAAAACATGGGGATGGCTGCCGAAGATCAGGTCTACCCCGTAGTTTGCCAGGATGCTTGCGATTTTCCTCTGGGTCCTATTGGGCTCCCTTTGGTATTCCTCCCCCCAATGCAGGTAGAAGACGATGAACTCCGCCCCTTCTTCCCGCATGGTTTCGATGCGTCCCTTTATCTTCAACATTTCTTTCTCTAAATTGTGGTAGGAAAAGCTGTCAATGAGATCCGCATGCTCCGGAGGAATAATAATCCCGTTTAAGGTTTTCTTCCCTGAAACCCTGGGGGTTTCGAAGGTATAGGCGGAAAAACCGATTCTTATCCCGTTAATCTCCTTCACTATGTAGCTTTTTTCTTCTTCCGGCTTTCTGGTTCCAATTACCTGCAGGCCTCTCTCCCGGAGAACATCAATGGTTCGGAGTACCCCGTTGCTTCCCGTATCGAAGGTGTGGTTATTGGCGGTGACAATAAGACCAAACCCTGCGTCTTTGAGGGCGTCGGCCAGGCTGTCCGGTGTGTTAAACCTGGGGAACCCCGAATAACCAATGGCTTCCCCGCCAAAGGTGGTTTCCAGGTTGGCCAGGGCGAGATCAGCCTGGAGGAGATAGGGTTTGATAAACCGGAAATTGTTCGTAAAATCATAAACACCGGTTTTCTGCTGGTATTGGGCTTTGAACTGCGGGCTGTGCACCATTATATCGCCGGTGGCGGCGATGGTAACTTCCGCATAAAAACGAATGCCCGCAGCGGTTCTGTCCGGAGATTTAACCAGCCCGGGAAAAACCGGCATTGCCAGGCTTAGGATAAAGATGAAGGCTGCCCTATGTATTTGCCTTTGCCGCTTCATCACCAAATACCAGTCCTCTCCTTTGGGAAGCATTTCCGGTCAGGCCTTTTGCTCCGGCAAAAACAGGAGAAAAGTTACGGTGAGCGCAGGAATTATTTCCCTTGGTAGTGTATTCGGCATTTTCCTGTAGCTTCTTTAAAGTTGCTTTAACAAAGGGTATGCCCGTTGGTATGGGGAATTGCAGAGTTAAGGCGGGGGGCACTGTTAAGCAGGGGATTCCGGTTTGGGAGCGAATACCATACCTGGACGGAGGAAATGGCATTAGGCCCAGATCCAGCATTGAGGGAAGGAGATATGACAATTGGGGGAAGAACATATGAAAGTTACAGATCGAAACAAGGCCATACTTTTTTTAGTTTTTGCGGCTATCCTGTGGAGCGCAGGCGGGCTCCTGATCAAGTCGATCGCTTCCTGGTCCCCGTTGGCCATTGCCGGCGCCCGCAGTGGGATCGCCGCCCTTGTCATATTTTTTTATCTTTGTGCCCGCGATAGGCGTCTTCCCCGGTTGCGTTGGTCGGCGTTGCAGATTGGGACAGCCCTTTGCTATGCCGGTGTGGTCATCCTCTTCACCATCGCCAATAAGATGACCACCGCCGCCAATGCCATCCTCTTGCAGTACACCGCCCCTGTTTATGTGGCGCTCTTCAGCTATTGGGTACTGCGCGAACGGATCACCGTAGCCGATTGGGTAACAGTCGGGGTGGTCCTTGGGGGAATGCTCCTTTTCTTCCTGGATGACCTGGCCCCCGGGAACCTGGCGGGCAATATCTTTAGTGTTTTAAGTGGAGTTTTTTTTGCCTTCTTCACATTGTTGCTCAGGAAACAGAAGGACGGTTCGCCGGCGGAAGCGGTGATGCTTGGGAACATTATCACCGCCCTGGTGGGGCTGCCCTTTTACTTCCAAGCCTTTCCCACGGCTTTTGAATGGGGCGCCCTGGTTTTCTTGGGCCTTTTCCAACTGGGTCTTTCTTATATCTTTTATACCATCGCCATCAAAAACGTGACCGCCCTGGAGGCCATCCTCATCCCGGTCATCGAGCCCATTCTCAATCCGGTCTGGGTCTTCCTGCTGTTAGGCGAGGCGCCCGGGCCGTGGGCCCTGGTGGGAGGGGTCCTTGTCCTTGGCGCAGTCACCGCCCTTTCTATCTATAAAGCAAGGACTGCTACCCCTATAAGGTGAAGACTTCCGCTGGCTTGAGGCCTATTATTTCTTAGTCGCTTTTTTCAACAGCAGGTTTATTATGGCGGCCACGGGAACGGCAAAAACAACTCCCCAGATATTAAAGAAGGCGCCGCCGATGAGAGCCACCGCCAAGACGATAAGTGGAGGCAGCCCCAGGCTTTTGCCCAGGATAACAGGGGAAAAGACAAACGAGTCCAGGAGCTGTAACCCTAGATTCAACAGGGTTACCCATACCGCCAGGATTGGCTCTTGAAAGACCACAATCAGGGCGGAGAGGATCATACCGATAACCGGTCCCAGGTAGGGAAGGAGGTTGGCAACGGCGACAATAATACTGAGCAAGCCCTTAAGCCTAATTTCCAGAAGATACAAGACGATATAGCAGACTACCCCCAGTAAAAATGAGATTTTGAGCCTGCCGGTAAAATATGTTTGTAAGATATAAACTGCTTCTTTAATATAGTCGGCAATATCCCGGCCAAATCTCTTTTTCTCAGTCATTGATCCTATTGGCCTCCTTTGTCATTACCGCGCGTGCGCGCTTAATCCCATTTTATCCGCGCCCGCGGGATTAATCAATCTTTTTTGATAGAGAGGGGTTTTCCTATGAATTATGCCTTGCTGATTATTGATCTGCAAAAAGCATTTTACAGCGGTTACGCAAAGGAGTCGATGGAGGCGGCTTGTGAATCCATTAATGCGGTAATCCCCTATTTCAGAAAGACAAACAGTCCGGTTCTCTGGATTCAACATAAGGGGGAAAAGGAAGGCGTGCTGCCGGGGAGAAACGGCTTTGAACTTATTGACCTGCTAAAACCGGAACCCGGCGATTACCGGATCCATAAAGAACAGGTCAACAGTTTTGAAGAAACCGGGTGTGCGCAGATCTTGAGGGAGCGTAAAACCGATATTGTGGTGATTACGGGCTTTTGTGCCGAGTATTGTGTGCTTTCCACCTACAAAGGGGCTATAGAAGAAAATTTTTTCCCGGTAGTATTAAAAAACGGAATTGCCAGTGGAAGCAAAGAAGGCATAGAAATGGTGGAAAGCCAGACCAACCTGATCAGTCACGAAGTCTTGCAAAAACTCCTGGTGGAAAAATTGTAACTAAATAAGGTTGTCTTCATGCCTCCATCTTGTTCCGGCCCGGCCGGAAAGGGGATAAACTGTATTGTTGATGGTAATCATGGTTTGCGCGTGCGCGCGCGATTTATCATCTGGAGAATGGAGGCGTGACTGTGAACGATTTTTTGCCCAGGCGCCGCGAACTGGCCGGGGCGCTTGAAGAAAAACGTTTCTTTGACCGGATCATGTATGAACATGCCCAATTCATGCGCGCCGGGGTCGATCCGACCGAAGAAGCGGCTTTCCGGGAAGCCGACCGGTATGCCGTAATCATCCGGGAGCTTTGGGAACGGGTGATGGCCACGCCGGCGACGGCATCTGATGAAGAGATAAATTCCTTAATCCAGGAGAATCTGCGGATAATCACCCCCTTTCAGGAATTTGAGGCCGATGCGGCCGCGGCGATTGCCGCCTGCCGTTTGCTGGCCATAACCCCTGCTGACCTGGTACGCCACCTTGCTGTTGAAACCATATTCTTTCTCGGTATTTTGAAGCGGGTTAAGGGCCTGCCGACGCCATTCCGCAGTGAATTGGAGCTTCCCAACGGAAACAAACGGGCCTTGCTTTACCCACGTCTGTCATTTGTGGATCACCGGAACATGTTGGCAACCCTCGCCTTTGAATACGGTATGTTCTGGACCCAACGCCACATGGAACACGCAGCTGTCCTCGCCCTGTTTTTCCGCCCGGGGATCCAGGAAGAGTATGTAAGATTAATGCTCCGCTTTGCCAAGAAGTTTCAGGAAGTCTTTGATCTCGGAAAAATGGTTTTTGCCCAGGCTGGTGTGATTGACAGCAGGGGAGAAGACGGGCGCGACCACCCGCTTACCCCGGCCATTGTTAATTGGATTAACGAAGATATCGCAGTTACCAAGAATTTTAGGGATACGATGGCCGCAATTGTGCGGCAACAGGTTTCTTGTACTATCCCCAGCGGGCAGGCGAATTTCTGGCCTTTACTCGGTGACCATATTCGCAGGGAAGCCGATTACCTCATTGACGCCATGCACCGGATCCTGGCGGCAACC
>DUNX01000057.1 GCA_012839115.1 Bacillota bacterium
GCAACCATTGATCCATTTTATTCTTGATGAATCCCATTTCCCCTGCCAAGTCCATTCTTTCTGCCTCCTGGGTATAAAACAACAGTTGAACCCATCGTCCCAATGATACAGGCAGGACAATTGCCATGGGTAAGTCTGAAAAAGCTCCAATCTTTACAATATATCACATGTATGCTATGATGTTCCCGTCCACAACATCACCTGTTTCCCGTCCGCCACGCCCTGTGGCGAATTATCTCGCACAATTATCATAAAAAAACCGGGAGGTACAATAATATAACCTTCCCATAAGCGGAGGAGAAAAATGATCAGGAAATTTGAGCCATCTGATTTAGAACCATGTACAGAGATATTTATGTCGGTTTACAATAATGAAATATGGCAAAACTGTTGGTCTTTTGAAAGAGCAAAAGAATACCTAAAAGACATTACTGATTTCAAAAAATTTATCGGTTTTACTTTATTAGTGGATAACTCGGTAAAAGGAGCAATACTATGCCGTGAAAAAACATGGTGGAATAATAATGAGATTTTTGTTGAAGAAATGTTCGTCTCACCTGAACTACAAAGGCAGGGTTATGGAACCGCTTTACTCAATGCAGTTGAATGCTATATAAAAGAAAAGGGGTTGGCGGGATTTACTTTGTTAACAAATCGCTATACACCGGCGCCTAATTTTTACCGGAAAAATGGCTTTTCCGATGGTGAACATGTTCTTTTTATGTACAAAGTAGTCTAGGAATTTTTCCTGGTGAGTAATTTGACAATCGATTTTCACAATGTATATAATTTAATTTAGTAACGACCACCTATCTAAGCAGGGAAAAGAGGTTCCAAATCTTGAGTATAATTGAGGTCACAAATCTGAGTAAACGTTTTGGTGATATTGAAGCTGTAAAAGGGATCAGTTTTTCCGTGGAAAAGGGCGAATTCTTTGGATTTTTAGGCCCCAATGGCGCCGGAAAGACCACCACCATCAATATGCTCACCGGACTGGCCAGGCCGACATCGGGAAGGATTATTATTTCCGGGGAAGACGGGGTCAAAAACATCAAGAAGATCCAGGAGTTTATCGGGATCGTCCCTGATGAAAGCAACCTTTACGATGAATTGAGCGGGTTTGAAAACCTTATTTTCTGTGCCTCCCTCTACGGAATGGGCAGAAGAGAACGGGAAAAGAGGGCCCGGGAATTACTGGCCTGGTTTGGCCTTGACGATGCAGGAAAACGCCCTTTTAAAGCTTATTCCAAAGGGATGAAAAGAAAACTGACGATTGCCGCAGGGATCATCCATGAGCCGGAGATATTATTTTTGGATGAACCGACCACCGGTATTGACGTGAAAAGCGCGCGCCAGATCAGGGAGTTGCTGAAAACCCTTAATGATCGGGGAACGACCATTTTTTTAACCACCCACTATATTGAAGAAGCGGAAAGGCTTTGCCGCTGGCTTGGCTTTATTGTAGACGGCAAAGTGATCAAAGTCAGCCGTGTTGACGATCTATTGAGGGAAGTACAACAGGAGAAGATCATTGAATTTACCATAGAAAAGACCGGCGCTGTCTTAAAAAGCTCCCTGCTGGAGAAGTTCCCCGGGATAACAATTAAAAAGGTCTCTGATGACAACGTGAGAATTGGATCACACGGAAAAATCGAACTGATGCCCTTCATAAAATTTTTCGACGCCCAAGGCATCAAAATCAGCGAGGCCAGAATTATCCGTCCTTCCCTCGAAGAAGTCTTTGTCAAAATCACCGGAATTGAAGTGGAAAAACTGAAAGCGGAAAACGAGGGGAAAAAGAAATGAAAAAATCTTTAGCCTTTTGGAGCATTTTACGGAAAGACATAAAAACCTACTATTTAAAACCGCCCAACATTAGCTGGGGGATTGTTTTCCCTGTCTCATGGACGCTTATGTTCTTTATCCGCTCGGGCGGCGCTGTGGACATCAGGGGGATTCTCCCCGGGGTCATGGCTTTGTCCGTCTTGTTCGGCACCACCTCAATGCTGGCTGTAACCATAACTTTTGAAAGAAAAAAACGGTCTTTTGAAAGGTTATTGCTGGCGCCCATCAGTCTAGACCTCTTGATGCTGGCCAAAACCACCGGCGCCATTATCTTCGGGGTTATTAATGGGTTCATCCCCGTCTTTTTTGCTTCCTTCCTGATTGATCTTTCCGGCATTAACTGGTTTTTTGCTTTCCTCAGTGTCTTTTTGATCGCTGTGACCTCCACTTTTCTCGGGTTGTTTGTCGCGGTTTCCGTAAGTGAAGTCTTTGAGGCGCAGACCTTCTCCAACTTCTTCCGGTTCCCCATGATCTTTCTTTGCGGTTTATTCATCCCCCTGGATAGCCTGCCCGTCTTCTTGCGGCCCCTCTCCTATCTTCTGCCTTTAACCTACGGGGCCGACCTGCTTAAGCTCGCCGTTGGCCACGGCGGTTTTATTCCGGTCTGGCTCAGCCTCTTGGTGCTGGTGGCTTATGGCACTGGCCTTTTTCTGATTAGCACCCATAATATACAAAAGAAATGGATTTATTAAAAAGACGCGCGGGATCAATTGCCCGTGTTGCGGCCTTTACGCAACCTCGCTTCTTGCTTTCTTAAAGGGATTAAACCCTTTCAGGCTTAAAGAGTTGGTGACAACCGATACCGAGCTGAAAGCCATCGCTGCCCCGGCGATTACCGGGTTCAAGAACCCAAAGGCGGCAAAGGGAATCCCCAGTGTATTGTAGATAAAAGCCCAAAACAGATTCTGTTTGATCTTCCTCATCGTCTGCCGGGAGAGACGGACGGCGGCGGGAACGGCTCTCAGATCATCCCTGAGCAGAGTAATGCCGGCGGCTTCGATCGCCACGTCCGTGCCGCTCCCTAGGGCGATGCCAATTGCAGCGGCGGCCAGGGCTGGGGCGTCGTTGATCCCGTCGCCGACCATGGCAACAACTTTCCCCTCTCCCTTCAGATGCTCAACTTTTTTCGCCTTGTCCTCCGGAAGCACCTCGGCCAGAACATTATTAATTCCGACCTGGCGGGCGACGGCCGCTGCGGTCCGCCGGTTGTCGCCGGTAAGCATATAGACTTCAATCCCCATGGCCGACAGTTCGGCAATGGCTTCCCTTGCGGTCTCCTTCAAGGTATCGGCCACGGCAATGATCGCAGCCGGCTGCCGGTCGACAGCCATCAACATGGCAGTCTTCCCTTCGTTCTCCAACCCGGTCAGGACAGTCTCCGAAGCCCCAAAGTCAATCCCCTGCTCCTCCAGGAGCTTCCGGGTGCCCAGATAAACCTCGACTCCTGCCAGGGGCTGGCGGGTTACGCCCGCCGGTACGCTCACGCGCGCCTTCACCCCCTGCCCGGGAAGGGCGGTAAACTCTTCCGGGTCTGGGAGGGCGCCGTGTTCCTGCTTGCCTTTTTCGTAAATCGCGACCCCCAAAGGATGCTCGGATTTCTTCTCCACGATGGCCGCCAGGTAAATGGCTTCCTCCGCCGTGAAACCGCCGAGGGGTATGAGATCAGTCACCTCCGGACGGCCTTTGGTGATGGTCCCGGTCTTATCCAGGATGACCGTGTCGATCTTGTAGGCCGTCTCCAGGTGTTCCCCGCCTTTAATCAGAATCCCGTTCTCCGCGCCTTTCCCGGTCCCGACCATGATCGCGGTCGGCGTCGCCAACCCCAAAGCGCAGGGGCAGGCAATGACCAGGACGGAAACGGCGCTGATCACCGCGGTGGAGAAATCGCCGGTGAGCAGGAACCGGAGGAGGAAGGCAAGCACCGCCACACCGATCACCACCGGGACAAAGACCCCGGCCACCCGGTCGGCGATCTTCTGGATCGGTGCTTTGGCGCCTTGCGCTTCCTCGACCATCTTGATGATCTGGGCGAGGACCGTATCCTTCCCAACCTTTGTTGCTTTGAACTTAAACGTACCAAAGGTGTTAATCGTAGCGCCGGTCACCGGGTCGCCAACCTTCTTCTCCACCGGCAGGCTTTCCCCGGTGAGCATCGATTCATCGATGGCCGGGTTGCCCTCAATAATCCACCCGTCGACAGGGACCTTCTCCCCAGGCCGGA
>DUNX01000139.1 GCA_012839115.1 Bacillota bacterium
ATAAATGATACTCAAGAGACTATTCGTTTTACAGATACCAAGTCTGGGGCTGTTATAGTTGTGGCTATGGGGCTTATTGCTGGGGTAGTAACATTATTAGACAAATACTATACATTGTTGAATCAGTTGATGGTTCTGCCCAAGGTGATTGCAATTATGGGTATAATTTATTTTTCAGTATGTCTTTTTATCTCGCTTATTCTTTCATTACGTTCAATTAATCCAGCGAATAACCCTAATAATCATATTAACATTGGGGACTGGCAGGACATGCCTAATACAAAATATTACTTGAGCGGATTAACTTCATCAATGCGTTGGGAAGATTATCTTTGGGAACTTAATGATTTGAAATTTAGCCTAAGTGCCAGCAAATATTATAAAAGTATAGAAGAGAGCAATGACTCAGATCTATTAAAATCACTGACCTTAGAATTGTTAAAACTATCATATATCAAAGAAAAGAAGATGCAAAGAACTAAAGCAGCATTAAAATGGATAGAACAATGTATTTGGACAGCAGCACTTACAACTATAATGGTATTAATAACTTTTAATTCTGAAATAGCACTTTCATGGAGTGTTAAGAATCAAGATTATGAAATATTTCTGTTTTTGATTGTAGGACATGCAGTAGGTGACTTTCTTTTGCAAACAAGTTGGCAGGCTGAAAATAAAAGTAGAATATGGAAGGCTTTAATAACACATGCCCTTGTTTATTCAGTTGTCGTCTATTTGATGACTTTGATAGCAGGGGGAATATCCTTATTAAGTATAGTAGTGATTTTCTTATCTCATGTGCTATTGGATAGAGGAAATATTGTTAAATGGTGGCTGAAAACTATTAAAAAGGAACAAGCAGATAATACACAAATAAGGTTTTTGGTTGATCAGAGTTTACATGTGCTTATTTTATTGATTGTAACTATTATTAATTAAGTGGAGGGGAATAGATATGGCAAATACAATAAGATCGTTTAGTGATATTTATAAATCCGTCTATGATAAACCTTCTGTGCAATATGACACTATACTCGGAGAAATGAAGTCGATATTTAACAAATCAGCATCCACTGGTTTGGGGCATTCAAAAGTTACAGATGTCGAGATAGGCGAGACAAT
Organism: Bacillota bacterium; assembly: GCA_012839115.1. Classification (GTDB taxonomy): domain Bacteria; phylum Bacillota; class UBA4882; order UBA10575; family UBA10575; genus JAAYGG01. Next base: position 1,123 of record DUNX01000139.1, read on the forward strand.
ACCGGGGAGCCTTATCGTTTTTTTTATGGATATTCGAGGTTTTACAAAGATGTCCATTGCACTTGATAATCAAGAATTAGTAAAAATTCTACAAGCAATTACTGCGGCTTCGATCATTAGTATTAGGCAGTATGGCGGATATGTTGCGGAGTTTACTGGAGATGGAGTTATGGCTTATTTTGGTCAGGGCTATACTACCACAGAAAAAGATGCATTTAACTCTTTGAGAACATGCGCTTTTCTTATGCATGGTATAAAAGAAGTAGTAAATCAGTATTTAGATAAGTTATTAGACGAGACTGTCAAGGTTGGTATGGGTATAGAATATGGGAATGTGTTATGGACAAGAATTGGGTTATCAGATGCAAACCAAGTTAAACCAATATCAGAAGTTTCCTTTATTGCCGGGAAAAATTCAAGCCATGCAAGTTCATGGGAAGTGATAATGGGCAAGAATATTGCAGAATGGGTTCCAGATAAATACAAAGAGAAGTATGAAACGTACTCTTTTCAAAAAGATCAGTTGAAGTATGCATATGAACGATTCTCTTTCAAATGGCAAAGTTTCTATAATGAGTTCTGTCAAAACTCTAAAGAACTCGAAAAGGGCTTAATTAGCAATAAGTTACCAGTATTAAAATCTATAACAGTTTCAAATAGTGGTTCCCTTGTCACAGCAACTACAAATAAAAATACTAATAAAGGCCCTCGTCCTTTAAAAGATCAGCCATTTTTCAGGTGATATTATGAATTGGTATGAGTTTGATAAAAATAGAGTTGTTTTAGAATACCAGAAGATGCAGAGCAAGTATCCAAATTTTATTATTTGTAAATACGAAGGTAAACTTGCCTGGGAAGGTGAGGTTAATTTAATTCCAGAGGGAATAGAGACTGTGCCACTAAAAGTCAGATTAATATATCCAGATGGTTTTCCAATCATACCACCAAAAGTCTATCCACTTGAGCCAGAATTACCCAAAGAGATGTGGGGGCATAAATGGCATAGATGGGAGGATGGTAACTTGTGTTATTTGCAACCTAAGTTATGGAATGTTCGGTATACTACAGTTGATGTAGTTGATAAAATTGAAATTTGGTATTTTAATTTCGTGGCATTTTTATTTAAACTAATCGACAAAATGCCCGACGAAGGCATGGCTGATGTACCTATAAAGGGAGGTGCATAACTTGGCTTCATGGTACTGTATGCTGATTGGTGAAGAACTAATAGATAAAATGAGGAGATGCGATAAGCGATGGGGTTATATTGACGGTTTTGCTAAAGGTGATGTCTTAGGTGCATTTAGTGTTGATTTGGGAACAGGAGATATGGAGCCGTGTCTTGCATCTCTTAAAGTATTAAAACATAGACTTTGCAATAACAATTATAAAGATAAATTGGCTTATTGGGTAAAAGTAAAAAAGGGTTTGATAAATAAAATTAAAAAATGGGATATGTTATTGAAAGAATTAACTCATTGGTTACCTGAAGGCTTGTTTGAGATGATTCAGGAGTCAAAAACTGAATATTTGTTATTTATAGAAGAAGATTCTAAAGAGGTACTACTTACTTTTTGTCTTGAGTTAAAGGAAAAGAAATTAATTTTGCCGGGAGAAGTGCAAGTGTTAGAGGAGAAGCCCAATCCGTTTAGGAGAATAGATGGATTAGTGCCATTAGAAGAAATGAAGGATAAATATATTGTTATTGTTGGGTTAGGGAGTGGAGGATCTTCCATTGCTATGGAACTTGCAGCAGCAGGAGTAGGAATATTACATTTATTTGATAAAGATAGGCTTTCTAGTGTGAATCTTTTTAGACATATATGTGATGTAAGAGACTTAGGTAGAAAAAAGATAGATGCAGTTGAAGATGTAATTAAGGAGCATTCATTACCTACTAGTATTAAAAAGTGTGAAAATGATATTATATACTACCCTGAAAAATTGGTAGAAGCGGTACAATGTTCAGATATTGTAATTTGTGCTACAGATAATCCTGAATCTCGTGCAATGGTAAATTATATATGTGTTAAATTTAATAAACCTTTAATTCTAGTATGTACTTTTGATAATGCAAAGATTGGTGAAATAATTAGGGTTATACCAAATCAAACTGCTTGTTATGAATGTACAAGGATCCATCTTAAGGAACAAGGTGTATTAATAGAAGATAATGAGACCAGAGAAGGAATTTTACCTTATAGTTCTCAAGTGAGGAATTCAAATGGTAATAGCAGAGGCACTCGGACTGATGTGTTTATAGTTGCTGCGATGGCAGCAAAGGTTGCTCTTATGACAATAAAAGATGATCCCGAAAATGGATTTGGTAAATCACCTTATAATTTTATAACTTGGGGAGCAGTAAGAAATACTGAGTTTATTGAACCATATAAATTCAGACAGCCATTTGGAACTAATTATTGCAATTATAACATTCACCCTGAATGTCCACTTTGTGGCTCGTTGGCGGAGGAAATTAGAAATATCAATATAGAGGAAAAGTATGATGAGATTATGCAAAAACTGGTATAAAAGTCTGGAAGTTGTAAAGCCGAAGTTGAATATTACGAGGCAAGTATATGAATTTATTGTTAGGACTACAAAGGATAGCCCTAGAGTTGAAACTGGAGGCATTTTAATGGGGCGGGACATTAAACCATTAACAGTAGATGTAACACATGCCTCATTACCGGGTCCTAAAGCATACCATTCTTCAACTAAATTTCTTAGAGATACAGAATACTGTTCAAAGGTTCTGCAAGAGCATTATGAAAAATATGGAGTAGATTATGTTGGGGAATGGCACAGTCATATTGTACCATTAAGAGGAGTGAGTGGAGGAGATATTGCTACTCTCACTTCAATTATTTATGACCCTGATTATAATTTTAATGCATTTGCGTGCATAGTTGCTTTGTTAGAAAATGATAAAGTGGAACTCATAGGCTATATAGCAACAAAAAGATATATTTATCAAGTTGAGATTCGGGTTGTAGATAGTGATATGCTGATATAGAAATAGTAAACTACTAAATATTAGAATTTATTTAAAT
>DUNX01000058.1 GCA_012839115.1 Bacillota bacterium
GGAAATTCTCTTCAAACTTCCTGAGTAGCCCTTTCATCTCCACCAATTCGCCGTTCATCCGCGCCAGTTGCCGCCGGATGTAGCCCCGGTCATAAACAGCGGCGGTTTCCGTAGCGCGCACCCACCAATCCTTCTCCACCACACAGGTGGTCAGGTGCTCTTTGATCACCTGTTCCAAGGGTTGAAATGCGGCGCCTTTGATCTTCGCCCCGCCTTTGGTGGTGTTAATAAACTCTCGTCCCGGATAACGGCTGATAAAGTATTCCATGTTCCGGCGCATCATGTCCAAACCTTCATTAGTGTAGACCTGCCCGCCGTAAACATCCTCCACCAGAAAGGCGGCTTTCTGTTTTTTCTCGGTCAACTTCGGGTTGTAATAGGGAATGCCCTCCGCGTAAACCAGGCCGTCTTTGTACGCCAGGTTTTGCCCGGCAAAGATCACCGGTTCCACCCCCAATTTTGCCAGGAGCTGCAAAGTAACAATGGCGATGGTGGGGGCGTCTTGAATTATTTCGGGTTCTTCAGCGTTGGCAAACCGCAAAAAGAAACGGGCCACCGTATCCTGGTCCATAATCATGTGCAGCATTGGCCCGGGGTAATCCGGGAAAATATCCGGTCCCACACTGCTGCCGAAGACCAACGGGATGGTGGTAATTTTTTTATCAATTACCTTCCGGAAAACAAAAATATTCTTCTTCGGATCGTAAGTGCAGGCCGCGTCCGGGTGAATCCCCGCATTCAGCAGGGGATTAATCCCCGAACCAACGGAAAAGATATACGCCAGGCCGTTTTCTTTAATGTAACGGATCTTTTCTATCTCCTCATGGACCGAAGGCCCGGCGGCCACAATCAAGGCGGGTTTCCCATGAAAGTGCTTTTTAACCGTATTGTCAAGTATATTTGGGGTTTTCAGTAACTGTTGGAAGTTGGCAAGGCTGTTGAGGGTCCATTTCTTCTCATACGCGTAAGTGGTACGCAACGCCGTCCTGGCCCCGGCCAGGACATCCCGGAAGACGGCGGCAAACTCCTTAAATTCTTCCGGGAAAAGCCTTTCGTAGGCGGGTAAAGCAACAAAAAGCGTTTCCCCCTGAAGGCGTGCGGCGTATTCCGCCAAAAACCGGGCGGTCGCCGCTGGGGACTGCCCCACATGGAGCCCTTCCAGGTCTTGGAGGGGCAGGACGGAGAGGGGTTTAGTGGCCAGGTAATACCGGAAGACTTCCGGATGGGGCTCATAAACGGTGAAAGGCAGGTCCGGAAAGGCACGGGTAAAAGCCTCGATCTGGTAACCCAGCCCCACGCCGTAAAAAAAGAGGTGCTTATATCCGTGGGCTTCTCCCAATTCCTCTCGTATACGGGCGGCCAGTCTTCCGGCTTCCTCCTCCGGGTTATAGGCACTGTGGAGATAATAGGTTTTATCGTCTTTCGTCAGGCTTAAAGTAGGCTGCCCGTTCTTTGCCGTGGTTATAGCGAAAAGCCCGCTGGTGGCGGGCAATTCATCCAATTCTTCAAGGGCCTGCCAAACCCCGGGAAACCTCGTCTTTATAATATCCGCATTCTCAGTGGAGATCATCTTTCTTCCCCTCATCGTTCTTGGTCTTTTTGATTATCCCCTTGAACTCTTGGAGACAAGGGATGATTTCGTAATTGAGTAAATCGCCAATCACCACATAATCCCGGTTTTCCAGCGCTTCCTGGAGGTTCTGGAGTTCATCCCGGAGCCGGCCTGCCACCGCCAAATAATCCTGCCACCTTTCGGGTTTCGTTGCGCTTTGGTCAATAACCGCCACCAACTGGTTGAGCCAATCCACCCCATCCAGCAACTGCTGGAACTTATCCCAGGATTCCCCGGAAGGCCCCTGGTAAAACTCGGCGGCCAGCGTTTCGATCTCCGGTAAGGCCTGCTCCAAATATTCCTCCGCCGTCAGCAGGGCGTCCCGGAGGATGCCCGCCACGGTCCGTACTTCCACCTCAACCAGGTTGATCCGGTCGATCCGTTCTTTGAGATAATCATAGTAATCCGCATAAACCTCGGTATCATCAACCCTTA
>DUNX01000133.1 GCA_012839115.1 Bacillota bacterium
ATTCGAAACGGCAGTGGCGAACACAGTGGTTGAGCAGTGCAGCCGAAGCTTTGTATGGCGCAGGGTAACATTGATTGAGGCATCGGTACACACATGGGAACCGCCTGATTCTTCCCCGATAAAGACCCCGATATTATGAAACCGCAATAAAGAATAGAGGTGGCCAGTGGTAGAAAAAGAAGCCCCGTTAGTTAAGGTATACACGCGGCCCGTAAAACGGTGCTCAGCTGGTTTCAGCGATTTTTTATACTTGGCATAATAAAACGGCACCTCTTTGTCAAAATAAAGGGTGGGCGTACTAATCAAGTAAGATAACAGATAGGATGCATAATATGGGTTACCTCCCCAGTTATCACGTAAATCCAGAATCAGGTGGGATATTTCTTTCTCTGCCAGTTCCTGAAAGAATCCGTCGATGAAAGCTTTATATTTCTTCTTATTATTCAGGCTGAAGGACTTGATGGTTAATATGGCATAATCATCGGTAATAGCCTTCGTATACAGGTCGTTTCCGCGGGGATAGTAAATGCTCATCGTCGTCATATGCATCTGTTGATTCTTAATGCCGTCCACCGTTTTGGTGAAAATTTGGTCATCTTCAGCACTACGGTAAACCAGGGTAAACCGGGAGGAATTATCGATATAATAGTGGTATAAGCAGTTGAACCAGTGATTCATAATGTAATACTTTTTTGACATATTGTACCCGTCGGCAGTAAGGTTTGACAAAAGAGCACTGATGATTTCGGCCGTCCTTTTCCCGTTGATCATTATAGTTTCTGCTCCTTCGGGAATCCCCTGGCCTGAGAGATCCTGCAGAACATAAGTTCTGTCATTAATCACCTTGATTAAGACCGGCAAATACTTCCCAAGCGGTGCGTCCATCCCGTACCCATCAAAGAGGAAGAGACCTCAATATGTGTGCAGTAAATCTCGTGGTGAGAGGGTCATATGTGAAAAAAGGGGTTGATTTACAACCCCTTTTAACTCTCTTGTCATTTATCTTTATTCCCTGACCCTAACTGATAAGCTAACTTTTTCATTTTTTCAATCTCTTCCTCAACAGTAGTTTTTCCCAGAACTATATCTTCAAAAACTTTCTTTTCTTCTTCTGTAAAAGTAAACCCTTCCATTTCAACAGTTCTTATAGCATATTCCATTGCTTCTCTTCTTTTACGCTGTTCATCGCTACTAATCATTTATTAACCCTCCTCTCCAATGAATTAAGATTTGAATCAAAAAAAGCTCAGGCTATAACACCAACAACAAAACCCCCGCAATCACATAGCCAATCAAACCGCCAACAATAACGTCCGATGGGTAGTGGACGCCGATATAGATCCGGGAATAGCCGATTAAGGCCGCCAAGGTGAAACCAATAATTGAGATTGCCAGTGGTACCAAGGCATTTATGGTCAGGGCGGCCGAAAATGCGACGGCGGTATGCCCCGAGGGAAATGAATAGTCCCTTGCCGTCTTAAGCGGAACGATGTTTGCTAAAGCAATATAAGGCCTGCTTCTGGAGACAATAAGCTTTATAAGCTGCACACTTCCTGCCACGACAATTTGACTAATCCCCAGCTTGAATCCGGTATTCCTGGTTGATGGCAATAAAATCAAAAAAAGCGCCAGGCAGGCCTGAAAACACAGGCCGCCTAAATTTGTCAAGAGCGAAAAGGATTTATTCTGCCAATTGCTCTGCAGTCTGTTTATGGCGAGGAAGAGGCTCAGATCCGCTCTCCGTATGGCACTGAATATTTTCTTCATACAATGCACCTAAATCTCTCTAGTTTATCAGGTTGAGTATAGAGCATATAGATTAGAGGATTTTTACGTATAGATTAAAGTTTGATTAGAACCGTATATGCGGTAATTCAAAATTTGTACGCCTACTATTGTACAACAGATCTGCAAGATTTGCATTGGTTTTTTTGCGGAAAGACAAAAAATGCGGGAATTTTGTTATTTATCCACATGTGTTTTTTTATGAACTCTTGCCAGGCTGTTACTTCACTTTATCTTCTTATTTGCTATAGGGCACCTTTCCCTATCCCTTTACATAAGCATTCCTCACCACATCCTCAATATCAGCCTCCCGGATATTCAAGTGGCTCACATCGAAATTGTCAATGAAGTATCTTAAGGCCTCGGTAGTCTCGATGACGCTACGGTGGGCTACGTAGACCTTGCGTTGGCCTTCGATAGAGACCAACTGCAACCGGGGATCCACTTCCCTGCCTTCTTCAGCGTAGGCAAAATCCACGGTAATTGTATACTCGCCGCCGTATTTCTCTTTGAAGTTCTGCAGGAAACCGTCATACAGCAACTTCCCCTGGTCAATCATGATAATCCGGTCGCAGATCTGCTCAATATCGTCCATATCATGGGTGGTCAACATCAAAGTTATCTTCTTTTCCGAATTTATTCTTTTGATGAACTGCCGGATGTGGTTTTTCGCCACCACATCCAAACCGATGGTCGGTTCGTCCAGATAGAGGATCTCCGGGTCATGGAGCAAGGCAACGGCAATCTCCGCCCGCATTTTCTGCCCCAAACTGAGCTGCCGGACCGGCCGTTTCAAGAAGCTCTGCATCGCGAAGAGTTCCACATAAAACTCGACATTTCTCTTGTACATCCGGTCATCGATCCGGTAGATCTTTTGAAAAAGGTCAAAGGTCTCCTCCATCGGTAAATCCCATTCCAGCGAAGACCGCTGGCCGAAGACCACCCCGATCCGCCTAGCGTTTTCCTTCCTGTTCTGGTGGGGAATAACCCCGTCCACAGTGATGCGGCCGGCAGTGGGGACCAGGATCCCGGAGAGCATTTTGATGGTGGTGGATTTCCCGGCGCCGTTGGGGCCGATATAGCCCACCAGTTCTCCCTTATCAATCGTAAAGCTGATATGATCAACCGCGGTTACTATATCGTATTCCCGGTGAAAAAGCGACTTGAGCGCATTTATCAGCCCCTTTTCCCTCCGGACTACCTTAAATTCTTTTACCACATTCTCCACATTGATATAAGACATAAAATCCCCTCTTTCATGTCCCCGTTCCCTGGTAACGGTCGATCCCGTACCGCCAAAACCGGTAAGCCACAAAGAAGAGGCCCAGCCCCACCGGCAAGGTGGCGTACGGTAAAGACGGGTGGAACAGATAATCTTCTTTCCCCAAGAACAGCTGGGCCGGGTAAAAACTGATGAAACCATACGGGAGAATAAAGGTGAGGATGACCTGAACAGCCCGGTTATAGATAGAAAGCGGGTAATTGATAAATTCCCGCATCCCCCAGTACAGGATATCGGAGAACCTGACACGGAGCATCCAGATGGCAGGGACGGAAGTCATGACCAAAGCCGCCGCATGAATCAGCGCCGCGCCCAAGATCGAGAGTGCCAGCATTACCAGCATTATTGGGGTCAAGCTTATGCCCAGACCGCGAAAGCAGATGATCATCGTGAAGACCGCCAGGCTGATATGGCTGAAATAGGCGACGTTGAAACCGTTACAAATCAAGTAGAGAAAAGGATTAACCGGTTTGACCAAAATACCGTCCAGACGCCCGCTTATTACCAGGTTCTCAATGTCAACGGCCAGATTGAAAAAGAAGAAGGCCGCCAGGGCATAGGAGAAAAGGTTCATCCCATAGAGCAACAATACCTCGTAAGGAGTCCACCCGTTCAGCTCATGAAAGGCCTTCACCAGCAGCCATGTGGCGAAAAAACCCGCGCCGTAACTGAGGAACTGGGCGATCACCCCGGCAAAGAAAGAACCCCGATAAGAGACGATTGAGGTCAGCCGGATCTTGATAAATTGCAGATAAAGACGGAAATAATGCATATGGATCACCCGCCGTAGACCGTCAGTTTTTTCTGGCCCGCCTTCCACAAAGCCACTTCAAGTCCTAGCAAAATCCCGATCCAAACCCACTGCCGCAGGAGAACAGCGGGCATGGCCGGTAAACCGGTCCGGCCGAGATAGAAGGTGACAGCTTCATAGGTAATGTACCGGAAAGGCAGGTAATAGCTGATTTGTATAAGGAAGTCGGGATAAAACCAGATCGGAACAAACGCCCCGGCAAACAAGGTAAACATGGCGTAATTCACAAACCTGACGTACCAGTTGGACTCCAGCCAGAAAGGGAGCATCCCTATTATGTAATAATAAAGGAAGGAGATGACGGCCCCGTTGATCACAGTGGCGACAAAAACAAGGCCGTGGAGGAGGGTGGGGGGAAACCTCATCCCGAAAAGAACCAGAACCCCGGTGTACACAGGAAAAACAAAAAGCAAGAAGTGGGCCAGGTTATCACCGATGGTTTGTGCGAAGATGAATAATTTTAAACTATAAGGCCGGATCAGATCTGTGGCGATTGAGCCCTGCAAAATCCGGTTAGCCAGCCTGTCATCTACCCCGGACATTTGAACGAGCATAAGCAGCCCGGTCAAAGCCATGTAGTTGATCATATCATGAAAAGTGGTGTTCTGGACCACCGGATTAGCCCGGAACAATGCCGTCCATAAACTAATCCGGACAAAAACATCAAGCAAAGCGCTGAAAAGAGTAACCAGGATATATCCCCGGTACTGAAAAGCCTTGATGAAACTAAGTTTGAACAGGGTGAAAAAAAGAATTGTTGTACTTTGGCTCTTATGCCCAGAAAACACTCTCATCGATGATCCGATCTTCCCATAGTATTGATAGTCATAAAAAGGATAATTACAAGAAGACAAGACAGCTTATTTGTCAGCGAGATCATTTTGTCACGGTTCAACAAAAATCACCTCTCTCTAATCCCTTTTATTCACCCGCCGGTTCTTCCACCGGCACTTCCGTCAATTCCACCCACTCTTCCCCGGGCATGACACGGTAGGCGTAGAATTCCACCCCGGCTTGGATTGCCTCGCGCATTGCGTCGGCAAATTTCGGATCCATTTCCCCGTTCGCCCAGGCCCTCTTTCCTCCCGGGTGTTGCACGAAGTAAAAAACCAATGCCCGGTGACTGTCGCGGGCCAACTGTGCCAGTTCAAGCAGGTGTTTTCTTCCCCTTTCCGTTGGGGCGTCCGGGAAAAGGCCGGTTCCCTCCTGCACCAGGGTGACGCATTTTGCTTCCAGGAAGGCGATTTTCTCCGGATTCTTTTCATACAACGCCAGATCAAAACGGCTGGCGCCCACGGTCGTTTCCGGATAGGCCTTGTCATAACCGCGGAGCGGCGAGAAGTCCGGCCAATGCTTGGCCAGAATCCGGTTGGGCAGCCGCGAGTCGATAAACGCCCACCCGTCGGGGGTTTGTGCCTTAACCAGGGTATAGCGGGTTTTCCGTCCCTTTTTCCCTTCAAAGTGCAAGCCCACCTGATTCCCGGCAAAAAGCAGTTCCGCCAGGCGACCGGAGTTGGGGATATGCACCTCTTCCTCTCCCTCTTCTGTCTCTACCCGCGCCGCAAACCTGTGTAAACGCTGGTAAAAAATAGCCGGTACTGTCCGGCCGTAAAAAGAGTTGGGGATCAGTATTGTTTTGTTCTTCATTCGCTGGTGTCATCCTTGTTCATTTTTTGTACATTCCGCCTGCAAACACCTGGGTGTGGGTGGCTGTACCGGGCTTGTCCGGACATATTGCCCGGACTGCCCAACCTAACTCCGCGCGTGTAGGCGGCTGCCGCCAGGTTTTGAATGCCGGGTTTTTACTTTTAATCAAGATACTATCACAACCACCGGGTCATAACAAGCCAAACTATCTACCTTTTGCTTTCCCGGTAAAAAACAGGGGCTACGGGCATAAAGAAAGCAGTTGCCTTCCTTTCTTGCAACTGCTTTCTTTGCTACGCCCCCGTGGGCTTGCAGGCCTACAAGAGGCCTTTGTCGGCTATTTGCCTATTGAACCGTAATCTGCGGTCTGTTGTAAGATCCGGTGTATGAGATGTTAAAGCCAAAGGTGACTGATGCCCCCGGCTGGATTGTCCCATTCCAACTGGCATTTCTTACGGTTACCGAAGCCCCGCTTTGCGTATAAGTACCATTCCACAAGCTGGTTATTTTTTCGTTCCCGGCAAAAGTCCAAGTTGCTGTCCAACCGTTGACTGTTGATGATCCGTTATTTGTTATTTTCACATTTACCGTGGCTCCTTCGCCCCAGGTACTTTCGGTAACAGAGGCGGAAAGACCTCCGGAAGGCGGCTGTGTCGGTGGCGGTTGCGTCGGTGGCGGCTGGGTCGGTGGCTGACTTCCTCCTGATCCAAAGACAAACGAGTCTACATTAACCGGGCCGGAAAATCTTAAGACCAGATCGTGAGCACCGGTAACCGTACTAATTGATGTGGATCTTTCTGTGTAATTGTTCCATCCGCCGGTTGAGCCCACTGATAAAGTGCCGACACGAGTACCGGAGGGGCCATTCAGACGGATTTCTATATTTGTCGAACCCGACGACAAGCCGGAAGCAACCACTGCCCGGAAGCTTGTTGCCCCACTACCGAAGTCAATATTCCTGTATGTTACATAATCTCCGCTTTCAATATAGC
>DUNX01000143.1 GCA_012839115.1 Bacillota bacterium
ATCTGGGTAAACCCGAAGGAGAATACAGTCTATTTTAAAAATCCGGTCATCCTTAGATTTCCTGTTTCCAAGATTTATCCCTACAATAAATACGGCATAGAAGGGCTGGCTATGGAGATAGGGGGGCGCGAGTTATATAAAATGGAGGATGATGTGACTAGAAAGAATTAACCCCCGGCTCTCAAGCGAACCGGGAAAGGGGACTACGGGTGACGGTTGTCTTTTCGAAAGCAATAAATCATTTGGACAGGGACCTTACACGCTATTCAATAAGGGGTGTATCCGGCTAATAATAGCCTCTGTCTCTTTGGCAATTTCTCTAAAATCTTCTTTAGTAAAGCTAAAAGGCCACTTACATATGGAACTATAGGTTCCATAGCTGTTCCTGGTCCCTTCCCACCGTGGGGTGGAATTACTCCGGCAAATTTTACGTACTTTTTCCTTAATGGTTAATAAATCATCCCGGGATACATTTTGTTTATTGATTTCAACTTTCAAATATAAGGTTTCATAGTTAAACTCCCAATAAAACCGGTACTCTTTGCTTAAATATGTCTTCGCCAACCACCCTTTTTCCCAATTCATAACAGGGTTATTATTGCCACTATAGATATCCCATTCTTTTATTTTCGTGAAATTCTGTTTTAACTCATTATATAAATAGTAGAAATAGGGGAGTGGGGTTCTATACCCATGCTCTTTCCAATAAGCACGGTCCCATAAATTGGGGGAACTTTTTAAATAATTGACTGCATTGTGTTTTTTTTCTTTTTCTCTCTTAAGAGAATCGATCCATTCCCGGAATAATCTCTCATCAATATTCAGGCTGCCCAAAATATCTATGGCCTTGTCTAATGTGATAACATTAAAACCGTGTGTATCCTTTGGGAATTTGCACACATGAGAAGACCCAAGCAAAAAGAGGAGATAATATGCTTGAGAAGACTCATCTAACTTCCTATTGAATTTCTCAAATATTCCTTTCAGTTGTTCTTTTGTTGGAATGGAATCGACTTTCATCTCAATAACCAAATATCTCTTTCCTGTATTAGCTTTTAGCTCGATCTCTACCACAAGGTCGAGTTTTATCTGCCGCCCAATCGAATACTCTGGGATGCATTTAATCCTCGAAATATCTTCCTTTTGAAATCCATCTTTTCATTCAGTGTTTTTAAAACATTATATCTTGTTTCCTCATTAACATGGGCATTCCGGCTATCCAACAACCATTTAATCATGCCGGTATGGACAAACTCGTATTGATAACCGATGATTTCCAAGAAATTTGTATCCATAGTTTACCTCCATCTTCATTGATTGAAGCTGTAATGATAAATTCCTAGCTATTATTCTTATAGGTAAATGTATATTTACATATAGGGCAGGTAACCACTAACTCTTTATTCGTTTTCGGGAATCTTAGTTTTCTTCCACATTTGTCACAAGGTATAATGACATGGTCAATGGCATGGTCAATGTTTTCGTCACTTCCGATATCTTCCATCCATTCAAGTGAACTAAAATTAGCTCCTAGGCCCATTATGAATCCTAATATACTTAATGCAATCTTAGCTTCGGTACCTCCCAAATAACCGCCAATATAAAACCCTATAACTCCCCACACAATACTAAATCCAACACATAATAGAACAGCTAATTTCTTTATCTGAAAAGCAATAACCAATGCAAGAAAACTGCCTACAAACACCAGCCACGACCCAGAAAAATGGCCCAATAACAACGAAAGGAGAAAAACTTCTCCAGCAATGACGTTTTTATTTTCCTCATTGAACTTTGCTTGTGTAATACCTTTCCGAACATCTGCGCTTTTCAAAAACTTCACCTTCCAGTATTATGTATTTGAGAATAATATTTCTTTGAAAGCTTTGTTTTCCCTGCCATACGCATAAGCCAGTGTTCATAGATATTGTACATCCAAGTTTTGTTCAATTCTGGTATTTGTGAAAATAAAGTGCTATAATATTTTTATGTTACAATAATGTAATATTTATGCTTAAACAGTCTATTCACATAAAACTACCCGATTATTATGAAACCAATCAAATCATTCTGGGGGAGGTGAAACTTGTGGCACGAGATAATCGTATGGTAAGGCTGTTTAATATGATCTTTTATATTCAAACCCATCCCGGGTGTACAGCGGAGGAGTTGGCCAGACGGTGCGGGGTGAGTGTAAGGCAATGTTATCGTGACCTGCGCACAATTGAGGATGCGGGTTTTCCACTTTATCACGACCGGGGTTACCGGATGGTAGAGGGGTCGATGCTTAAGGCTATTGCTTTTACTATGGAAGAAGCCCTAGCACTGATTTATGGCATCAAATTACTTGAGCAACAAAAAGGGGTTATAAAAGCACCGGGGCAAGTAAAAGAAAAACTCTTGGCCCTGTTGCCAAAGAAACTTAGTAATGAGATTGAAAGCATTGGCCAGCAAGTGGAGATTGAAGTTGCGCCTGCCGCTGATTACTCCGGGAAAGAATCACTGTTTAAAGAGATCAACGAAGCCATAAAGAATCATACTCTTCTTAGAATGAAATACTATAGTTTTTCCAGAGATGAAGTGACCGACAGGATTATTGAACCATACCAGTTAGTCTTCAAAGATGGTTTTTGGTATCTGGTGGCTTTTTGCCATCGTAATCAAGAGACACGTCTTTTCCGGATAGATAGAATTAGAGGTTTAGAATCGACTACACAGACATTTTCTCCTCCCGTGGATTACAGTTATGAGGAGTATATGGGCGCCGCCTGGCAGATGGAGCGGGGGGAAGAGTTCTCTTTCAAGGTTCGTTTCTTCTCCCGGGCCGCTCGTTTTGTTCGCGAAACCAATTTCCATCCTTCTCAAGAGATTATCGAAGAACCCGGTGGGACAATCGTCTTTATTGCCAAGGCTTGTGGCCATAGATCGGTACTCCGCTGGGTTTTGTCTTTTGGCGATGAAGCGGAAGTTCTAGAACCCCCGGAACTCCGGGCAATGATGGCAAAAACGATGGCGGCAGGGTTGGAAAGGTATTCAAAAACTAACAGAGGGGGTGAGAAATGAAAAAAATAGAGCGAACTGTTGTTCCGTGACATGGGTTGTCATCATGATTTGGTAAAATTCTATACAGAAGTTGAAATATAAAACATTACTGTTGAAATCAGGTTGGAGTCAATTGTAAGGGATAGAATAAGGTTGTATAAACGAGTGAAAGGGGAGGAATGCATGGATAATAAACTCATCGCCCATGTACGAAAAAATACAGATGATACATGGGCTACTCCTCACTTCTTATTGGATCATTTGTATGTGACAGCAAAAATGGCCGGAGAATTTGCCTCCAAATTTGGCTCAAAAGAATGGGGGAATGCTGTCGGTCTAACGCATGATGCCGGTAAGAGCCGGTTGGAATGGCAGCAATACCTTCGCCTAAAAAGCGGCTATTTTGACGAAGAAGCCCACCTGGAAGGCAAGCCGGGGAAAATGCCCCACGCCATCCATGGGGCTAAATTAGTAGAGGAGTTCCATGGTAAAGGAATCGGACGGATTTTATCTTATTGTATTGCCGGCCATCATGCGGGATTGCCGGATTGGTCTCCCGCCGAAGGAACAGGCAGGGCTTCATTGGAATTTCAGCTAACACAAGTGAAAAACTTAGAGGAAATAGACCAATCTATTCTGGAAAGAATCAAATTATCGAAACCTTCTATGATTCCCCGGCAGTTTTCAAAAGAATTGGACATGGCTCTATGGATCAGAATGTTATACTCGTGCTTAGTAGATGCGGATTTCTTGGACACAGAATCATACATGGATCAGGAGAAGGCGGATGCCAGGGGTGGTTACTGCTCAATCCCGGAATTACTTGAGCGGCTGAGTCGCTTCAATAAGGAGCTTGATGAAACCTCAGAAGATACACCTGTAAACCAAATCAGAAGGAGCGTCCGAAAAAAATGTATAGAAATGGCTAAAGAGCCCCCGGGATTTTTTTCCCTTTCAGTGCCGACAGGCGGGGGGAAAACCTTGTCCAGCCTTACTTTTGGGCTCGAACATGCCAAAATACATAACCTAGACCGCATTATCTATGTTATCCCCTATACGAGCATTATTGAGCAAAACGCTGATGTTTTTCGCAAAGCCCTAGGAGATGACCAAGTGGTAGAACATCATTCCAGTCTGGATGAAGAAGATTCTACACCAAAATCACGATTGGCGGCAGAAAATTGGGATGCTCCGGTTATTGTCACTACCTCGGTACAGTTCTTTGAATCCCTTTTTGCCGCAAAATCCAGTCGTTGCCGTAAATTACATAACATTGCAAATTCGGTTGTGGTGCTAGATGAAGCCCAGTTGGTTCCAGTTGATTATTTAGCTCCAATTCTTGGAACCATGCAATTATTGGTAGATCATTATAATGTTAGTTTTGTGATTTCCACCGCCACACAGCCGGCTTTTGGAGAACGTATTGTTGACGGCAAAGCTTTTAAGGGATTAAGCAATATTAGAGAAATCATGGGAGATGAAGCTGATGTAAGAAAACTATATGATTCTTTAAAAAGAGTTCGAGTCGAATTACCAGAAGACTTTCATACACCTTCAAGTTGGGAAGAGATTGCCGACGAGTTAAAACAATACAAGCAAGTGTTATGTATCGTATCCGATCGTAAAAGCTGTCGCGAATTACATAAGCTGATGCCCAAAGGAACATATCATTTATCTGCTTTAATGTGTGGACAGCATCGAAGTGAAATTATAGAAATCATTAGGAATAAGCTGAAGAACAAAGAGACCGTTCGGGTTATTAGCACCCAGTTGGTAGAAGCAGGCGTGGATTTTGATTTTCCAGTAGTTTATAGAGCCCTTGCCGGTTTAGACTCAATTGCCCAAGCGGCTGGGAGATGCAATCGGGAGGGGAAGATATCAGAACTGGGAAAAGTAGTCGTCTTTGTTGCCCCCAAAAAACCGCCAAGCGGCATCCTGCGTAAAGCGGCTGATACGACTTGCAGTATTTTATCAGCCACCCAGCAGCGAGATCCGCTGGAGTATAGCATATTCACAGATTATTTCTCAGAACTATATTGGAAGGCTAATTCGTTGGATGTAAAAGGCATTATCTCTTTGCTAAAACCTGAACCACAAGATTGTGGGATCTATTTCCGGACGGCTGCAGAAAGATTCCGCATAATTGATGATTCACGGCAAAAAACTATTTTAATTCGCTATGGAGAAGGTGATAAACTAATTGACATATTGAAATTTAAAGGGCCTGACCGGAGTCTATTGCGAAAACTTCAAAGACATACGGTTAATGTCTATAATGAAGAATTTAATCTAATGCGACAACGGGGTTCCATTGAAGAAGTACAACCCGGGATTTATGCGCTTACATCAAGTATTGAGTATTCTAAGGATATCGGGCTTATGGTCGACGAAATCTCGTTTGATCCAGAAGATTTAATTCAATAGAAAGGAGATGAAGAGGTGCATAATTGGTGTCTAGAGGTATGGGGTGATTATGCCTGTTTTACCCGTCCGGAGATGAAAGTGGAACGGGTAAGCTATGATGTGATGACCCCGTCTGCCGCCAGGGCGATTTTTGAAGCAATTCTTTGGAAACCTGCTATCCGGTGGAATATAACCAAAATCGAAGTGCTTAACCTGATCAAATGGATCTCTGTTCGCCGAAATGAAGTCGGAAAAACGATACCAAATCCAACAGCAAAACAACTTTCCGGTGAAAGCAATACGCCAATGGGGATCTTTATTGAGGATGAACGCCAGCAAAGGGCCGGACTTTTTCTGAAAGATGTCAGGTACCGTATTCATGGATATTTTGATTTTATTCCACCTGAGAAGCGGAAAGAAAACACTGCAGCGTCACCAGAATTCTGGGCGGACCAACAGGAGGCTATGGAGATTGTTCGTATGGATGAAACCGAGGCAAAGTATGCCGCAATGTTTGAGCGGCGGGCAAAGAAAGGTCAATGCTTCCACCGTCCCTATTTAGGATGCAGGGAATTTGCCTGTTATTTTCGTTTGGTTACTCCAGGAGAAGATCTTGTACAGCCAATTGATGAAACCCGTGATTTGGGGTTTATGTTGTATGATATGAATTTTGAAAATCTAAATGACCCAACACCCCAGTTCTTCCGGGCATATATGGAGAAAGGAGTCGTGAATACCGATCGCAGGGAAGTGGAGGTGAGAGGATGATACTGCAGGCATTAAAAGAATACTATGATCGGAAAGCAGCAGATCCGGATAGCGATATTGCCCCGGAAGGTTTCGAAAAAAAAGAACTACATTTTTTGATTGTTATTGATGAAATGGGAGAGTTTATTAATATTGAAGATACAAGAGAAAGGATTGGAAAAAGATTAATTGCAAAATCTTTTTTGCTACCAAGATCGAAAGGTAGAAGCGGCGTTAGGAGTTACGAAACTACTTTTTTGCTCTGGGACCATATTGGATATTTACTTGGGTTACCAATAGATGATGAGAAATCATCAAAGCAACATCAAACATGGCTAAAGTCGATACAAGAGCTTCCACAGGAGTTACGAGAAGATATTGGAGTTAATGCTATAGTACAGTTTTATAAAAATAATGGTGTCTCTAAAGCTATTGCATCTCCGCAAATTCAAGAGTGTTTAAAAGTCTCACAATGCAATATGTCTTTCCGAATAGTGACAGATATGAGTCCTGTTCCGTGCCGAAAAAAAGTTCAGGAGTATATTACTAATAACTTAGTTTTAAAATCGGAAAAAGATACGGAAAGGATAGAACAAAACAGAAAAATAGGAACATGCTTGGTGACAGGCGAAAAGGGGGTTATTGTAAGAACTCATAATAAGACATATATCAATAAAGATGCTAACTGTTTAGTTGGATTCCAAAGAAAAAAGGGATATGATTCATATGGGAAAGAGCAAGGTTACAATGCGCCAATAATAAAATCTACAGAATTTGCGTATGTTACTGCTTTAAATACTTTACTGAAATCACACTCCCAACGGCTCCTAATTGGCGATGCCACGACCGTTTTTTGGTCACAAAAACGTTCCTCCTTTGAATCTGATTTTGCCTTCTTTTTTAAAGAACCAGGTAAAGATGATCCTAATGCTGGAACAGAAAAAGTGAAAGCGCTTTTTGATTCGGTAAAGACCGGAGCTTACCTGGAAGATAAAGGTGATATACCTTTTTACGTTTTAGGACTTGCACCAAATGCTGCACGGATCGCTGTTCGATTTTGGCAGATCGGAACCATTTTTGAATTTGCAAAACGCATAAAAGAGTATTTTGAGGATTTCACAATTATTAAACCACCTAATGAACCAGAGTATTATTCTATATGGCGCATATTAGTAAACATTGCTACGCAGGATAAAAGTGAAAATATTCCTCCCAACCTTGCCGGCGACTTTATGCGCTCTATCTTAAACGGTACACCGTATCCGGCTACCTTACTTCAAGCGGTGATACGGCGTATCCGTAGCGATACGGAATATCGGGTTAAACCAGTCCGTGCGGCGTTAATCAAGGCCTATCTAAATCGTTACAATCGGTTTTATCCAAATAAAAAAGAAAAGGAGGTCAGTATGAAATTGGATCCATTACAGCCATCAACCGGTTATCAGCTTGGAAGATTGTTTGCCGTACTAGAAAAAATCCAAGAAGAAGCTAATCCCGGTATTAATGCTACTATTCGTGAGCGTTTTTATGGAGCGGCTTGCGCTACCCCAGTAACTGTTTTCACAAATTTACTCCGACTTAAAAATCATCATTTAGCTAAACTAGAAAGCAAAGGTAGGGTGATAAATTTTGAACGATTACTCGGTGAAATCATGGGGACTCTGCAAGATTTTCCTGCTCATTTAGACTTACACGAACAAGGACGTTTCGCGATTGGCTACTACCATCAGAGACAGGCGCTTTTCACGGCAAAAAATAATGCGAAAAGTGAATAAAAAAATGAAAAGAAAGGGTGTATTTCATGGGTATCAATGAGTCTATCCAAAACCGTTATGACTTTGTCATTTTGTTTGATGTTAAAGACGGGAACCCGAATGGAGATCCCGATGCGGGTAATTTGCCACGAGTAGATGCTGAAACAGGGCATGGTCTGGTCACTGATGTTTGCCTAAAAAGGAAAGTGAGAAATTATATAGCACTAAAAGAAGGATATAAGGAACCATATGATATTTATATTAAAGAAAAAGCAGTATTAGGTAGGGCACATGTTGAGGCATTTAAAGACCTTGGAATCTCTTTGGGAGAGGAATCTCGAATACCAATTCCCGAGAATATAGTTGAAGTTTTTCAGGAACAGGAATTACCTGAGGGGGTGTCAATTGAAGAGGATGATGAAAACTTGGTGCTTGTAATTGTAGCAGACGCTGATGTGAAGAGAATTAAGGCAGAGCTAAAAGAGATTAAACCTCCAGCCCAAGTACGAAAATTTATCGAAGCAAATCTTAAAGATGTGAAAGCTCGGAAACCGACAGCTGATGAAGTAGATAAAGGAAGGAAATGGATGTGTAATCGTTTTTATGATATTCGTACGTTTGGGGCAGTATTATCTCTAAAATCAGCGCCAAATTGTGGACAGGTTCGGGGCCCAGTGCAGTTTACTTTCGCTCGTTCTGTAGATCCAATTGTTTCACTTGAGCACAGTATTACTAGAATGGCAGTGGCGACTGAAGCCGAAGCTGAAAAACAAGGCGGGGACAACCGCACTATGGGCCGTAAATTTACTGTACCCTATGGACTATATCGTGCTCACGGCTTCATTTCTGCCCCGTTGGCAAACCAAACGGGCTTTTCAGAAAGAGATTTGGAACTTCTTTGGGAAGCCCTTGAAAACATGTTTGAACATGATCGTTCTGCCGCTCGTGGCCTAATGGGAACAAAAAAATTGGTTATTTTCAAGCACGATTCAAAAATGGGAAATGCCCCAGTTCAACAGCTTTTTGATGCAATTACTGTTAAGCGAAAAGATGAGGGCACACCGGCAAGAGATTTTAATGATTATATGGTTTCGATTGCAAAAGAACAAATTCCACAAGGGATAACACTGATCGAAAGATTATGATACCATGAAAAATTACTCGGATGATGATCTTCTACTCCTATCCGGTATCCAGCATTTTGCCTTTTGTCGGCGGCAATGGGCTTTGATTCATATTGAGCAACAATGGCAGGAGAACATCCTTACTTTCGGAGGAAGAGATCTCCATGATCGTGCGGACGATCCGTTTTTTACAGAAGCGCGGGGAACGGTTCTCGTTACCCGTTCCCTGCCGCTTGTTTCATATCGGTTAGGGTTATATGGAGTAGCTGATGTAGTGGAGTTTCACCGTAGCGAAGAAGGAATTAAGCTAAAAGGTCGAACTGGACTATGGAGACCCCATCCAGTTGAATACAAATATGGAAAACCAAAGTTTGATGACTGCGATATAGTACAACTTTGCGCTCAGGCAATTTGTTTAGAGGAGATGTTTAGTACTTCAATTCCTGAAGGAGATATGTTCTATGGGCGTACTCGCCGACGACAGCGGGTAGCCTTTGATGAAGCTTTAAGAAAACGAGTTATGGAGCTTGTTTTGGAAATGCATCAACTTTTCGATGACGGGGTCACTCCATTACCGGTACAGACTAAAGCCTGCAAAAGCTGTTCATTAGTGGAAATTTGTTTACCACATATGAGCAAACGGCGTTCTGTTCGTCGTTATTTTCATGATGCCCTCCGTGAACCAAATTGAATCAAGGAGGTGGGGTCCCCAACATTGAGAAAATTACTAAATGTATTGTATGTTACTTCTCCAGATGCTTACCTTGCTAAAGACGGAGAAAACGTCTTGGTTTTAGTCGGGGAAGAGACTAAGTTGCGAATACCCGTCCATAATTTAGAGGGCATTGTCTGCTTTGGATATACAGGGGCAAGCCCGGCCTTAATGCATCTTTGCGTTGAACGAAATGTTGGTCTTTCGTTTCACTCGGAAAGTGGAAGATTTTTAGCCAGAGCGACGGGAAAGGTTAGTGGTAATGTTCTATTAAGGCGAAAGCAATACCGAATAGCCGATAGCCAGGAGGAATCGTTACAGTTTGCTAAAGGTTTTGTCTTCGGTAAAATATTTAATTGTAGGTGCGTATTACAGCGATTTCTACGTGATCATGGGGACAAAGGAGTTTTTCAGGATGTGCAGGACAGTGTAAGATTTCTTTCCTTGCAGTTACAGAAAGTCGTTAACTGTCAAAATGTCGATATTCTCCGAGGGATAGAGGGTGAATCCGCCCGATCTTATTACGGTGTAATTGATAACTTGGTTTTGGAAGAAAAAGAAGTCTTTCGCTTTTCCGGACGAAGCAGAAGACCGCCTCTTGATCCAATCAATGCCATACTATCCTTTTTATACACTTTACTGGCACACGATTGTTCTTCAGCTTTGGAAACTGTGGGGCTAGATCCTCAGGTGGGATTCTTACACAGGGAGCGACCAGGACGGCCTAGTCTTGCCTTGGACTTGATGGAGGAACTTCGACCATATCTAGTGGATCGCTTGACTCTTTCACTGATAAACAATCGTCAGGTAGATGCCAAAGGTTTTATTACAAAGGAATCCGGTGGGGTGATAATGAACGAAGAGATGCGGAAGATGATTATTACTAGTTGGCAGAAAAGAAAACAAGAAGAGATTATGCATCCTTTTTTGGGAGAAAAAATAGCGATTGGATTAATTCCTTATGCACAAGCGATGTTACTGGCGCGTCATCTTAGAGGTGATCTTGACGCTTACCCGCCGTTTCTAATGAAATGATGGTGATTTAAATGATGGTTTTAGTTACTTATGATGTATGCACAGAAGATGCTGATGGGAGAAGGCGTCTTCGAAAGGTGGCCAAACAATGTCAAAACTATGGCCAAAGGGTTCAAAATTCAGTTTTTGAATGCTTGGTTGATCCGGTTCAGTTTGCGCAACTCAAGAAAAATTTAGAACAGATTATTGAACCAGAAGAAGATAGCTTGCGGTTCTATTTTCTTGGCAAAAACTGGAAAAACAGAGTTGAACACATAGGAGCAAAACCCACCTATGATCCTGAAGGGGTATTGACGATTTAGCGCGAAGTAGAAGCTCACATGCTTTTCCAGGCCGGATCGCGAACCTACTTATGGTGATGGTTTGTCTAGCTTTTTTTACTAATTCGAGAAATAGCATTTGGGTGATATCGGCAAGGTTCGCGGAAGTTGGTTTTTACCCCTTAGAACCATCATCGTTTGAGTATATTACTGTCGCCCCCCGTGCGGGGGCGTGGATTGAAACCACAAGGAGGATAAATGATGCCATGTTATCATCGTCG